>JAUIDW010000097.1 GCA_030428395.1 bacterium | reverse complement strand
TGTGGACTCGCGGGAGGGGCCCCTCATTGGGAACCCTCCCGGGTCCAGCCTAGGACATGCCGGACGAACGCACGGCGCCTACCCCCGCCAGCACGGGTGCAAGCTCCGACCACGCCAGTCCTGCCGCCACGTCAGCAGCTGCCCCCACCCCAGCCGCCTGGATGTCAGCCCCAGCCTCTGAGCCGGCGACATCGTGTCCCGGTTGAAGCGCCGCCGCACGAAGTTCCGGTACGCCGCGAACAGCGCGAGGCCCAGGTTCAGGTAGCGCTTCCTCTTGCTCACGAGCCACGACTCGCGTCGCAGCCGGCCCATGAGGTCCCGGGCCATGGCCTCGGTGTGGTTGATCGGGAACAGCGGGTTCCAGGTCATTCGCGCGAGCTTGCTGTTGGTCGTTTCGTGGACCAGCCGGTGCCTCCCGAAAGCCCTCTGAGCCATGCCGACGTAGCTCGTCTTCTCGTCGGTCTGCAGCACCACGGTCTCGAGTCCAGTAGCGAGCTCCGCCGCTCTCCTGAGCACCCGCTCGACGCTCTTGCGCGAGCGGTCGATCCGCTTCCCGAGCCGCTCCTCGTCCTCCTGGAGGGCTTTCAGCCTTGCCGGGGTCATCTTCCCGCGCGGCCGGATCGTGGCCGACTCTGCCCACACGATGAAGCGCGACTCGGCCTCGATCACGACGGGCACGCTAAGGGGGCGCGTCCGCCGGCGGCACTCGTAGGTCTCGAGCTCGTCGAGCTGCAGGCGGGAGCCGGGTGGGAGAGGTCCGCGGACGTTCAAGTTGAGGCGCCAGAGGTGCCGGGCGAGCTTGCGGAACTTGAGCTCGGTGCAGCGCAGGCTGAGGCCGACCAGGCGTGACGACTGTCGGATGCCCAGGCCGGAGGCGAGCAGGCGGAAGAGGTGTGGATTGAGGTGCGGACGGTGGTCGCGGTAGTCCATCCGGAACGTCTGCCGCGAGAAGGTCCGGCGGCACGTGCGACAGCGGAAGCGTGGCACGGGGCGCGGCCGGCACCTGGGGTGATACGACCCGTGCCGATAGTGGAACCGGGGCCGTGGATCGTGGTGCCGGGGGCAGGAGCGGTACGGGCAGCGCGGGGGCTCGAACACGGGCAATCACCTTCACCGAGGGGGTGGAGGGGCCCTCGGCGGGGAGGTGACTGCTCCAAGCGCCGGCGGTTGCAGGGGATCCGGCGGGAACCGAGCCACGGTTCCACACGGAACCCAGTCAGGTCGTGAACTGACCGCCCGCGCGGGCAGCCGGCGGCAGCGCGGAACGCGTCGGGTGTCGGGTGCCGGGCGACGCCGCGGGGACACGCCGACGCGCTCGGCCCGGCCGGGCGCGCACCGGCGGCCGCGCGTGCACCGGCGGCCGCGCGTGCACCGACGGGCGCGCGCGGACTACGTCCGCGGGATGCACTTGCAGCTGGTCGTCGTCGGCTCGTCGGCGTCGGCCCAGACGCGGGCGTAGGCCGCCTGGACCTCGCGGGCCTCGGCGTCCTTGCCCTGGGCGGCGAGGGCGCGGCCGAGGCCGTAGAGGGACCAGCCGTTGTCGCGCCACTTGGCGAGGTCCTCGCGGTAGACGCGCTCGGCGTCCTCGTAGCGCTCGTCCTCGAGGTAGACCGCGCCGAGCGTGTGGCGGATGGGCTGCAGCCACTGGGGCGGCTCGCCGTAGCCGAGCGTGTCCTCGATCTGGGCGCCGCGCTCGAGCAGCTCGGCGGCGCGGTCGAGGTCGCCGCGCTGCAGCGCGATCTCGCCGCGGATGAACCAGTCGCTGACCTCGAGCACGTGGCGCGCGCTCTGGCGGCCCCACTTCAGGTCCTCGGGCAGCGCGTCCATCGCGCGGCGGAAGCGCGCCAGCTCGAGCTCGGCGTCGGGGAAGTCCTGGAGCGCCGCGTGGGCGATGGCGCGGTGCGCGTGCCAGGTCGCCTGCGTGATCGGCATGAAGTCGGGCGGCGCCGGCTCGTCGAGGATCTCCTGCCAGCGGCCGAAGCGCTTCTGCACGTCCCACACCGAGCTCATCCAGCGGTCGAGGAACGGCCCCGCGACCGGCAGCGCCTCCTCCGGCACGTTGCTCCACATGGCGCGCGCGGACTCCATCGCCTCGCGCTCGCGCCCGACCATCATCGCGCAGAACGCGCGCATGTGGGCGTTGTGCACCATGTACATGTGCTGGATCGTCTGCTCGGGCGACACGCGCAGGTACTCGGTGTCCGCCTCCATGGCGAGCTCGTTCTGGTACACCGCCTCGTCCCACATCCCGACCTGCGCGTAGATGTGCGACGGCATGTGGCGCATGTGGCCGCTGCCGGGGACCAGGCCGCTCAGCCGGTCCGCCGCCGGGACGCCGCGGCCGGGGTCGGCGCTGGGCTCGACCGCGTGGATGTACAGGTGGTTGGCGCCGGGGTTCTCCGGGTTCAGGGCCAGCACGCGCTCGAGCACCGCCACGATCTCCTCGGCGTCGGCCTCGGGGACGGGCTCGCGGTCGTCCGTGTAGAGCTTCCACGGGTTGCGCACCATCAGCGCCTCGGCGTAGAGCGTCCCGACGTCCGTGTCGTCGGGGAACCGCTCCCACACCGCGGCCATCGCGTCGGCGTAGGCCTGCTCGAGCGCCGCGCGGTCCTCCGGCCAGGGGGCCGGGGCGTAGCGCGCCGCGAGCGCCTCGATCAGCGCGCGCTCGACCGGCGCGGCCCCGTCGACGCGGGCCCGCGCCTCCTGCAGCGCCGCCCAGGCGGCGGCGTTGCGCTCCGGCGTCATGTCGGGGTCGTTGTAGTTGGGCCCCTCGCACAGCGCGACGCCCCACCAGGCCATGGCGCAGTCGGGGTCGATCTCGGCGGCGCGCTGGAACGAGCGCACGGCCTCGTCGTGGTTGAACGAGTACGCCCACGTCAGCCCCTGGTCGAAGTACGCCTGCGCGTGGACCGACACGGTGCTCACCGGGCGGTGGTGCGCGCCCATCCCGCGGAAGAGCTGGCCGTGTCCGGGCCGGCCGCCGTCGTCCCCGGCGGTGAGCGCCGCGCACCCCGCGAGAGGGGCGGCGAGCAGCGCGGCGGGGATCGTCAGGAGGAGAGCGTTCGGGCGGCGCGGGGCGGACGTGCGCATGGCGGACCTCACGGGGTGGCTGGGCTCGCGGCGTGGCCCGGACCGTCCTTCCGGTCCGGGGTCGCGCGCACGAAGCTAGCAAGCCGGGGCCGCGGGGGCATCCCGCGGGCGGCCTCAGCCGCCGGCGGCCGCGATCTCGAGCAGGCGGACGTCCCGCGCGGTCAGCCGGCCGTCCCCGTCCAGGTCGAACACCTCCGTGCAGCCCGCCGACTCGAAGCCCTGCGCGGCGCAGGCCAGCAGCGCCTCCAGGTCGTCGCGGTCCACGTCCCCGTCGGCGTCCCAGTCCCCGGGTCGCAGGGGGCGCACCTCGAGGCACGCCGCGCCCGCGACCGTCCGGCGCAGGCGGTCCTGCACGCGCGGGTGGAAGCGCATCCCGACGTTGGCCACCCCGCCGGGCAGCAGGTGGCACCCGCCCATGAGCGTCCCGCCGTCGGGCCCCGAGCCGTCGACGCAAGGGATCGGCGGCACGTAGTCGAACGTGTGCGGCGAGCCGAAGCCGTGCCCCAGCTCGTGCGTCAGCACCAGCACGTCGCCGTTGTCCAGCGAGGCGTGCTTGAGCGGCAGCGGGAACTTGCCCACCAGCGCGCTGACCGCGTAGCCCGCGACCGGGTCGCAGACGCCCGGCGTCTGCCACGCCACCCCGCCCCAGCTCGGCGCGGTCAGCAGGTGCACCAGCGCGCGGTCCAGGTCGCGCTGCGGGTTCTGCGGCCCGCTCCACCAGGCCTGCAGCGCCAGCAGGTCGAAGAAGTTGCCCTGGGGCGGACCCCACGGCGGCGTGACGTTCCACACGCGCAGCCACCCGTCGGGGACGCGCAGCACGAGCCCCACGTCCCGGCGCAGGATCGCGCTGGACGCGCCGATCAGCGCGACCGCGGCGTCGACCGCCGCGACGTCGCTCGCGTACAGCCCGCGGAAGGCGGGGTCGCACTCGAAGAACACGTCCGCGACGCGCAGCACGGGCCCGCCGCGCGCGAGGACGTCCGGCGCGTCGGCGCCCGGCTCCGGTCCGGCGGCGCCGCACAGCAGCAACGGACCCGTCGACGGGGGGCGGTCGGGCAGGGCGCGCGCGGTCGGCGGGTCCGCGATCGCGTGGAGGCGACCGTCGAGCTCCACGAAGCCCGAGACGGACCGCGGCGTCACGGCCAGGAACGCGCGTCCCCCGCCGGCGGCGCCGCCGCTCCCCGCCACCGCGCGTCCCGCCAGCAGCCGGACGGTGGGCGCCACCGGTCGCGGGCCGCGCGCGCCCACGACGACGGCGCGGGCGCCCGGCGCCAGCACCTCCATCGGCCGCAGGCGCAGCTCCGCCGAGCCCCCGCCGGGGAGTGCGACTCCGCGAAGGACGACGGGCGCTTCCGATCGCGCGCGCCCACCTGCCGCCGCGGCAAGCGCGTGCAGCTCCACGGCTGGAAGGAGCCCCGGCACCCTCGCGAACGGAGCGCTCGGCTCCCCGGGACCCTGCAGGGCGAGGACGGCGGCGAGCGCGAGCAGGATGGACATGGGACGGGGGCGGCGCGGGTGCGCGGACGACGCGAGCAAGGCCCGTACCGGGCCCGCCGGGCCGGACGCGCGCGGGCGCTACCCGGATGGGTCGCCGCCGGGCGCGTGCCGCGCTACAACGTCGAGGCCGCCGGTCCGTTCCGGCCCGCGGCCCCGCCGTGCTGGTCCTCCTGGCAACCAACCTCCGCGCCGAGCCCGGCTACTACGTCGGCTGGGGCACGCTCGCGCTGATCAACGCCGGCCTCGCCCAGGGCAAGAACCGCAGCGGACTGAACTGGTTCCTGCTCTCGCTCCTGCTGGGGCCGCTGGCGACGCTCCTCCTGGTCGCCTTCTTCGACGCCCTGCCCGACGACGAGGGGTGACCGGCCAGGGGGGCCCGGCGGTGCGCGCCGCAGGCCCGAAAGGCGGCGTCCCCGACTAGGCGGGCGGCGGACCCATCCCCTACCGTGGCGCCATGCGCGACACGGGCGGGCGCGCCGGGGCGGCGCAGCGGCTCCCGGAGGCGGCGGAGCGTCCGCCGGGCGCGGGGCGTCGGGTGCCCTGGTCGTACGCGAGCACGGTCGAGATCGGGCGCGGGCGCTCGGGCGTCGTGTACCGCGGGCGCGACGCGGAGGGACGCGAGCTCGCCTGCAAGGTGTTCGGCGCCGGCGGGCTCACCAAGCTCGTGCAGTGGGTGCTGCTGGGCGCGCCCAACCCGTACCTGTGGTGCGAGGACGCCGTGCGCTGCGCCGCGCTGCGCCGCGAGATCCTGGCGGAGCTCGTCCCGGCCTGGCTGGGCGACCGCCTGCGCGTCGCCGATGCGCGGGGCGTCGCCTGGCACGCCGAGCAGCGCGCCTTCGAGCTGGCGACCGACTTCGTCGACGGGCGCCCGGCCGCCCTGCACCACCCGCGGCGCATGCGCGGGCACGACGAGGTGCGCGACCTGACGACCGAGGTGCTGCGACCGCTGCGCGCGCGGCTCGCCGAGGCCGGGCTGGACGGGCTGCTGTGGCAGGCCGGCGAGGGCAACCCGGTCGCGCTGAACAACTTCCTGCGCGAGCGCGACGGCGCCGCGACGCGCTGGGCCTGGATCGACCTCGAGTCGGGCGTCCCGGCGCTGTTCCCGCTCGACCCGCGGGCGCTGGTGCGCACCTACCTGCCGCTCGCCTGGCGCTGGCGGCGCGCACCCTTCGACGACGTCGACGTCGAGCGCCTGCGGGCCCACCTGCGCGAGCCCGCCGTGCGCGCCGCCCTCGGCGAGCCGCGCGCCGAGCGCCTCGAGCAGCGCGCCGCCGAGCTCGGGCGCCACCAGGACGCGTGGAAGGGGCTGCCCCGCCACGTGGGAGCGATCCGCTACCAGCTCGCGCGCGGCCGGCTCACCGCCGAGCGCGCGGCCTGGTACGAGGCCCGGCCCGTGCGCTGGTACGCGCGCGAGGTCCGCCGCGCCGTGCGCGCCGCGCCGGGCGCGGTGCGGGCCCTGGCGCGCGTGCCCTGGGGCCCGGCCCTGCGCGCCGTGCCGCGCTTCCTGACCTCGCAGCGCTTCCGCTACGCCCTCGCGCGCCGCCACGTCGCCGGGCGCCTCCGCGCGTGGGAGCTGCGCGGCCAGATGGACCCCGCCGACGCCGCCGAGCTGCGCGCGCAGCTCGTGCGCGAGGAGTCCAGCGCGTACCTGACCGACTTCGGCGTGCACCTGGCGATCAAGCCCTTCGTGAAGGCCGTCGAGTACTGGCTCTTCCCCACGCTGTTCGCCTTCGGCGTGGTCGGCGAGGGCACGCTCGCGCTGGTCCTCCTGACCGCCGGCGCGATCGCGCGCTCGGTCTACACGCTGGGGCGCGTGGTGCAGTGCCGCCTGCACGGCCGCCGCGGCCCCTGGACGGCGCTGGTCGTCGGCACGCTGCCCGTGGTCGGCAACTTCGCCTACCCGCTCCAGCTCGCCTGGTCCTCGACCGGCGAGGAGGAGGACCTCGCCCGCTTCATCCTGCACGACGGCTTCGCGCGCCTCGGCGCCCACGTGCCGATCTGGGGCGGCCGCGACACGGCCACCGAGCACTGGATGAACCGCCTGCCCGAGCACCTGTTCCGCCTGCGGCGACCGGCCTCCGTCGCGGCTGCCCCGGAGGACGCGAGCCCGTGAAGCACGCGCTCCGCGGACTCGCTGCCGGGGTGCTCGTCGGGCTGACCCTGGAGGTGATCCAGGCGACCACGCCCGCCGACTTCGGCGCGGACGTCCCCGCCTGGCCGATCTGGCTGGGCGGCGTCGGGCTCCTCCTGGGCGCCCTGTTCGCCCTCGCGTCCCGGCTGCGCTCCTGAGGCGTCGGCGCCGGACTCAGGAGTCCGCGGCGTCCGGCTCGTCCGGGCCCGGGTGCGCGCCGGCGCCGAGCGCGCCCTCGACCAGGCAGAAGACCGTGCCCGCCAGGCAAAGGACGAAGGCGAGGTAGCCGACGATCAGGCGCCGCGCGGCGGCGTCGATCGAGGCGGGCGTCCAGATCAGCTCGCTCGCGGTGGGGCCGCCGAAGGCCGCGACGGTGTGCGCGGTCGGCTCGTGCGGGTGGCTCGCGGCGCGGTCGAGCGCGGGCGGGGTGCGCTCGGTCCCGGCGACGTGCACGGCCGTCGGCGCCTCCGGCGGGTAGCCGTAGGTCAGCCGCTCGAGGTCGGCCTTGTACACGAGCACGGAGACCGCGGCGCCGACGAACAGGACCGCGGACACCGCGAGCCAGGCGCGGCGGGCGCGCGGCGCCGGGGCCGTCCGCGTGACCGCCTTGACGCCGAGCAGCAGGCAGAGCGTGAGCAGCGAGCCGACGCCCGTCGCGAAGCGCGCGTCGGCCTCGCCCGGGGGCGCGAGCTCCGCCAGGAAGCCGCCGAAGGCCGCGAACAGGACGCCCACGACCTGGACGGCCGTGAGGATCACCGCCTTGCTCGTCACGGCGCCTCCTGCACGACCACGAGCCGCACGACCTCCGGCTCCCCGTCCGCGCGGCGGCGCAGCGGGACGTCCGCGCGACCGAGCTCGGGCGCGTCCGGCTGCGGACGGGTCGCCCAGACGACGTAGTCCGCGACCGGGAGGGAGACCTCGGCGGGCGAGACCAGGCTGTTGATGCTGCCCGGCCGGAAGCTGTCGCGGTACGGGTACAGGGCGGGCGGCGTGTACCAGATGCGGAAGCCGTCGACGTCCTCGAGCGACGCCTCGACCGTGTGCACGCGCAGCGTCCACGTCTCGGGGGGGCCGGGCAGGCGCCCCCTGGTCTCGTCGAGCGCCGCGCGCCGCAGCTCCATCGCCGCGAGCACGGCGGCCTCGGCCGACCGCAGCTCCTCGTCGCCGCCGGAGGCCGGGAGCGGACCGGCGAGCCGGGCCAGGAGACGCACCTCGTCGCGCATCTGCGCCAGCATCTCCGGGTCGAGGGGGCGGCTGCGCTCCGTGACCATCCCGGCGACCAGGTCCACCGTGGACGCGACGCGCGCGAGCTCGGGGTCGGGCGCCGGACCGGACAGCCGGGGGTCGAGCGCGAGGTGGAACTCCTCCACCGCCTCGAGGAAGCCGTGCTTCACCTCCGCGTCGCGCGTGACGCGGACGAGCGCGCCGCCCTTCACCGCCGCGACGACCGCGGAGGGCCCCTCCACGACGGGCACCCGCAGGCGCGCGCCGGGCACGAGGTCCTCGGCGCCCAGGCCGGGGTTCAGCTCGTACACCAGGCCGAGCGCCTCGCCGTCGGGCGCAATGCCGTGGGCCGACAGGACGGCGGCGAGGTCGTCCTCCTCGGTCAGCCGGGCCCGCTCCGTGCCCAGGCGCAGCGCCTCGCCCGCGGTGGGATCGGCGGGCGCGGCGGTCTCGTCGACGACCGCGCCGAGCACGTCGAGGCCCGACGTGTCCGGACCGGCGGCGCACGCGGCGAGCAGCAGCGCGAGCGGGGCGAGGGGGGTGGGCAGCGATCTCGTCATGGTTCCTCCCGTTTCGTTCGCGGGGCGCCGCGGCGGCCGGGCTCGGGCGGGGCGATCCGGCGGCTGCGCAGCGCTCCGAAGTCCAGCAGAACGGGCTCCTGGACGCGAGCGTCGGGCGCGCCGTCGACGAACTCCGCGTGCAGCGCCGGCACGGCGGCGGCGGCCGCAGCCAGCACGGGGGCCAGGTCGAACGGGTCCAGCGCCGGCGCCGCGTCCGCCGCCCCGGCGTCCGGTCCCGGGGCGGTCACCACGGGCATCATCGGCAGCTCCGTCGCGGCCCGGGCGACCAGCGGCGCCAGGTCCGCGGGGTCGAGCTCCGCCCACCGCCGCGCGCGATCGCCCGCCCGCAGGACGGCCTCGGTCAGCAGGCTGTGCCCCAGCTCGCCGCTGCCGTAGGCGACGTCCTCGGACTGCGTGGCGACCAGGATCAGCGCCTGCTTGTCGTAGGCCAGCTGGCCGAGGCCGCGGCTCGAGTACGGCCCGGGCTTGAACCCCGGCGCCTCGACCGCGCCGGCGGCGTGGCAGGCGTCGAGCACCAGCACGACGCGCCGCGCGTCGATCCCGCGCATCCACGTCGACAGCTCCGTCGCCGACACGAGCCGCGCGAGCTGCTCCGGCCGCGGGCGCGCGTCCAGGCGCGGCCCGGTGTCGTACGGG
This sequence comes from bacterium, assembly GCA_030428395.1. Lineage (GTDB taxonomy): Bacteria > Planctomycetota > UBA1135 > UBA1135 > JAUIDW01. The sequence goes on along the minus strand of JAUIDW010000097.1, from coordinate 7,487 downwards.
AACAGGTAGAACTCGCCCGTCGGCGCGACCCAGCCGTGGCCGCTGAACGTGACGACGACGAGGTCGTCGGGGCCGGTCGGACGCACGTCGGGCGCGCGCTCGCCGGCGTTGCCCGCCAGCGCGCGCAGCAGGCGGCGCAGCCCGTCCTTCGTCGCCGTCGGCGCCGCCGCGTCCGCGCCGCGCTCGGAGACCAGCAGGTGCGGCTCGACGGCGACCTCGTCCGCGCCGGCGGTCACCCAGTCGGTCAGCCACGCCTGCAGGCGGCGCGCGTCCTCGGTCGCGTACGAGAGGTTGCTCCAGGCGAGGCCCGCGCCCTCGATGCGGTCGACGCCGACCGAGACCAGCACGGCGCGGGGCGCGCGCCGCGGCGCCGGACCCCGGCGCACGAAGGAGCGGAAGGCCGTCGGCCCCTTCACGCCGTCGCGGTTGAAGGCGTAGGCGCTGAGCTCGAAGCGCTCGCCGTCGGCCGGCAGCGGGACCCGCACGGGGAACGTGCGCGCGGGCTCGTCGCCGTCGAGCTCGATGCGCGTCGCCGCGCGCCACGGCCCGCGGTCGCGCGCGTCGTAGAAGCCCTCGGGGTCGGGCCGCTCGGCGATCAGCACGCCGTCGCGGAACACGCGCAGGCCGTGGGCGCCCGAGCGCTGCTCCGGCCCGCCGTCCCCGGCCCGGCGGTACGCGCCCTCGACCACGCGCACGTCGAGCTCGACCGCGGCGCCGTCGGGCGCGGGCCGCGGCTCGCCGAGGCGCACGACGGGCAGCGCGCGGTTCAGGTCCGCCAGGTCCCGCAGCGCGGGAAGTGGCTCGCCGGCGAGCAGCTTGGGCAGCAGCTCGGGCTCGAAGTACTCCTGCAGGAACAGCTCGACGGGCAGCGCGCGCAGCGGGTCGTCCGGCAGGACCCAGCCCATGCCGCTCGAGTCGTCGAGGTCGCTCGTGTCGAAGCGGCCCTCGGGGTCGGCGACGAGCCAGCCGTCCGCCTCGAGCGACGCGAGCACGGCCAGCGGCGCGGCCCGCTCGGTCGACCACAGGCGCACGGTCCGGTCGAGCGACACGCTGGCGAGCCAGCGCGAGCCCGGCTCGAACGCGACGCCGAGCACCGTGTCGAGGTGCCCGGTCAGGCGCCGCGGCAGGTCGGGCTCGCGGACGTCCCACAGCACGACCTCCGCGCCCTGCGCCACGCAGAGGAAGCGCCCGTCCGCGGAGATCGTCAGCGTCGACTCGTCGACGAGGTCTCCGTACCCGGCCCAGTCCGCCGCGTCCTCGAGCGGCAGGCCCCGGACCTCGCCCCGCCTGGCGCCGCCCTCCTCGCGGAACGTCGCCATCCAGTGGCGGCCCGGGAACAGCACCCACCGCTGGCTGCCGTCGGCGGCGACGAGGCGCAGCTCGCGGGTCGGGTCGCCGGCCGCGTGCAGCGGCACGTCCGCGCCGGCGCGCAGGTCCACGAGCACGGGGCCCTCCTGGCGCCTCACCAGCGTGTAGCCGCCGTCCTCCGAAAGCAGCGGCGCGCGCAGGATCGAGTCGGGCTCGAACGGGAACGGACCGAAGCGCGCGCCGGTCGCGGGGTCGACGAGCTCGTACGAGCCCGCGAAGACGTCGAAGGGCTCGTCGGGGTCCGACCACGGCTCGACCACGACCACGTCGAGGGGGACCGGCGGCGCCTCCGTCCGCCCGTCCAGCAGGCGCACCGGGTCGAGCCCGGGCGGCGGATCGGCGGGGCGGAAGCCGGGCACCTCGAGCACGCGCACCGCGCCGCGCGCGGCGTCGAACCCGCGGCCCGCCTCCGCCAGGACGAGGTAGCGTCCCGTCGGGTCGAAGGCGGCCTCGCCCAGCGCCGCGTCGCCGGTCCAGCGCACGACCTCGTGCCCCCGCTCGAGGTCCCACACGCGGCGCACCCCGGCGCCGTCGACGAACACCCACCGGCCGTCCGGCGACAGCGCCACGAGGTCGGCGGCGAGCACGGCGCTGCCCAGGCGCGCGAGCTCCGCGCCGTCGGCGAGCTCGTGCAGCACCGCCACCTGCCCCTCGGAGCGGACGAGCAGTCGGTCGTCGGGCGACATCCGCGCGGTGTCGGCGGACAGGGTGTAGCGCCCGGCCCAGTCGAGCTCGGCGTCGGCCTCGACGTCCCACAGGTGGACCTCGCGCACGGTCGTGCGGCCGAGCCCGAGAAAGCCGCTGGACTCCTGTCGCTCGCTCGTCGCCAGCAGGTAGCGCCCCCCCGGAGACAGCGCGAGCGTCGGCCAGGACGCGAACGGGTTGGGCGCCGTCCACGCGAGCTCGCCGTCGTCGCGGTCGCGCAGCTCGAACTGCCAGCCGTCGTAGACGAGCACGTGCTCGCCGTCGCGCGAGAACGCGACCTCCATGCCCGGTGCGCGCCACTCGTCGAACCACGCGCGGCGCGCGCCGTCGCCCGTCGACCGCAGCTGGGGCAGCACCTCCTGGCTCGCGAGGACGAGCTGCTCCCCGTCGGGCGCGAACGTCGCCGACCAGCCGCTGGCGCGCCGGAACGCGGGCATGCCCGTCAGCGCGTCGACCGCGTCCCCCACGAGGTCCGCGGCGTCGGCGTCGAAGCGCGTGAACCAGGGCGCGACGCGCGCTCGCTCGACGTCGAGCAGCCGCGCGCGGTGGCGGCTGTCGTCGGAGTCGAACCAGCCGTCCTGGACGCGGTCGGCGAACTCCACCAGCGCGTAGCGGTCGTCCGGCGAGAAGGCGACGCCCACCAGCGCCTGGCCCTCGCGCGGGAGCCACGCCAGCGCGTCCCCGCTGGCGGCGGAGGTGACCTCGAGGCCGGGCCGCTCCAGCGCGAGCTCGACCAGGTGCCGGCCGCCCGCCGACGCTCGCGCCCACCCCGGCCGCTCCTCCTGCGCGCCGCTCGACGGCTCCCAAATCAGGGTCGAGCCGGCGCACGTCGCGACCACGCGGCCGTCCGCGAGCTGCCCGAGGCGCTCGATCGACTCCGCGCCGCCGGGCGAGGTCAGGCGCCCCACCTCGCGCGCCGCCCGCAGGTCCCACAGGCGGACGGTGCCGTCCATGCCCAGCGTGAGCAGGCGCTCGCCGTCGCGCGTGAACTCCATCGCCTGCACCGGCCGCGAGTGGCCCAGCTGCAGCACCAGCGCGCTGCCCGGCCCGGCGGGCGCCTCGGACGCGCACGCCGCCCCGACGAGCGCGACGACCAGCGCGGTCGCCGACCGCGCGGTGGAATGCGAATCGCGCGCGCCCGCGGCCCTCACGGCGCGGCCCCCCGGTCGTCGGCCCCTGCGTCCCCCGGCTCCGCGAGCGCCGCCCGCAGCGCGCGCAGGACCGCCTCGGGCGGGTCCTCGGGCGGCGCCTCCAGGGCGGCGGAAACGACCGGGTGGTCCACGCCGAGGTCCTCGATGCGCTCCTCCACGACGAGCTCCGCGGAGCGGTACGCGCGCGACCGCGGCAGGCCCGACGCCGCGTGCACGACGAGCTCGAGCTGCGGCTCGGGGAGCAGCGAGCGGTAGCGGTCGAGCTCCTCGCCCCCCCGCGTGAACCGCGCGGCGTCCGCGTAGTCCCGGTTGGCCTGGTACTGGTTGCGCAGCACCGTGCCGAGGTCGAGGTCCTCCCGCGCCCCCGCCGGCAGGTCCGCGTTCGTGCGCAGCGCGGCGCCGTCGAACAGCGTGACGCGGTCGCCCGCGGGCGCGTCGAGCACCGCCACGCACCAGCGCTCGGCGCGCCGCACGTGGACGACGGTGAACGCCTCGGGGTCGCCGCCCGCCCGCGTGCGGGTGACCGCGGAGCGCAGGGCGAACTCGTCGGGCAGCGTGGAGGACGGCGTGGAGGCGCAGCCGGTCCCGAGCGACGCCAGGACGGCGAGCAGCGGCGCGAGCGACGCCGCACGCCGCCGGGCCGGCGCGGCCGGGCGGCGCGGCGCTCGCACCGACGGGAGCCAGCGGGCGCGGTTCATCTCCTCCTGGCGAGCCGCCGCGTCGCGGCCGCCGGGTGCCATTCTGCCGCTGGCGTGCAGCAGCCGCACCGCGGCGATTCCGAAAAGGGGACCGTGCGCCCGCGCGCCGGGAGCGCGCGCGGTAGCCGGCGCGGAAGGGGCGGGTAGGCGCAGGAACGGCGGCGCGACCGCCGCAGGAGGACCCCATGTCGAGACCCGTCATCGCGGCGTCGCTCGCCCCGCTCCTGGCCCTCGTTCCCGCGCTCGCCCCCGCCCGCGCCGCGGACGACTGCGGGGACTGCGGCGCGCGCGGGCCGTGCCGACCCCACGCCGAGGCGGACGAGGCCGCGATCGAGCGCCTGCGTCCCGAGCTGGAGGCGCCGGAGGTCGAGCGTCGCCTCGACGCCCTGGCCGAGGTCGCCGCCCTGACCGGGGAGCACGCCAACGCGCCCGGCGAGGCCGTCGCCGAGGCTCTGGCCGCCGCCCTCGAGGACGACGCGCTGCGCGTGCGCGAGGAGGCCGTGCGGCTGCTCGTCGACGGCCAGCACCCCGAGCGCACCGTCCGCGCCCTCGTCGACGTGATGAAGGACTTCCAGCGCAACATGTGGACCCTCGTCGCCTGGCTGACGGGACCCGACGGCGAGCGCGGGACGATCGCGGAGGCGATGGACTACCTCGAGACCGTCGGCGACGTCGCCGGCGGGGTGCGCGACGACCGCGTCGCGAAGGAGCTGGCCGACCTGCTGCTGGCCTATCCCGAGGAGATGCGCGGGCAGCCGGTCGCGATGGCGGCGACCGGGTCGCTGCTGCGCCTGGGGACGCGCGACGCGGTGCGCGCGGTGATCCGCCAGCTGCGGCCGTGGAGCGACGACGGGCGCTCGCTCGCGATCCACGAGGCGCTCGAGGAGTTCGCCGAGGACCGCGAGCTGCCGGCCGCGCCGGAGGCCGGCCCGGACGCCGCGAAGGCCTGGGACGCGTGGCTGAAGAAGAACGCGCGCGCGCTGCCGTCGAAGCTCGGCAAGTGGGCGGGTTCGTCGGCCGAGGACGGCTAGGCGTGCGAGCTCAGTCCCCGTCGAGGCGCCGGCGGAAGCAGCGCACCAGGCCGGCGTCCTCGAAGCCGCAGGCGGCGTGCGCGCGGCGCGACACGTCGTTGTCCGGGTCGGTGTCGGAGGCGAGCTCCGCGCAGCCCCGGGCGCGCGCCCAGGCCTCGGCGGCCCGGACCAGGGCGCGGCCGACGCCGCGGCGGCGGTGCCCGGGCGCGACGTACCAGCCCTCGAGGTAGCCGACGTCGCGGGTCTCGCAGCCCTCGGCGTACGGCCGCACCGAGACCTCGGCCAGGCCGACGACCTCGCCGTCCAGCTCCGCGAGCAGCGCCTCCTGCGGCCAGCGCGCGTCCTCGCCGCGCGCGTCGAGGTGAGCGTCGATCTCGCGCGCGTGCTCCTCGGCGTCCCCTGGTGCGTCCCCCGGCCACAGCGCCGCGCGCAGGCGCAGCCAGGCGTCGCGGTCCGCGGGCGTGGCGACGCGCACGGCCGGTTCCACGCGGGAGTCCATGTGGAGATCTTCCGCCATGCGAGGGCCGTCGCGCAAACGCGAGGCGGGCCCGCGCTCGACGCGGGACGGGGCTATCCTCTGCGCCACGCGCTCCGCCCCGGACGTCGCGGCCCGGGGTCCGTCCGGGTGCTCCCGACCCGAGGATTCCCGTGGCCCAGACCGATCCGCACCCCGAGGACCTGCCGCTCGAGCCGATCACGCGGCTGACGGCGCCCCTGCGGCGCTTCCTCCACGTCGAGGCGGCCAGCGGCATCGTGCTCCTGCTGGCCACCGCGGCCGCGCTGGCGCTGGCGAACTCACCCTGGTCGAAGGACTTCCTCGGCCTCTGGAAGACGCCGGTGACCCTCGGCTTCGGCGAGTTCACGATGAGCCACTCGCTGAAGCACTGGATCAACGACGGACTGATGACGATCTTCTTCTTCGTCATCGGCCTCGAGGTGAAGCGCGAGATCGCCGTGGGCGAGCTGCGCGACCTGCGCCGCGCCGCGCTGCCGATCTTCGCCGCCCTGGGCGGGATGGTCGTGCCCGCGGGGATCTACCTGGCGCTCCAGGGAGGCCAGCCGGGGCAGCGCGGCTGGGGCATCCCGATGGCGACCGACATCGCCTTCGTCGTCGGGTGCATGGCCGTGCTCGGCCCGCGCGTGCCCCACGGGTTCCGCGTGCTGGTCCTGTCGCTCGCCATCGCCGACGACATCGGCGCGATCCTGGTGATCGCGGTCGGGTACACCGAGCGCATCGCGACCGGCCCCCTCCTGCTGGGCCTCGGCATGATCGCGGCGGTCCTCGCCTGCCAGCGTCTCGGCGTCCGCAGCCTGCTGGTCTACACCGTGATCGGCGGGTTCATGTGGCTCGGGTTCCACGAGTCGGGCGTGCACGCGACGATCGGCGGCGTGCTGCTGGGCCTGCTGACGCCCGCGCGGAGCTACATGCCCCGGAACGTGTTCGCGCGCGTGTTCCAGCGCGCCCAGGACGCCTTGCTCGGCTCGGAGGGTCCCGCGGGGCACCACCGCGTCGAGGAGGTCCGTCGGTTCCAGGTCGCCGCGCGCGAGACCGTGTCGCCGCTGGAGTTCCTGGAGACGAGCCTGCACCCCTGGACGAGCTTCGCGATCATGCCGCTGTTCGCGCTGGCGAACGCCGGCGTGCCGTTCCAGCTCTCCGACCTGGCCGACCCGGTCGCCATCGCCGTCGCCGCCGGTCTGACGGTGGGCAAGCCCGTCGGGGTGGTCGCCTTCAGCTTCGCGGCGGTGCGCGCGGGCGTCGCGCGCATGCCCGCCGGGGTGACCTGGCCGATCCTCGCGGGAGGCGGCGCGCTCGCCGGCATCGGCTTCACCATGGCGCTCTTCATCGCCGGGCTGGCGCTCGAGAGCGAGGTCCTCGACGCGGCCAAGGTCGGCACCCTGGGCGCCTCGGCCGTCGCCGCCGCGGTCGGCATGGCGGTGCTGCTCCGCACCCTGCCCCGCGACGCGCGCTCGCCCGGCGCGGGTGCGTAGCCTCCCCCCGGCCCCCTGCGCACTACGGCGGGCGGCAGATCCCGTACGGAGGTCTACGCTCGGGGTCTCCGCCCGCGGCACCGCCGCCGCCGGAGTCCCGCGACCCCCGCCCGGAGACCTGCCGTGACCCGCTACAGCGAGCTCTACCGCCGCTCCCTCGAGGACCCGAGCGCCTTCTGGGGCGAAGCCGCGCGCGCCATCGACTGGAGCCGCCCCTGGGACACCGTGCTCGACGACTCGCGCGCGCCGCTCTACCGCTGGTTCGCGGGCGCCGAGCTGAACACGTGCCACAACGCCCTCGACCGCCACGTCGCGGGAGGCCGGGCGGACCAGGTCGCGCTGATCCACGACAGCCCGGTCACCGGCTCGCTGCGCACGTTCACCTACCGCGAGCTGCGCGACCTCGTCGCGCGCTTCGCCGGCGTCCTGGCCGACCTCGGGGTCGGCCGCGGGGACCGCGTGCTGATCTACATGCCGATGGTGCCGGAGGCCGTCGTCGCGATGCTCGCGAGCGCGCGGCTCGGCGCCGTCCACTCGGTCGTGTT
>JAUIDW010000096.1 GCA_030428395.1 bacterium | reverse complement strand
CGAGCTCTTCCACGCGGTGATCGCCCACGTGCCGTTCGTGGACGTGGTGACGACCATGCTGGACGAGTCGATCCCGCTGACGGTGATCGAGTACGAGGAGTGGGGCAACCCGAACGACCCGACGTACTACGAGTACATGAAGAGCTACTCGCCGTACGACAACGTCGCGCACCAGGACTACCCGAACCTGCTGATCACGGCCGGTCTGAACGACCCGCGCGTGCAGTACTGGGAGCCGGCGAAGTGGACCGCGCGCCTGCGCGTGCGCAAGACCGACGACAACCTGCTGCTGCTCAAGACGCACATGGGCGCCGGGCACGGCGGCGCGTCGGGCCGCTACGAGCGCTACAAGGAGATCGCGCTCGACTACGCGTTCCTGCTCGAGGTGATGGGGATGGTCGAGCCGGGGACCTGACGTCCCCGGCCCGCCGGCCGCTCCCGGAGGCCGGGGGGCTCAGGCCTCCGCGCGGGCGTCGCCCCAGTGGCGGTCGACGACCGTGTGCGACACGTAGATCAGGGGCAGGGCGAGGAACGCGACCGAGGACAGGTGGACGCTGATCGGCGCCACCGCCGCGCCGGCCGCGTTCAGCCCCACGCCGAGGAGGATGCGGTGGCGCATGCTGCGGTCGACCTCGGGGGCGACCGGCCCGCCGAGGTCGCGGCGCCGCGCGTAGCTCCACATGGCCAGCAGGAGCAGCCCCGAGACGACGTTGGCCGCGGCGTAGAGCACCGTGACGCGGTACTCTTCGTGGTACTCGACGCGCAGGTCCGTGAAGAAGGGCAGCAGCGTCAGCGGCAGCAGGAACAGCAGGTTGAGCCAGACGAGGATGCGGTCGCCGACGCGCACGTAGTGGAGGATCACCGTGTGCTGGATCCAGTACGCGGCCACCACGCCGAAGCTGACGACGTAGGCCAGGAAGGGGATCCGCAGCTTGTGGAGGAACCCCAGCACGCCGTCCTCCGAGAACTCGTGCTCGGGGACCTCGAAGCCCAGGACGAGGATGGTCAGGACGATGGCCAGCACGCCGTCGGTGATGGCCTTGATCCGCTCGAGCTTGAGCGACGGCTTGGGGGTGTCGGTCATCGGGGTCTCCTCCGCGCGGCGGGCGCGCGCCCGCGCGCGGCGAGTCTAGCCCCGGGGCCCCGCTCCCGGGACGCCGGTCTGCGGGGTTCCGCGCGCCGCGGGCCGGGAGACGGCGGCCCTCCGGCGGCGGGGCGTCAGCGCGGCGACCCGCCCTCGTCGGGGGCGGGCGTCGCGTCGACGGGCTCGGGCGGCTCGGTGTCGATGTAGCCGAGCGCGCCCAGGTCCGCGGCGTCGCGGGCGTCGGCGGGGCCCGCGGTCGCGCCGGTCGGGTCGTCGTCGACCAGGCCGGCGTGCCAGTCCCACGCGTGGACGAAGTCGAGCGCGGCGGCGAGGTCCGGCGGCATCCCGCCGGGGTCGCCCTGGTACACCGGCTGGCGCTCGAGCGGGTCCGCCTCGAGGTCGTACACCATCAGCGCGGGCTCGCCGCGCTGGGGCGTCTTGCGCACGACCTTGAACTTCCCGATGCGCAGCGCGAGCTCGCGGAAGCCGGTCTGGTTCTTCCTCTCGCGCTCGTCCTCGACCAGCGCGCCGCGCTCGATCAGCGGGGCGTCGGCCGGGGGGCGCAGGAACAGCGAGCGCCCCTGCACGGTGGGGGGCACGGGCAGGCCGACCTCCTCGAGGATGGTCGGCAGGATGTCGATCGAGCGCACGACGGCGTCCACGCGCGTGCCCTCCAGCGCGCGCCGACCCGGCGCGCGGAACAGCAGCGGGACGTGCACCTGGTGCTCGTACAGGCCCGCGCCGTGGGTCCACTCGCCGTGCTCCTGGAACGTCTCGCCGTGGTCGGAGGACAGCGCGAAGACGGCGTCGTCGAACAGCCCCCAGCGCTGCAGGTGCGTCAGGAAGCGCCCCAGCGAGCGGTCCATGACCTGGATCTCGCCGTCGTACAGCGCGACGACCTCGGCGACGTCCTCGGGCGTGTCCGCGGTCTCCATGAAGTTGGCGCCGTCCACGTCGCCCGCGTACCCGGTGTCCAGCCGGCAGCCGTCGCCGGGCACGTAGGGGTGGTGAGGCTCGCACGTGTGGACGTACACGAACAGCGGCTCCTCGCGGTGGCGCTCGATCCACGGCAGCACCTGGCGCGGCAGGGTGCGGATCGCGTCGAGGCTGCCGTCGGCCGTCACGCTGGCGTCCACCAGGGTCGAGAAGCCGCGGTGGAGCCCCGTCGAGCGGCCGGCGATGCGGTTGGTGATGAAGGACGCCGTGCGGTAGCCCGCGGCGCGCAGCTCCTCGGCCAGGGTCGGCAGGCGCGACGAGATCTCGTTGCGGCCCATCGTCACGCGGTGCCGCGAGACGTACGTGCCCGTCATGATCGACGGCATCGACGCCTTGGTCCAGTTGCCCTGCGCCACGCAGTGCTCGAACAGGACCGAGCGCTCGGCCAGCAGGTCCACGAACGGGGTCGCGATCGCGTCGTACCCGTAGGCCGGCAGGTGGTCGGCGCGCAGGGTGTCGACCAGGTAGAAGAACACGTCGGGGCGCCGCGACGCGGCGCCGGAGCGTACGCGCAGGGCGGGGTCCGACCAGCAGGCCACGGCCGGCGGCGCGCCGTCGACCGCCGCGGCGGCGAGGGTCAGCTCGACCGTGCGGCCGGCCAGCGGCTCGAGCGAGACGACGCGCGTTCGCCAGCCGCCCGCCTGGTCGACGACCTCGTCGTGCAGCACGGCGCGCACCTCGGCGTCGGCCGCGGTCAGGCGGAAGCGCGCGCGGGCGCCGGGGCCGACCACGCCGAGGTCGACGTGCAGGCGCGCCCCCGCGGGCACGTCGACGGTCCACGTCGCCTCGCCGGGCACCGTCAGGAAGAGCGTCGGCTGCTCGTGGAAGTCGATCAGCACCTCGCGCCAGCCGTGGCCGGCCTTGGCCAGCTCGCCGAACTGGCCGCGGAACGCGAGGTCGGTGACCTTGGCCCGCGCGCCCTCGTGGACGTAGGGGCGGATGGCGAACTCGACGACCTGGCCGCGCCAGGCCTCGTGGCTGCCGAAGTCGACCACCACCCGGCGGTCCACCCCGCGGCCCGGCAGCACGACCTCCTTGGTGCCCCGGCGCTGCTCGTCGCCGTCGCGCGCGGTCCAGTCCAGGAAGAAGTACGTGCCGATGCGGAAGTCGGGGGGCAGGTCGGAGTCCACGCCCAGCTCGAGCGAGTCGATCAGGGTCGTGTCCAGCGCGAACCCCGGCGGCGACACCCAGCGCCCGCCGGCCTCGCAGCGGAAGCTCAGGTGCCCGCTCTCGATGCGCGGGTCGCTGGCGTCCTCGCCGCGCCACCCGACCAGGTCGCGGAGCGTGACGACGACCTCCTGGCCGGGCACCGCCAGGGGCGCGGCCTCGACCCGCGCCGCGTCCATCCGCTCGCCCAGGAACAGGTGGTCCTCGAACGACACGACGGCCCGGTCCCGGGGGGCGCCCTGCTGTGCGACCGCGCCGCCGGCGGCGGGGCCGGCGAGCAGCAGCGGCAGCAGGAGCAGCACGGGGGCGAGCGGGAGCCGGCGCGGGGGGGAGGGGGGCACGGCTCCCCAGCGTACCCCGGGGCCGGCCCGCGACGCCCGCGGGAGCCGCGTCGCGGGTCCGCGGCGGCGCGGCGGTTGGCAAAGGCGGTCGCGCAGCCGATGCTCTCGGGAATGCCCCCCCCCAGGCTCCTCGTCCCCGCCGTCGTGGTCGCGGTCTCCGCGGCGAGCGGGCTTGCCGCCGGCCGCAGCGTCGAGACGTCCGAGGCGATTCCGATGGACCCCCACAGCCACGCCGACCCCAACCGCGTCCGGGTGACGCACGTGGCCCTGGACCTCGAGCTGGACTTCGCCGCGCGCCGGGTCGCGGGGCGGGTCGAGCTGAGCCTAGCGCGCCCCGACGCCGGGGCGCCCCTCGTGCTGGACGTCCAGGGGCTCGAGATCGAGGCGGTGACCGGTCCCGACGGCCGGCCGCGGGAGTTCGAGCTGGGGCCCGAGGACCCGACGCTGGGCGGGGCCCTGACGGTCGCGCTCGCGCCCGGGGACGAGCTCGTGGCCGTGGCGTACCGCACCGGCCCGGGCGCCGAGGCGCTGCAGTGGCTCGACCCCGAGCAGACCGCGGGCGGCCGGCACCCGTTCCTCTACACGCAGGGGCAGGCCGTGCTGACCCGCACCTGGATCCCGCTGCAGGACACGCCGGGCGTGCGGACGACCTACGAGGCGCGCGTCGCGGTCGCCTACGACCCGCCGGCCGGCGCCGCGGGCTCCGGGGACGACGGGCTGACCGTGGTGATGAGCGCGGAGCAGCTCGGGCGCGGCGAGGACGGCGCATGGCGCTTCCGCATGCCGCAGCCGATCCCTTCGTACCTGATCGCCCTGGCCGCGGGCGACCTGGCCTTCGAGCCCATCTCCGCGCGCAGCGGGGTCTACGCCGAGCCCTCGATCGTGCAGGGCGCGCGCGACGAGCTGGTCGACACCGAGGCCATGATCGCCGCCGCCGAGGAGCTCTTCGGCCCGTACCGCTGGGGCCGCTACGACGTGATCGTGCTGCCGCCGGCCTTCCCGTACGGCGGGATGGAGAACCCGCGGCTGACGTTCGCGACGCCGACGATCCTGGCGGGGGACCGCTCGCTCGTCGCGCTCGTCGCGCACGAGCTGGCGCACTCGTGGTCGGGCAACCTCGTCACGAACGCGACGTGGAGCGACTTCTGGCTGAACGAGGGCTTCACCGTCTACCTCGAGAAGCGGATCATGGAGGCCGTCTTCGGCGAGGAGCGCGCGCGGATGGAGATCCTGCTCGAGCGCGACGCCCTCGAGAAGGAGCTGGCGGAGCTGGACGCCCGCGACCAGGTGCTGGACATCGACCTGGTGGGCCGCCACCCCGACGACGGGTTCTCGGGCGTGCCCTACGACAAGGGCGCGCTGTTCCTGCGCCGCCTCGAGCAGGAGGTGGGGCGCGAGGTCTTCGACGCCTTCCTGCTCCGCTACTTCGACGAGCACGCCTTCCGCAGCATCCGGACGGCCGACTTCGAGGCGTACCTGGCCGAGCACCTGCCGGCGGCGGCGGCCGAGGTCGACGTCCGCGAGTGGCTCCACGCCCCCGGCCTGCCGGAGGACGCCCCGCGGGTCCGGTCGGAGGCCCTGCAGGTCGTGGACGACGCGCGGGCGCGCTGGCTCGCGGGCGAGCCGGCCTCCGCGCTCGACTCGGGCGGCTGGGTCACGCAGCAGTGGCTGCACTTCCTCGAGGGCCTGCCCGACGACCTGGGCGCCGAGCGCATGGCGGCCCTGGACGACGCGTTCGGCTTCGGCGAGTCCGGCAACAGCGAGATCCAGTGCGTGTGGCTGCGCCTCGCCGTGCAGCACGGCTACGGCGCGGCGGACGCGCACCTCGAGGAGTTCCTGATGACGGTGGGGCGCCGCAAGTACCTGTCGCCGCTCTACAAGGAGCTCGTCAAGACCGAGGCCGGTCGCGCGCGCGCGCTCGAGATCTACGCCCGGGCGCGGCCGCGGTACCACCACGTGTCGGCCAAGACGCTCGACGGCATCCTCGGCTGGGACGGCCAGGGCGGGTGACGGCGTGGCGGCGGACGCGTCGGGATCGGGCGAGAAGCGCAGGCCGAGCTGGGGCAACGTCGACGACCAGCACTGGTCGCGCACGCGGCGCGAGATGAACGAGGAGGCGCTCGAGTACTACCGCGAGCGCTCCAAGGCCCCGGGCGTCGCCGAGGGCGGCGGGCTGCGCAACGTCTACTGCATGGAGTGCGACGGCGTCATCCCGGTCGAGTACGACCGCGCCGAACCGGCCGACCGCGGCGCGAAGCGCACGTGCCCGCACTGCGGCGTCGAGCTCGACGCCAGCATCCAGCGCATGTTCAACTGGGTCGAGATCGACCGCGCCCCGCCGAGCGACGTCCGCGCGCTCCTGCCCCTCGCGCTCGGGGCGCTGGCCGTGCTCGCGGCCCTCGCCGCCGCGGTCGTCTGGCTCGTCGCGCGGTAGCGCGGCCCGGACACGAGAGCCGCCCGGGCCCTCGACGTCGGAGGGTCCGGGCGGCGGCTCCCGGCCGGGGCCGGAGCGCCGGGTCAGGCCTTGATCTCGATCTTCGAGGAGGGCGTCTTCGTCAGCTTCGGGATGTCGATGGTCAGCACGCCCTTGTCGTAGCGGGCCGTGATGGCCTCCGGGTCCAGGCGCGCGTCCTGCGGCAGGTTCACCAGCCGCTCGAAGTGTCCGAACTGCGACTCGAAGACGTGGTACTCCTTCTTCTCCTGCTCCTCTTCCCACTTGCGCTCACCGCGCACGGTCAGGTTGTTGCCCAGGAGCTGGACGTCGATCTCCTTGCGCGACATGCCGGGGCACTCGACCGTCACGGTGTAGGCGTCCTCCGTCTCGGCGACGTTCACCGGGGGGAAGGTCCGGCGCTGGAAGACCTCGGGCAGGTGGCGCGCGAAGGGCGGCTCGCCCCGGTTCCAGAACCGGTTGAAGAGCTGGTCCAGGTCCCAGCTGGATGTCTCGCCGGTCGGCCGGCGCGTGGTGGGGGTGGTCTTCATGGCTTCGCTCCTGTGGAGATTCGGATCCACGTGGAGCGTAGGCCAGGCCCGCTCGCGCTGCGCTGGGCAGACGTGGGCACGCGCCGGTCGACTAGTGCGCAGGGGCGGCGGGCAGCGAGAGGGTCACCCGGGCCCCGCGCGCCGCAGCGTCGCCGACGGCGACCTCGCCGCCGCTCGCCTCCACGAGCCGGCGGCAGAGCGCGAGCCCCGTGCCCATGCCGTCGACGCTCTCCGCGGCGAAGGGCTCGAATGGCGCCGCGCGCACGGACGCCGGGAAGCCGGGGCCGTCGTCCTCGACCGCGAGCGCGACGCGTTCCGCGTCGCGGCGCGCCGACAGGCGCACGCGTCCCTGCGGCGCGGCGCGCAGCGCGTTGTCGAGCAGCTCGCCGAGCGCCGCGAGCACGTGCTCGCGGTCGGCCCGGAGCTCCAGGTCCGGCGGCGCCTCGACGTCCACGCGGGCCTGCTCGGCGGGGTCGCGGGCGCCGGCCGCCGCGCGCAGGAGCTCGCCCGCGTCGCAGGCCTCGGGGCGCGGCTCGAGCGGCGTGGCGTAGGCGAGCGTGCGGCGCACGGCGCGCTCGACGCGGCCGAGGCGCGCGACGAGGTCGGACAGGGCCTCCCGCGCGTCGACGCCGAGCGCGTCCGCCGCGGCCTTGAGGGCCAGGTGCACCGCCGAGCCCGCGTTCTTCAGGTCGTGGGCGATCACGGAGGTCGAGCCGGCGATCTCGCCGAGGGCCGCCAGCGTCCTGCGCTCGCGCTCCCGCAGGCGGTCCAGCTCGCGCTCGAGCGCGCTCCCGTCCAGGTTCTCGGTCACGGCGCCAAGCTAGGCGAGCCCCCGCCGCCGCACAAGCGAGACGGGCGGCCGATCGCCCGGCGCGGACCGGGCGCGGTCCAGGCGGGCTGCGACGGGCGCGGTCCCCGCAGGCGCGCTATCATGCTCGTTTCCATGGGCGAATCGCCTCGCACGGACTCCGCCACGAAGCCGCCGGCCGCGAACCGGGACGCGCGCATCGCGTCGGTGCTCGAGACCGCGGTCGACGGGATCGTGATCATCGACGAGCGCGGGACGATCGACACGTTCAACCCCGCGGCGGAGCAGATGTTCGGCTGGACCCAGGAGGAGGTCCGCGGCCGCAACGTGCGCATGCTGATGCCCGAGCCCACCGCCGGGGAGCACGACGGGTACCTGGAGGCGTACCTGCGGACCGGCACCCGCGGGATCATCGGCATCGGGCGCGAGGTGACGGCGCTGCGCAAGGACGGGACGACGTTCCCCGCCCAGCTCGGCGTCAGCGAGTTCCGCGACGGCGAGCGGCGCCTGTTCACGGGCATCCTCCGCGACGTCACCGAGGCGAAGCGCGTCGAGCGCGAGCTGCTCGAGAGCAAGCGCGCGCTCTCGTCCTTCATCGAGAACCTGCCGGGGACGGCGTACCGCTGCAGCGCCGACGTCGAGCGGCGCCTCGAGTTCGTCAGCGCCGGCTGCGCGGCGATGTTCGGGCCCGACCCCGACGAGATGACCGCGCCCGGGGGGAGCACGCTCGAGCACTACGTGCACCCCGACGACGCCGACGTCGTCCGGACCGCGCTCGAGGCGGCCGTGCGCGACGGGGAGCCCTACCGCCTGCTCCACCGAGTCCGCAACCGCGCGGGCGAGGTCCGCTGGGTGCTCGACCACGGCTGCCTGGTCCGCGGTGCGGACGGCGCGCCCCTGGCGTTCGAGGGCATCGTGATCGACGTGACCGAGCGCAAGCAGCTCGAGCAGGAGTTCCTGCAGGCGCAGAAGATGGAGGCCGTCGGCCGCCTGGCGGGTGGCATCGCGCACGACTTCAACAACCTCCTGACGGGCATCATCAGCGGCTGCACGATCGCCGAGAGCGAGATCGAGAAGGGGCGGGACGCGACCACGGTGCTCGGCGAGGTCCGGCGCGAGGCGCGGCGCGGCGCATCGATGACCCGGCAGCTGCTCGACTTCAGCCGCAAGCGGGTGAACGAGCTGCAGCCCGTCCACCTGAACGACGTCGTCTCGGAGGCCGAGGGCATCCTCGGCAACCTGATCGGCGAGGACATCGAGATGTGCGTCGAGCTCGACGCCAGCGAGGGCAGGGTCGTGGCCGACGCGGCGCAGCTCGGCCAGATCCTGATGAACCTCGTGGTGAACGCCCGCGACGCGATGCCGCAGGGCGGCCGGCTGGGGATCCGCGTGCTGGCCGAGGAGCTGCGCCAGCCGCTCGGGCCGCTCGCGCCCGGCGCCTACGTCGTGCTCGAGGTGTCCGACACCGGCCACGGCATGGACGAGGCGACGCGCGAGAAGATCTTCGAGCCCTTCTTCACGACCAAGGAGCGCGGCAAGGGCACCGGGCTGGGGCTGTCGACGGTCTTCGGCATCGTGCGCGAGTTCGCCGGCACGGTCGACGTCCGCAGCCAGCCGGGCCGGGGCACGACCTTCCGGCTGTACTTCCCGCGCACCGACGCGCCCGCGGTGGCCCCCGCCGCCGGCGCCGAGCCCGCGCACGAGCCGGCGCGGGGCTCGGGGACCATCCTCGTCGTCGAGGACGAGCCGCTCGTCCGCGCCGGCATCCGCCACTTCCTCGAGAAGCTCGGCTACGACGTCCGGGTGACCGGCGACCCCCAGGAGGCCCTGCGGCTCGTCGACGAGCTGGGGTCCGAGCTGGACCTGCTGCTGACCGACATCGTCATGCCCGGCATGAACGGCCCCGAGCTCGCGCGGCGCGTGGCCGCCGGGCTGCCGCACGTCCAGGTGGCCTTCATGTCCGCCTACTCCGACGCCGCCCTGGTCGAGCAGGGCCGGATCGAGTCGGGGATCCCGGTGCTGGAGAAGCCGTTCGAGGAGGACGAGCTGGCCGCGCGCGTCCGCGACCTGCTCGCCGCGCGGCGCTCCTGAGCCTCCTCCTGCGCCGCCCGCACGGTGCGCGTCCGCACCGGAAGCCCTCCCGGAGGCGGACTCCGGAGGACCACCCCTACGCCCTTGGACGGATGGCGTGACAGGCCGAAGCGGCCGATATTCGCCCTCTGTCCAGGATGACGCTCTCGTCGGAAAGACTGGTCAGCGCGCTCGCGCGCGCCTTCGACTCCCCCTTCGTGGAACGGGGACGGTCCCACCTGTCCGCGGCCATGGTGCGCTTCGCCCTGGCCGAGGTGCTGGAGAGCCCCTGCCCGCCCCAGACGATCGGCGAGCTGCGCGACGCCCTCGCGTGCGGCGCCCACGCCCGCGTCCTGAACCGCATCAACATGGCCTCCGTCCTCGCGCGCTGGCCGGCGGACACGCCTCTCGACCGGGTCGCGCACGACCTCGGCGAGGCCTCCGCCTGAGCCGGCTCGTCGTCCCGGCGGGGTCGCGGCGCGGCTAGGAGCTCGTGCCCGGGTCCGCGTGCACGCGGTAGACCTCGACGCAGTGCGACAGGATGTCGCTGACGGAGAGGATGCCCAGGACGGTCTCCCGGTCGTCGCCGACGACCGGGAGCGCGCTGATGTGGTGCTCGAGCAGCAGGGCGGCCGCCTCCGAGAGCGGCGCGTCCCGCCGCGTCGTGATGGCCGGGGCCGTCATCTCCTCGGCGAGCTCGGCGTCGTGGGGCCGGCCGCGGCCGGCGGCCCGCCGCAGGTCGCGGTCGGAGACGATGCCGGGGCCGTCCCCGGGGACGTCCACCACGAGGTGGCGCACGCCCTTCTCGTGGCAGAGCTTCTCGGCGTCGCCGAGGGTCGCGTGGCAGTCGATCCGGAACGGTCGCGGGGACATGACCGCGCCCACGGTGGGGTCGTCCCCCTCGCCCAGGCGGTGGCACTCGCCGTCGACGACCAGCGCGCGCAGCACGTCGACCTCGGTCACGATCCCCACCAGGCGGCCGCCGCGGGTGACGGGCACGCAGCCGATGCCCCGCTCGACCATGAGAGAGCAGATGCGGTCCACGCCCTCGTCGTCGCGCACGTCCAGGACGGGGGCGTGCAGGATCTCGCGGGCCTTCGACGGCACGGCGTCGGCCGCCACCGGGCCGCGGCAGGCGTGGACCCGGGCCGCCAGCCAGCCCGTGGCACCCAGCACGTCGCGGTCGGAGACGATCCCGACCACCTGGCCGTCCTCGACGACGGGCAGGTGCCGGAAGCCGTGCTGGTCCATCAACTCCTGAATCCGGTCCAGCGAGGTGTCCAGGCCGATCGAGACGGCCGGGACGGTCATGATCGACGCTGCGTGCATGGTCGGATCCTCGGGGTGGGCGCCGCGAGGCGAGCTGGCTGCTGGAGGCTGTCCATGGATACTATCGTTCCCAGGACGTAGACGGGACATGGGGAGGAGGGCGTAGACCGCCTCCCCCGACGGCGTAGGGCGGGGGTGCTGGTTTTCGACTACGCACTCGTACCCAGGGCAGTACGGTGGCAAACGTAGTTGCGCCCCGCGGCGCGCGCGATTTACTGCGACCATGAACCTCAAGCACATCCTGCTGACGACGGACCTCTCGACGGAGGCCCTGCGGCCCTTCGAGCCGGTCATGGCGCTGGCGCAGACCACGGGGGCCAAGGTGACCGTCCTGCACGTGGTCCAGGACCTTCCCATGGCCGCCACGGGGGCTCCGTTCGCGCCGCCGATCTCGACCCCGAACCTGGGGCAGGAGATCGAGCGCGCGAAGCAGGCGCTGGCGGAGCAGTGCTCCGACCTGCCTGCTGGCGTGGAGGTCGTGCAGGAGGTCATCTCCCACGAGAACCCCGCGCGGGGCGTCGTGGAGTACGCCGTCAAGCACGGCGCGGACCTGATCGCCCTGTCGACCCACGGTCGGACCGGCCTGCGGCGCTTCGCGCTCGGCAGCATCGCCGAGACCGTGCTGCGGCACAGCCCCGTCCCCGTCCTCAGCTTCCACCGCCCCGGCGAGTAGTCTCCCCGGCGAGAAGCGCGGTGCTAACGAGCCCGCGACCGGGAGACGCCGTCCCCGGTCCAGGCAGCGGGCTCCCGTCCACCGGGTAGGACGCGCGCCGCGCCGGACCGTCGCCACCGGACCCATGCCCATGCGAGCACGACGATCGAACCGTGGCCAGGCCCTCGTGGCCGGCATCTTCTGGGTGGCCGGGATCGTGATCTTCTTCACGCCCTTCCTCCGCCCGCAGCAGGCGCCCGACCCCGAGGGGAACGACCCGGGCCGCGCGGTGTCCGAGATCGACATCCCCTTCGAGGAGGACGTCGGCTACTTCGAGGAGGACTTCGACGAGCCGCTGGGCGAGGCCATCGCCGCGGCGAGCGAGGAGTGGTTCGGCCTCGAGTCCGACAAGCTGCGCGAGTGCGGCCTGTTCGAGATCGAGCGGATCGAGGCCGGCCGCCGCGCCTACGACCTGTACTGCGCCGGCTGCCACGGCTCGACCGGCGACGGGGCGGGGCCCGCGGCCAGGCACCTCGGCCCGCGGCCGCGGAACTTCCGCAAGGGCGTCTTCAAGTTCACGAGCACGCCCAGCGGCGTGCCGCCGCAGCGCCGGGACCTGTTCCAGACCATCACGCGAGGCCTCGCGGGCTCGTCGATGCCCGAGTTCCGGCTGCTCAGCGAGGAGCGCCGCTGGGACATCGTCGAGTACGTCCGCTACATCGCGATCCGCGGGTTCTTCGAGCAGACCATGCTCGACTGGGCCTGGGAGGAAGAGGAGATCCCCGACCCCGAGGAGGTCGCCGAGGTCGTCCTCGGGCGCTGGTCGCCGGACAACGTGAAGTCGGTCTACCCGCCGATCGCGGAGATCCCGAGGACCGCCGAGAGCGTCGCGCGCGGCAAGGAGCTGTTCCAGTCGGCCAGCGGCGCGAACTGCGCCGCCTGCCACGGCCAGTACGGCCGCGGCGACGGGCCGACGGCGAACGACTACAACGACGACTGGGGCTACCCGCTGCGGCCCCGCAACCTCGCGGCCGGCGTGTTCCGCGCCGGCTCGGAGCCCGCGGACCTGTACCGGTCGATCGCGACGGGCATCAACGGCACTCCGATGCCGTCCTACGCGGGCTCGATCGAGCCCGAGGACATCTGGTCCCTCGTCCACTTCATCCAGAGCCTGAGCGAAGAATGAACGCAACCGCCAAGAACGAGCCGCTGGTCGACTACGGCCTCATCAAGTGGCACCTCGGGGCCGCGGGCGTCGCGCTGGCGATCAGCATGATCGCGGGCTTCGAGTACTCGCTCCAGTTCCTCGGCTTCTTCCCGCACGCCGGCAGCGAGATCGCGTCCCCCGGACACTTCCGCCTGATCCACACCAACTTCGCCGCCTACGGCTGGCTGGTGAACGGCTTCACGGCGATGCTGTACTACGTCGTCCCGCGCCTGACGGGGTTCCAGGTGTGGTCGAAGAAGATCGGCTGGCTGATCTTCGGCGCCTGGCAGTTCATCCTGGTGGCGGCGCTCACCGGATACCTGTTCGACAAGGCCCAGGCGATCGAGTGGGGCGAGACGCCGACCGGGTTCCGGCCCGGCAGCTTCGACCTGAACTGGATCCCGGTCGACGCGCTGATCGTCGTCGGCGCGGTCCTGCTGATCTCCCAGTTCATGGTCCCGCTGTTCAAGGCGCGGCACCAGAAGTACTACGTGACGCTCTGGTACCTGACGGCGGGCCTGGTGTGGCTCGCGCTCACGTACCTGATGGGCAACATCGTGCCCGAGTGGGTCCTGCCCGGCGCCTCCGGCGCGGCGGTGACCGGTCTCTTCATCCACGACCTGGTCGGCCTGTACGTGACGCCGATGGGCTGGGGCCTGATGTACTTCTTCGTGCCCCTGATCCTGCAGAAGCCGATCTGGAGCCACTCGCTCTCGGTGATCGGCTTCTGGGCGCTGGCCTTCTTCTACCCGCTGGGCGGCGTCCACCACTTCCTGATCAGCCCGATCCCCGACTACGTCGAGTTCGGCGCGATCACGACCACGATCGCCATCGAGGTGGTCGTGACCACCGTCGTCGTGAACTTCTTCATGACGCTGCGCGGCAAGTGGGGCGCCCTGCGCACGAACATGTCGATCCGCTGGTTCTACGCCGGCGCGATGATGTACATGCTGACGTGCTTCCAGTGCGCGTTCCAGGTGACCTGGATGTTCCAGAAGATCATCCACTTCACCGACTGGGTCGTCGGGCACGCCCACATGATCATGTTCGGGACGTTCACGTTCTGGATGATCGGCGTGATCGACTGGCTGTGGCCGCGGATCGTGCGCCGCGAGTGGTACTCGAACGGGCTGCGCTCATGGCACTTCTGGCTGTCCACGGCCGGGATCGTGATCATGTTCACCGACCTGACGATCTCCGGCCTGATCGCCGGCTTCATGCAGCGCGAGCTGAACACGTGGACCGAGATCGTCCAGGCGTCGGTGCCCTTCTGGTGGGTCCGCACCGTGTCCGGCGGGATGCTCCTGACCGGCCTGTTCTGCGGCCTCTACAACATGCTGATGACGGCGCGCAAGGGCGCCCCGTACGTCGAAGCCAACCACCTGGTGGCCGTCGAGGCCGAGTAGGAGGTCCCCCTTGGAGAAGTTCTACACGCTGTTCTTCGTGGCGGGCATCGGTTGCTTCGTCGTCGCGATCGTGCTCAGCATGGTGTTCCCGTTCATGACCCTGAACGACTACCAGGGCATGGGCTACCAGACGCTCGAGGACCTCGCCGCCGTGCCGAGCGACGAGTTCGTCGAGCTCTCGACGACCTTCCCCGAGGCCTTCGCCGAGCACTACGGCGAGGTCTCGCCGACGAGCTACGCCGAGGCCCTGCGGCTGGGGCGCGACCTGTACGTCGGGCAGGCCTGCTGGCACTGCCACAGCCAGTACGTGCGCGTCGTGTCCAACGAGGAGCAGCGCTTCGGCCCGGTCTCGACGGCGCAGGAGTACCAGAACGCGCTGAACAAGCCCCACCTGTGGGGCACCCGGCGCGTGGGCCCCGACCTGTCGCGCGAGCACGGCAAGCGCACGAACGACTGGCACATCGCCCACCTGATCAACCCCAAGAACGTCGTCCCGGGCACGGTGATGCCCTCCTACTCGTTCTACTTCGAGGAGGACGGCACGCCGAAGAAGAAGGGCTTCGCCCTCGTCACGTACCTGCAGTGGCTCGGCACCACCGCCGTGGAGGATCCGCAATGACCGGCCGCACCGCGGACGTGCCCTCGGCGCGCCGCGCCATCCTGTCGTTCTTCGTCCTGGCCATCACCGCGGCCGGGTGCATGTTCGTCTTCAAGCTGTTCGCCTTCCTGAAGACCATCAAGAAGGACGAGCTGGCGGGCTTCGCGTTCGACCCGATCATCATCTACGCGCTGGTGGCCATCGGGTTCCTGTGCCTGCTGGGCTGGTCGTTCGCGACCGGTCAGTTCCACGACATCGAGCGTGCCAAGTACGAGATGCTCGAGCGCTTCCAGGAGCAGGAGCGCGCCGAGGCCGAGCTCGAGGAGAAGGCGGCGCGAGGAGAGCAGGCATGAGCGAGGAGAACCGCGTCGAGTTCGAGCAGTCCGACCGCGAGACGGCGCAGCTGGGCTTCGGCAAGGGCGGGGTGCCCTGGGCGCTCATGCTCTTCTACCTGGCCTTCCTCGCGTTCTTCGCGTGGTACGCGCTCGAGTACCAGCTGCCCGACTTCATGGAGGAGGGCCCGCTGACGCCACCGGAGGCCGTCGAGAGCACGCAGTGACCGCCCGCCCCGAACGAGCCGGCTGCGAGCACTGCGGGCTCCCGCTGACTCGTTCCGGGCGCCGCTTCTGCTGCTCGGGTTGCTACGTCGCCGCGCACCTCCTCTCGCGGGGGGACGGCGACGCGCAGGACGGACCGCGCCGCACCTCCGACCGCCTGCTGGCGCGGCTGGTGCTGTCGGCCTTCCTCTCGATGGGCGTGATGGTGTTCTCGCTGTCGCTCTACGGCCTCGAGGGGCGCGTCGACAGCGAGGCGGGCGAGGCGCTCCAGGGCCTGACGCGCCTCGGCGCGCTGGCCCTGTCCCTGCCGGTCCTGTTCCTGCTGGGCGTCCCGCTGGTCGACGCCGTCGTCGCCATGCGGCGCTGGCTGTCGGCGGACGTGCTGATCCTGGCCGGCACCGGCGCGGCCTGGTGCGTGTCGCTCTGGAACACCTTCACCGACGGCCCGACGGTCTACTACGAGACCGCCACGATGGTGCTCGTGCTGGTGACGCTGGGGCGCTGGCTCGAGGTGCGCGCCCGCGAGCGCGCGCGCGACCGCCTGACGTCGCTCGTGGCCGACCGCAGCCCCGACGCGACCGTCGTGGACGCCGCGGGCGAGCGCTCCGTGGCCGTGGACGACGTCCGCGTCGGCGAGCGGGTGCGCGTGCGCCCCGGCGAGGAGGTCCCGGTCGACGGCGTCGTGCTCGAGGGGCGCAGCTTCCTGGACGCGTCCAGCCTCACCGGCGAGGAGACGCCCGCCGCGGCCGCCGCCGGCGACCGCGTGCTGTCGGGCGCGCGCGTGCTCGACGGCTCGCTGCTCGTGCGCGCGGACTCCGTGCGCGGGGCCCGCGTGCGCGACGAGATCGAGCGCCTGCTGTCCGAGGCCCTGACCGCGCGCCCCGCGCTCGTGCGCACCGCCGACCGCGCGGCGCGCGTGTTCCTGCCGGCGGTGCTGCTGCTGGCCGTGGGAGCGGCCGCCTGGCGCGGCTGGCGCCTGGGGCCCGAGCAGGGGCTGCTCACCGGCCTGTCCGTCGTGCTGATCGCCTGCCCCTGCGCCCTGGGCCTCGCGACGCCGCTGGCCTTCTGGGTCGCGCTGGGCGAGGCCTGGCGCCGCGGCGTGCTGGTACGCGGCGGCGACGTGCTCGAGCGCCTGGCCCGCGCGCGCCACGCGTTCCTCGACAAGACGGGCACGCTGACCACCGGGGGGCTCGAGCTCGTCGGCGTGGACGTCCCCGCGGGCGGCGCGCCGCTGGATGCATCCGCGGTCCTGCGCCTCGCCGCGGCCCTGGAGCAGGGCAGCGAGCACCCGATCGGCCGGGCCGTGCGCGCCGCCTGGCGCGCGCGCGGCGGCGGCGACCTGCCCGCGGTCGAGGAGTTCCGCGCCGTGCCCGGCGTCGGCGTCGAGGGCACCGTCGACGGCCGCCCCCTGCGGCTCGGGCGCGCCGGGGACGACGCGGCTGCAGGCGCGGATCGACGGCGCGCCGGTCGGCGTGCTGGACCTTGAGGTCGGGCGCGAGGCGCAGTT
>JAUIDW010000480.1 GCA_030428395.1 bacterium | reverse complement strand
GGTTCGATCGTGTGCATGTGAGACAGGCACTGAGCCGGCCGAAGCCGATCAGCGTGATTCCTGCCCCGTGCTCGCAACGGCACTCTTCTTTCGGGGTCACCCTCGTTTTCAAAGAACGGGCGGCCGGTCAGCGCACGGCATCCCCCCGGAGGAGGCTGCGATGGGCCGACGTGCGGTCGCCGCGGTCGCGTTTTCGTCCCGCGCCGCTCGGGCGAGGGAGCGGAAATCATAGGCACTGCCGAAGGCCCGTCAAGCGGCACCCAGAGGAATCTTCAAGACTCGTCGTGGCGAGCGTAACCCCCGGAGATTCAGGAGGTTGTGGCCCCACCCCGGCGCGACTTCGACGGGCCTGGCGCTGGATTCCCATCTTCGCTCCCCGGCGCCCTGGGTCTCGCGGTGCAGCGCGCGTCTCCGTGCGCTTCCCTCTCGCCCGCGAGGCCCCGGCAGGGCTCTCCTGACCCCCGCAGCGCAGGAGAGACCACCCTTGCGCGCATCCCCCGCCCCGGGCGGCCTCCCAGCGGCCCCATCGGCCTGCAACGCCGGTCGCTGCGCGGGTGTCCGGTCGTCCATGCCCTGAGCCCCTTCCCGGTCCCACGCGCCGCCGCGGACGGTTCCCCGGGTCCTCCATCCGGCCGGGGAGGTCTCCACGTGCCCCGGGAGCTCTCCACGCGCACCCGTGGGCGGCACACTCCACTCCCTCCAGGTGCCGCACGTCCCTCACAGGCGCTCCCTGCAGGCCTCTGTCCCGCGTGCACCTGCGGCGACTCCCTCCGCCCGCGCGGGCCGCTCCCGGGCAGGCGCGCTCCGGAGCCAGGCCGCGGGTCCCACCGCTGGACAGCTCCCCGCGCCGGCCCGCCTCCCCCGCTTCCCGCGCACGCCGGGCCTGCGCCGTGCGCTCCGCACCGCGGGCCCTCCCCGGGGGCGCCCGCCCGGCGCGGACCGGCGGGACCCGACGCCAGCCGGCGCCCCCCCCGCGGCGCCACACCGCGGGGGGCGCTCGCGGTCCCCTACGGCTGGACGCGCACCAGCGCGCCGATGGGGAGGATCTCGAAGAGCTCCTCCACGTCCTCGTTGTGCATGCGGATGCAGCCGAGGCTCACGCGGTGCCCGACCCCGTCGGGGTCGCTCGTGCCGTGGAAGCCCAGGCTGGTCTTCACGCCATCGCGGTGCCACGCGATCCAGCGCGTCCCGAGCGGGTTGTCGGGGTCGCCGAACGGCACGGGCGGCTCGCCGGGGCGGAACCACATCGGCTCCTCCTTCTTCTCCCCGACGGTGAACACGCCCGTCTGCGTCTCGTGCCCGTCCTTGCCGATGCCGACCTCCCAGGCCGCGGCGACCTCGTCGCCCAGCAGGAACAGCGCCCAGCGCGCGCTCAGGTCCACGAGCATGCTCGGACGGTCCACGGGCACGCGCAGCTCGTCGTTGGGGTGGATGTACCGGCCCGTCAGCTGGTTCGCCCGCTCGATCAGCCCGGTGCAGAGCAGCAGGTCGGGGTGGCTCTTCAGCACGCGCTTGCGGATGCGCACGAGGCTGTCGCCGCTCTGCACGACCTCCTCGACGAAGGGCCAGTTGCCCGACCGCGACCAGCGGTGGCCGCGCTGCGCCTGGTCGAGCGCCGCCGTCCAGCGCAGCAGGGCGTCGCGGTCGGCGCTCCAGGGCGCGTGGACCTCGCCGAGCAGCAGCTCGGAGAAGCAGCGCGCCGCCAGGGCGTTGCGCGAGTTCTGCTGGTGGACGAGCCCGGACCGCTCCAGCAGGGCGGCCCGCATCGCGAGGCCCAGCGCCCCGCGGGCCTCGTCCGCGGCGCGCAGGTCGAGCACGTCCTGGCCCAGGCGCGCGGCCTCCAGCAGGTCGAGCTCGAGGCTCCCCACGTCGAGGGCGTCCGCCAGGCCGGCGCCGAGCTCGCGCGAGCGCTCCCCGTTCCCGAGCAGCGCCGCCGCGAAGGCCAGCACCAGGTTGCGGCGGGACTCCGGCAGGTCCGGATCCACCCGCCGGAGGTACTCGAGCAGGCCCTCGGCGCCCCCGTGCGCCAGGGCGGCGGCCAGGTCGACCTCGCCGATGCCCAGGTCGTCCCCGTAGGCGCCCGGGGCGGCCCCGGGCGTCCCCACGGCCTCCCAGGGGTCCTCCAGGGCGGCCCCCGTCGCCTCCGGGGGCTCCGTGGACGCCGCCTGGCGGTCGGGTGCGACGGTGAACGACGTGTCCCCCGCCGGCTCGCGCGGGGGGGTCGAGGAGCCAATCCCGGCTCCCTCCGGATCGCCGGACGTCTCGCCGGGCAACTCGACGGGCTCGACGTCGAGGAAGGCCCCGGCCTCGAGCGCGCCGGGGACCGGGTCGGTGCTCTGGGCCTCGGACGGCCGCGCGAGCAGGTCGTCCTCGAATTCCGTCTCCAGGAACCCGGTCGCGTGCTCGACCGAGACCGGGCCGGCGTCCTCACCGGACGTCTCTCCCCCACTGGCGGAGCCGCCGAACCAGATGGCCATGAAGATCATCAGGATCCCGGCACCGACGAACAAGACCGCGACTCCGCGCATGGCGTCCTCCGTAACGAGTTGCGTGCGTGGGCAGCCGCGCGAGCTTCGAGCCGCGGCCTGCCGTGTCGACCGGGCAAGCGATCGACGGTTTGGAGGATAGCGTCGGCGATGCGCGCGAAAAGAGCGCGCGGTGAGCTTTCGCCCCGAAGGTCGCGCGGGTTCCCGCGCCTCGCGCGGCGCTCTCGCGGCGGGCCGGCGCCGCCCGGGCGACGGCGCGGCGCGAACCGGCGCGCGCCGCGGTCGCGGGCG
>JAUIDW010000479.1 GCA_030428395.1 bacterium | reverse complement strand
CCGCGCGCGCGTCGGCCTGCTGGAGGCCCTCGACCGCCTGGCCCGCGAGCGCGTCGACCCCGCCGGCGTCCTGGTGCTGCACGCGCCGACCGCGGCGCCGTCGGCGGCCGAGCTGCCGCCCTCGCTGAGCGCCGACCGCCGCGTCTACGGACGCAGCGCGATCTGGTACCTGTTCCCGGAGGCCCCGTGACCGAGCTCCGCGGCAGCCTGCTGGTCGACGGTCGCCTGAGCCCGGGCGTCGTGCGCGTCGACGGCGCGCGCATCGCGGCGGTCGAGCTCGAGGACGGTCCCGCGCGCCCAAACGACCCGGTCGTCGCGCCGGGCCTGGTGGACCTGCACGTGCACGGCTACGGGGGGCACGGGCCGGTCGACGACCTGCGCGGGATGGCCCGCGCGCTGGCGCGCGACGGGACGACGGCGTTCCAGCCCACGCTGTTCCCCGCGCGCCCCGCCGAGCTGGGCGAGGTCGCCGCGAGCGTCGCGCGCGCGGCGGACGAGCTGGCGGCGGGCGGCGAGCCGTGCGCGCGCGCCCTCGGCGCGCACCTCGAGGGCCCGTTCGTGAACCCCGTGCGGGCCGGCGCGCTGCCGCGCGAGGACCTGGTCGAGCCGTCGCCCGAGGCGCTGCGCGCGCTGCTCGGGTCCGCGACGGGCGACGGCCGCGGGATCCGCACCGTCACGCTCGCCCCGGAGCTGCCCGGCGCGGACGCGCTCGTCGCGGAGCTCGTGCGCTGCGGCATCCGCGTGTCGCTCGGGCACAGCGACGCGGACGAGGCGCGCGCGACCGCGGCGGCCCGCGCCGGCGCGGCGGGCGTCACGCACCTCTACAACGCGATGGCGCCGCTGCACCACCGCGCGCCGGGGCTCGCGGGCGTCGCGCTGACCGAGGACGTGCTCTTCGCGGAGCTGATCGGCGACCGCGTCCACGTCGGCGACCGCGCGATCGAGCTCGCGCTGGCGGCGCGCGGCCCCGGCGGCCTGTGCCTGGTCAGCGACGCGCTGGCGGGCGCGGGCACGGGGTGCGAGGTGTTCGAGGCCTGCGGCCGCAGCCACGTGGTGCGCGGCGGCGCGGCCTGGTACCCCGCCGGCCCCGACGGGACGCCCGAGCGCCTGGCCGGGTCGGCCCTGGGCCAGCTCGACGCCGTCCGCGGCCTCGTCGCGGCCGGCACCGTGAGCCTCGAGGAGGCCCTGACGATGGCCTCGACCACGCCCGCCCGGGCCCTGGGCCTGGAGGGCGAGCTGGGCGTCCTCTCCGTGGGACGTTGGGCCGACCTGATCGTGCTGGAGCCGAGCGAAGGCCTCCCCCTGCGCGGGGTTACCGTCGGCGGCCGGCCCGTCCCCGGGGCCGGGGGCCCGCGTGCGGGAATGCACGCGTAGCCGGCTCGTACAACCCCGCGATCCGCGGCGTTCTGCGGGCTCGGGGCGCAACCGCGCGGCCGGGGCGCGCTAGACGCAGCGGATGGGACACCCGGGGGCGGACGCGCCGGCCGTTCGCCCTTCCCGCGCTTCCCGGATGTGGGCCCGCACCCAGGGCTCCCAGGGCGAGGCGCGGACGCGACGCCGGCGACCCGCACGACCCGGAGGAACTCCCCGCATGGAACGCAACGTGATCGACCGCATCGAGAAGCTGGAGCGTCAGAACAAGCGCCTGATGCGCGCCGGCGTCGCCGCCTTCGGCCTGGCCGTGGCCGGCTGGGCGATGAGCATGGCCCCGGTCTGCAAGACCGTCTGGGCGGAGCGCTTCGTGCTGCGCGACGCGCGCAACCAGGAGCGGGCGGTGCTGACCGCGTACGAGACCGGCGGCACGCCGCAGCTCACCTTCCTGAACGAGAAGGGCAAGGCCGTCGCGACGATGTCCATCGACGAGGGCGGGGCGTTCCTGACCCTGTCGGACTCGAAGGGGAAGGCCGTGCGCTTCTGCGCCCAGAGCGCGACCCGCAAAGGCTCGGGGGGAGAGCCGGAGGAGAGCTCCGACTCGGTGGCGATGCTCTCGCGCTGAGTCCCTTTTCCGGAACCGAGCCGAGACGGCCGGTGCACTCGCACCGGCCGTCTCCTTTTTCGTCCCGCGCGGGCCGGAGCTCGTCCGCGCCGCGCCGCCTCAGGGCGTGATGACGAAGACGACCCCGTTGGACAGGTTGTCGCCGAAGCCGAGCGGGTCGGCGGGGTCGCGCTGGAACATCTGGGCGCGGACGAGCGCGCCCGCGGTCAGGAGCGGGTTCGAGCCCGACTGGATGGTCGCGTTGAAGTTGCGGCGCAGCTGGCGGCACGTCGGCACCAGGCAAGTTCCCATCGGGTTGACGCACGTCGTGTTCTTGCTCTTCGCGACCGGCGTGCGAACGAAGGGCGGCTTCACGCAGAGCTTGCCGCCGTGGAAGTCCAGGTTGGCCTTCTTCGAGGCGTAGATCAGGAACCCGGCGTTGGCGGGCTCGTGGTCGTTCGAGCGCACGTTCCACGGCAACGTGGACGACACCGAGGGGAGCCCCGGGTCCGCCGTCAGGAACGGCACGCAGCCCAGGGACGTGGTCTTGGCCGTGCAGTAGTACCCGGGTACGGCCGGACCGCCGGTGCACGGACCGGTCGCCTCCATCGAGAGGAAGAAGCTCGCGTACGGGTTGCCCGGCCAGCCGCCGAAGAAGAAGCAGCCCGTGCCCGTCAGCGAGGTCTGGCAGACCTGCGACGTGTTCACCATGCCCGTGGGTCCGGGCGGGTCGCCGTCGACGTTGACCCAGAAGATGTCGCTCGTCTCCAGCCCGGTGCCGCCCGGGCCGATCTGCGGGTCGAAGCCGCAGGGGATGTTGAACGTGCAGGCCCCGAAGGT
>JAUIDW010000095.1 GCA_030428395.1 bacterium | reverse complement strand
GACCAGCGCCAGCGTCGCCAGCGCGCCGGGCAGCGCCACGGGGCCGAGCCCCTCGAACCACGCCAGCAGCGGCAGCGCCACGACGCCGCCCGCCACCGTGACCGGCACGGCCAGGGCGGCGGCGGCGAGGCCGGCGGCCGGTGAGCGCGCGAGGCGCCCGGCGAGCCAGGCGCCCAGCGACCAGCCGCACACGTAGGCGCCCACGCCCAGCGTGCCGACGCGTCCCTGGCCGACGCACGGGGCGGCGAGGTGCAGCAGCACGAGCTGGACGGCGAGCCCGGCGGCGCCCGACAGCGCCGCGGCGGCGCCGAACACGAGCCAGGGAGCGAAGGCCGAGGCGCGGCGGTCGGCGCTCACGCTGTCCTCGTCTGCTCCATGCCGTCGGATGGTCGCCGCCGGGCGGCGCGGCGCGCCCTCAGCGCGCGCTCGCCGCGTCGCTGCCGGAGGTCAGCGCCTCCCAGGCCGCCTCCTGCGTGCGCGCCGCGAGCAGCGCGCCGCGCACCGCGGGCGAGCCCAGCACGCGCGCGACGTCGGCCAGGGTGCGGATGTGGAGCAGCTTCTGCGCGCGGGGGATCGCCAGCAGGACGATCAGCCGCGCGGGCCGGCCGTCGATGCTCTCGAACGCCAGGCCCTGCTCGGCGCGGACGATGCCCATGCAGGCGGCGATCGACCCGATCTCGTCCACCGCGGCGTGCGGGATGGCGATGCCGTCCTCCATGCCGGTGGACATCGAGCGCTCGCGCGCCAGCACCTTCTCGAGCACGCCCTCCACGGCCTCCTCGGGGAGCCGACCGCTCGCCCGCAGGTGCTCGACGAGGTCGCGGATCGCGTCCCACTTGTCGCGGGGCGCGAAGTCGAGCAGCAGGTCCTCGGGTCGGAAGAGCTCGCGGAGGTCCATGGGTCCGGGCGCAGGATACCGCCGGGGAGGGCCTCGCGAGACCCCCGGGCCGCCCTCCGCGCGAAGGCGTGGCGCGGCGGCCCCGGCGGGCGGGTCGGCGCCGCTCAGGCGGAGGGGGCGCGGGTGGCGGCCTCGGAGCGGTCCTCGGAGCGGGAGCCGTCGTCGCGGACGCGCAGCAGGTTCCCGAGGAGGAGCGCCACGAAGGCGACGCCGCCGGAGAACAGCGCGCCCATCTTGGCCTCGCCCTGGAGCGTCGCGTCGGTGAAGGCCGCGCCGGCGACGAAGAGCGCCACGGTCAGGCCGAGGGCGGCGACGAAGGCGGCCATCACGAGCTGGCGCATCCCCACGCGGTTGGGCAGCGGGAAGCCGATCTTCGTCGCCGCCCAGCCGAAGGCGGTGATGCCGACCGTCTTGCCGACCACCAGGGCGCCCAGGACGATCCAGGTCAGCGGCCCCATCGAGGCCAGCTCGACGCCGGCGTTGCCCAGCGCGAAGAAGAACAGGCCGAAGTCCACGAAGAGCTTCAGCTGGTGCTCGAACTCGTGCAGCGGCGAGTGGTCCACCGCCAGGTCCCGGGCCAGGGGCTCGCCCATGCGGTCGACCTCGTCCTGCGCCATGAAGAGCCCCGTGTCGCGGCGCGGCGGCGGGAGGAACGGGACGATGAACACGAGCGCCAGGGCCGGGTGCAGGTGGGCCAGGATCAGGCCGCTCCAGGAGAGCGCCCCGCCGAACAGGACGTAGGGGATCCAGCTCTGCACGTCGCGGCGGCGCAGGACGTAGGCCACGACCATGCCGGCCAGCACGAGCAGCAGGAAGACCGGCCGGGCCGGGTTCTCCGGGTCCCCGTAGAAGACCGCGATGATGCCCAGGCCGATGGCGTCGTCGGCGACGGCGAGCAGCAGCAGGAAGTCGATCGCGGGGTGCCCGGCGCCGAACACCGCCCGCGCCACGAGCCACGCCAGGGCGATGTCGGTCGCCGTCGGGATGCCCCAGCCGCGGGCCACCGTGCCGTACTCGAGGCCCTCGGCGAACATGCCGCCCGACCAGGCGACCTGCAGGAACAGGAAGTAGGCCCCCACGGGTCCCAGCACGCCGCCGATGGTGGCGAACAGCGGGTTGATGGCCTTGCGGATCGGGTTGAGGCTTCCGCCGGGGAGCGTCGCCTCGGTGATCTCCTTCGCGGCGATGCCGAAGAAGAACACCATGAAGATGTCGTTGATCAGGAAGTGCAGCGTCAGGTGGTGCCCGAAGACCGTGGCGTGGCCGAAGGGCAGCCAGACGTGCGGGTGGTCGCCGTGCGCCGCCCCGAAGTAGTAGGCGTAGGTCTCGGGCGCGAGGTTGGCGAACCCCAGGGCCACGAAGACGCCCGCGATCAGCGGGATCGAGAACTCCTGGAGGAAGCGGACGAGGCCGTTCTTTCCTTCGCTCACGGGGGTGCTTCTCCGGGGGCTGTCCGGGCGGGGTCGGGGGGGGGTCGCCGGGGCGGGGTCGACGGGACGCCGGGTTCGCGCGCCGGCCCGCCCACCGGGTCGGGGCGCCGCGGGGGGCCGCACGGATCCGCGCCGGGGCGCGCGGGCCGGTGCTGCGTCGCCGACACTGTGACGGCCGGCCGACCCGACATCAACGGCCCGGAGCGCCCCCGGACCCGCGCCGCGCCGGGGTCGCGTCGGTCCGTCCGCTGCACCCCGGGGGTCACGCCCGCGCCGCGCCTCGGCCCCCGCCGGCGGGGCGGACCGGGAGGCGCCGCCCGGGCCCGAATTGGCGGGTCCGCGAGCGGGAAGAACGGGGCCCGTCGGGCGTCTTCAGGGCGCCGGAGCCCGCTCCGGCCCGGGGGAGGATCCCTTTGACACGCCCTCCGCGGGGCCCTAGAGTCTCGGGCTCGCCCCCGGCGAAACGCGCCTAAATCATTCCTGTCCAACAGGATAGATCAGAACCCGCCCAACGCGACCGCCCATGATCGCCCTCGCCCTCAGCCTGGTCCCGCTGCTCGCCCCGGCCCCGTTCGCGGCCGCCCTCCAGGGCCCCCCCGGCGGCGCCGGCCAGGCCGGTCCCCCGGACAGTCCGGTCCTGGAGGAGGGCGACTCGTACGTCCTCAACTTCGACGAGACCCAGGAGGGCTCCGTCACGCTCCTCGACTTCATCAAGATCTGCGAGGAAGCGACGGGCATCAACTTCACGCACGGCGACGAGGTGCTCCAGGAGCTCCAGACCAAGAAGGTCCGGATCTTCGGCGTGAAGCGCATCCCGAAGGAGGACTTCTACTCCTTCTTCCAGATCGTGATGTTCATCAACAACTTCGTCTGCACGCGCGTCGGCCCCGAGCCGCTCGCGATCGTCGTCGTGCAGCCGATCTCCGGTCCGGGCGGGCGGCCCAGCTCGAAGATCGGGAACGAGGCCATCTACGTCCTTCCCGAGGAGCTGGACGAGTACGCCGACCAGGTCGCCACCCCCATCACGACCGTCCTGCACCTGCCGAACGTCGACGTGCGGCAGCTGGGCAACTCGCTGCGCACGCTGTCGCCCGACGCGACGATGATGCAGGCCATCCCGCTGGCGGACACGAACAGCATCATCCTGCAGGGCTTCGCCAGCAACATCGTGTCGCTGGCGCGCCTGCTCGAGATCGTCGACCGCGAGAGCGCCATCGACGAGGACGTGGTGCCGACCTTCGAGGTCATCCCGCTGGAGTTCGCCGCCGCCGAGGACGTCGCCGACGTGCTGGAGCAGCTGCTCGAGGCCAGCCGCACGGCCCTCAACCGCCAGCAGCCCCAGGTCGCCGGCGCCACGGGCGCGCTCGGGCGCGGCACCGGCGAGGTGCGCATCCTGACGTACCCGCGCACGAACTCGCTGCTCGTCATGGCGCTGCCCGACGACATGCAGAACGTGAAGGAGCTCGTCGCGCGCCTCGACGTCGACGTGGTCGAGCCCGAGCGCTACTACAACATCTACGCCGTCGAGAACGTGCAGGCCGAGGACCTCGTCGAGGTCCTCGAGGACTTCCTGCAGGAGGCCTCGCGCGTGGACCTGTCGGCCGGCGCCGGCCAGGCCCGTCCGCAGCAGGGCCCGCAGGGCGGCGGCACGCGCCGCCAGACCGACGTGGTCGTCGTGGCGGACCCCGTCAGCAACGCGATCCTGCTCGCCGCCAACAAGACGCGCTACGAGGAGATGGTCGACCTGATCCGCAAGCTGGACCGCCGCCAGGACCAGGTGCTGATCGAGACCGCCCTGATCGAGCTGTCGGGCGCCGACACGTTCGACCTGGGCGTCGAGCTGGGCGGCGCGGACATCCCCACCGGCAACGGCACGGGGGGCTTCGGGCTGACCGACTTCGGCCTCTCGACGCTGGTCGACAGCGACATGGACGGGATCCTCGACGCGCGCATCCCCAACCAGGGCACGTCGATCGTCGCGGGCATCCTGTCGGGCGACGACTTCAACCTGCCGGTCCTGCTGGCGGCCACCGAGACGCGCACGGACACGAACGTGCTGCAGATCCCCTCGGTGCTGGTCACGAACAACGGCTCGGCCGAGGTGCGCTCGACCGACGAGCAGCCCACCACGACCAACACCCTGGCCGCCACCGGCGCCAGCCAGGAGAACTTCAGCGGGTTCGAGGAGGCCGGCACGACCCTGCGCATCTCGCCCTCGATCAGCGCGGCGGGCTACCTGCGCCTGGACGTCTACCTCGAGGTCGCCAACTTCGTCGGCCAGAGCTCCGGCGCGATCCCCGCCCCCCGGACGCGGCGCTCGGTCCAGACCCAGGTGAACGTGCCCGACGGCGACACCATGGTCATCGGCGGCATCGTGACCGACCTGGGCAACGAGTCGCGCCAGCAGGTGCCCCTGCTCGGCGACATCCCGGTCCTCGGCTTCCTGTTCCGCCGCGACACGAACAGCAACAACCGCACGACGCTCTACTTCTTCGTCACGCCGCACATCCTCGAGGACCGCGACTTCGCGGACCTCTCGGAGATCTCCTACAGCCGCAAGCTGGACGCCGCCGACCGCATCGGGACCGACCGGCTGCGGCTGATCGACCCCAACTTCCGGCTGCCCGCCGGGGAGGTCGACCTGCAGGGCTTCCAGGTCCCGCTGTACCGCAGCCCCGGCGGCGGCGAGGTCGCGCCCGACCGCGTCGGGCTGGAGGATCCGCTGCGGCGCCAGGAGCTGCTGGACTCGACCGGGGATCCCGACGCCCCCCTCGACGGCGACGGCACGGAGTAGACTCGGCGCCGCCCGCCCCTGCCCCATGAGCACCCTCGCCGACCTCCTCACGGCCGCCGGCCTCTCGCGCGAGAAGCTGGAGGAGTGCCGCACCGAGGCCGCCCAGACGGGCGAGTCCCTCGACCGCGTCATCCTGCAGCGGGGCGCCCTCGACGAGGAGGCGCTCCTGCGCGTCTACGCCCGCCACCTGGGCTTCGAGTACCGCGGCTCGCTCGAGGACGTGTCCGTCCCGACGAACTTCGTCAACCGCGTCCCCGTCCACTTCACGCGCAACTACAACCTCGTCGGCATCGAGGAGGTCAACGGGCTGCTGAAGGTCGCCACGTGCACGCCGCTCGACGCGCACCCGATGGACGACCTGTCGGGGCTGTACGGCAAGGACATCGAGCCCGTCCTGGCGCCCAAGCAGGAGATCACGCAGCTGATCGCCCGCGCCTACCGCCACAAGGCGGACGGCATGGACGAGGCCCTGGCGGACGTCGCCGAGGACGAGGACATCGCCGACCTGGCGTCGGAGATCGAGGAGTCCGAGGACGTCCTCGACGTCTCGAACAAGGCGCCGATCATCCGCCTGGTCAACACGATCCTGTTCCAGGCGCTGAAGCTGCGCGCGTCGGACGTGCACTTCCACTGCTACCCCGACCGCATGCAGGTGCGCTTCCGCATCGACGGGATCCTGTACGACATGGACCCGATCCCGCGGAAGGCGATGGACGCCATCATCAGCCGCGTGAAGGTCATGGGCAAGATGGACATCGCCGAGCGCCGCCTGCCCCAGGACGGCCGCGCGTCCATCCGCATCGGCGACGGCGAGGTCGACGTCCGCATCAGCTCGGTGCCGACGACCAACGGCGAGCGCATCGTCATGCGACTCCTGGACAAGACCGCGAAGCTCTACACGCTGGACGAGATCGGCCTGTCCGACGAGAACCGCGAGATGCTGCGCGAGTACCTGAACTGGAGCCACGGCATCATCCTGGTGACCGGCCCCACCGGCTCGGGCAAGTCGACCACGCTCTACGCCGGCCTGAACGAGCTCGACACGACGCAGAAGAACGTCCTGACGATCGAGGACCCGGTCGAGTACTCGCTGTCCGGCATCAGCCAGGTGCAGGTGAACACGAAGAAGGGCCTGACCTTCGCCTCGGGGCTGCGCTCGTTCCTGCGCCAGGACCCCGACGTGATGATGGTCGGCGAGATCCGCGACCTGGAGACGGCCGAGGTCGCCATCCGCGCGGCCCTGACCGGTCACCTGGTGTTCTCGACCGTCCACACGAACGACTCGGCCAGCACCGTGTCCCGGATGGTCGACCAGGGCGTCGAGCCGTACCTCGTGTCCAGCTCGATCGTGCTGGTCATCGCCCAGCGCCTCGTGCGCACGATCTGCAAGCACTGCCGCTCGCTCGAGGACATCGACGACGAGTGGCTGGCCAAGCTCCGCAAGCTGGACATGACGGCCGAGGAGCTCGACGGCAAGATCGCCATGGGCCAGGGCTGCGAGGAGTGCTTCCACTCCGGCTTCTCCGGCCGTACCGCGATCTACGAGTTCATGCCCCTGAACGAGTCGATCCGCACGCTGATCATGGACGGCGCCACCGCCACCCAGATCAAGCGCAAGGCGATCGAGATGGGCATGAGCACGCTGCGCTCGGACGGCTGCGACAAGGTCCGCCAGCGCCTGACGACCCCCGACGAGGTGCTGCGCGTCACGCAGATCGACCTGGGGTAACGCGCCGCCATGCCGATCTTCGAGTACAAGGCCTACGTCACCGGCGGCGGGACCCGCACGGGCGTCATCGACGCCGACACGCCGCGCGAGGCGCGCCAGCGCCTGCGCCGCGAGAACGTCCTGGTCAGCGAGATCCGCGAGAAGCGCGGCGGCCGGCGCTCGAGGTCGCCCGGCCTCAAGCTGTCGCTGAAGGAGCGCCTGCAGGCGCTGCGCTCGACCGACACCAAGCCGACGTCCAAGCACCTCGACGTCGTGGCGGCCGCCACGCGCCAGCTCGGCACGATGCTGGGCGCGGGCATCCCGCTGACCGAGACGCTGCGCGCGCTGATCGAGCAGGCCGACAAGGACCGCAAGACCGAGACGCTGTTCCGCGAGATCCGCGAGCGCGTCAGCCAGGGCACGTCGCTGGCCGACGCGCTGGCCGACCACCCGTCGTACTTCTCGGAGCTCTACGTCAACATGGTCCGCGCCGGCCAGGCGACCGGCAACCTGGACGTGGTGTTCAAGCGCCTGGCCGACTACCTGCAGAGCCAGCGCGCCCTGCGCCGCAAGGTGGTCTCGGCGCTGACGTACCCGCTGATGATGATCGTCATCGGCATCGTGGTCGTGACGATCCTCATGACCTGGGTGGTCCCCAAGATCACCGGCATGCTGCTCGACACGGGCCAGACGCTGCCCACGCCCACGCTGATCCTGATCTCGATCAGCAACGGCTTCCGCGACTACTGGTGGCTGGGCTGCCTGGTGCTGGCCGGGTTCTCGTTCCTGTTCGAGCGGGTCTACCACCGCAGCCCCGGCGGCCGCATGTTCATCGACCGCACGCTGCTGCAGATCCCGCTGATCGGCGAGCTGCTGCGCAAGCAGGCCACGGCGCGCTTCACGACCACGCTGTCGACCCTGCTGCAGAGCGGCGTGCCCGTGGTCCAGAGCCTCGAGATCACCGGCAACGTCGTCGGCAACCGCGTCATCGCCCAGGCCACCGACACGATCCGCACGCGGATCATGGAGGGCACCGACATCGCCACGCCCCTCAAGGCGTCGGGGGTGTTCCCCGCCGTCGTGGGCTACATGGTGTCGGTCGGCGAGCAGTCCGGCGAGCTCGAGAACATGCTGGACCGCATCGGCGCCGCGTACGAGGAGGAGATCGAGCTGACCACCGAGCGCGTCACCTCGCTGCTCGAGCCCATCATGATCGTCGTGCTGGCGCTCGTCGTCGGCTACATCGTCGTGTCCATCGTCCTGCCGATCCTGCAGGTGGGACAGTTCAACTGATCCACGGAACCATGAAGCTGCTGAAACCTCTCCGCATCGACCGCCGCCGGCGCGGCTTCTCGCTCGCCGAGCTCATGGTCGTCATCGTCATCCTGGGCCTGCTCATGACGATCGTCGTCCCGAACGTCATGAAGCGCTTCCGCACGGCCCAGGCCGCCACGGCCAAGACCGACATGGTCGGCATCATGTCGGCCCTGGACGACTACGCCATCAACAACGGCGGCCGCTACCCCGACGGGCTCGAGGAGCTCGTGCTCGAGGACGAGAACGGCGAGCGCTACCTCGACCAGGCCGAGGTGCCCGTGGACCCCTGGGGCCACGAGTACCAGTACGAGCCGGAGCCGGGCAACCGCAAGTTCCGCCTCTACACCCTGGGCGCCGACGGCGTGCAGGGCGGCGAGGGCGAGAACGCCGACATCGACAACGAGACGGTCAAGAGCCGGGGGCGGTAGGCGCGGAGCCGGCCGCGGAGCCCCCCATGGATCGGACCCTGGCGGACCGGGTGGGTGCGGACGCTCGCGCGAGCGCGGGCATCCGCTCGGGGCTCCTGTCTCGACTTCGTCGGCGGGGAACGCGCGCCGCGCCTGCGGCGCGGCGGGCTCATCAGCTCGACCAGCGTGAAGCCGCGGCGCGGCGCCGCGGCTTCACGCTGGTCGAGCTGATGGGCGTCACCCTCGTCCTGATGCTGGTCGCGTCGATCACGTTCGTGTCCTGGCGGGCGACGCTGCCGCGCGCGCAGCGCAACGCGGCCATCCGCCGGCTGGCGAGCACGCTGCACGAGACGCGCTCGAACGCCATCGCGCGCAACGCGCAGTTCGAGATCGTCTACGACCTGAACGAGCACCGCTACTGGATCCGCACGCCCTTCCGCCCCGGCGGCGGCCTGGCGGCCTTCGACGACGAGCGCCTGATCACCGGCGAGACGTACCTGCCCGCGGGCGTCGAGTTCCAGCAGATCGTGATCGACGGCCAGGCCTACGTGGCCGACCTCGTGACCGTGCGCTTCGACCCGCTGGGCGCGGCCTCGGACCACACGATCACGCTGGTCCAGAACCCCTACGACGTCTACTACACGATCGAGGTGCTGGCGCTGACGGGCCTGATCCGCTTCCACGACGGCCAGTACGTGCGGCCCTACCCCGACGAGAAGGACTTCGAGTAGCGTGCGCCGCCCCCACCGTCCCCAGCGCCTCGCCAGGAGCCGCGCCGGCTTCACGCTGGCGGAGGTCATGGTGACGATCGTGATCGTGGGGATCGCCCTGGTGCTCGTGCTGCAGGGGCTGAACACGACCAAGTTCGAGGCGGCCCACACGCGCAACCTGAAGATCGCCCGCGAGCTGGGGCTGCTGACGCTGGGGCAGGTCGAGGCGGGGCTCTTCCAGGAGGAGACGAACCGCGACCGCCTGCTCGGCACCTACGCGGAGCAGGGCCACGAGCTGTTCGAGTACGAGGTCGTGCTGGGCGACGACGGGTTCCTGACCGAGGACGAGCTGTACCGCTACGACCCCTGGCGCGACGACGACGACGACGAGGATGAGGACGCGGACGCCGAGCAGCCCTACGAGATCGTCCAGGTCAAGGTGCGCTTCCCGCAGATCCAGGGGTACAAGAACGAGCTGATCCTCGAGCGCTGGGTCCCCTGGGGCGCCGTCTACCCGCCCGAGGACACCTCGGACGAGGACGACGCCCAGGACATCGCCGAGGCCAGCCCGGGCGGAGGGAGCGGGCGGTGAGGCTCCCCCGCGCCGTCCGCGCCCGCCGGGCGGGCTTCACGCTCGTCGAGGTGCTCGTCACGCTGCTGATCGTCGGCGGGATCATGGTCGTCGTGACGCAGATCCTGACCGCCGCGCGCAAGAGCCGCGACTGGATCCACAACGTCCAGGAGACGCACCTGGCCGGCCCCGCGATCATGGACCTGATCGAGCGCGACATTCGCGCGATCGTCACCATGAACCGCGCCAAGCGCGACCACCTGCGCGTCGTGGACCGGGTCATGGGCGGCCTGGACGGGGACAGCCTCGACTTCGTCTGCTCGACCGACGGCCTGGTGCCGCTGCCCTTCGAGGACCGCTTCGTGCGCGGCGACGTGAACGAGGTCGGCTACCGCCTGCGCATCAACCCCGACCAGGACGACTTCCTCGAGCTGTACCGCCGCGAGGGCTACGGCGTCGACGACAGCCCCTTCGAGGGCGGGCGCTTCACCTTCCTGCACGACCGCGTGAAGGGCTTCGACGTCCAGGTCTACCCCGAGGGCGGCCCGGACGTGGACCCGATCGACGAGTGGGGCACGTCCGCGGACGAGGAGGAGCAGGGCCTGCCCGTCTGGCTGCACGTCAGCCTGACCCTCGAGCTGGCGCCCCGCCTGACGCAGGAGCAGCTGGTGATCGCGCCGCTCGACAAGCGCACGATCACCTACGAGCGCGTGATCCGGCTGCCCGAGACGCTGCGCCGCGCCCAGGAGCTCGAGCCCGTGCTGCTGGTGCCCGAGATCCCGCCGCTGGACGCGCCGGACGAGCTCTGAGGCCGCGCTCGCCGGGCGACCCCCGCCGCGGGACGGTCGCGGGACGGGGCGCCGGCTCAGCCGAGCGGACGGCCGAGCGTCTCGCGCCCGCCGAGGTACGGCCGCAGGGGCGCCGGCACCGCGACGCGGCCGTCGGGCAGCTGGTGGTTCTCGAGCAGCGCGATCAGCATGCGCGTGCTGGCCGCCACGGTGTTGTTCAGCGTGTGGCAGAACTGCACCTTGCCGTCCTCGCCGCGGTAGCGCAGGTTCAGCCGGCGCGCCTGGAAGTCGTGGAAGCGCGAGGCGCTGTGGGTCTCGCCGTAGCCCTCGCGGCTGGGCATCCACGTCTCGATGTCGAACTTCTGCACCTGCGGCACGCCCAGGTCGCCGCCGCAGACGTTCACGACGCGGTACGGCAGCTCGAGCACCTGCAGGACCTCCTCGGCGTTGCCCAGGATGCTCTCGTGGTGCGCCAGGCTGCGGGCGGGGTCGGCCACGTCGATCACGACCTGCTCGACCTTCTGGAACTGGTGCACGCGGTACAGCCCGCGCGTGTCCTTGCCGTAGGTGCCCGCCTCGCGGCGGTAGCAGGACGACAGCGCGACGTAGCGCAGCGGCAGGACGTCGTGCGCCAGGATCTCGCCCTGGTGCAGCGACGTGATCGGGACCTCGGCGGTGCCCACCAGGCACAGGTCGTCGCGCTCGTCGCAGCGGTAGGCCTGGTCCTCGCCCCCGGGGAAGTAGCCGGTGCCGACCATCGCCTCGGTGCGCACCAGCGTGGGCACGGTCAGGGGCAGGAAGCCCTTGGCGACCATGTGGTCCAGCGCGAAGCGCATGACGGCGCCCTCGAGCAGCGAGAGGTCGCCCTTCAGCACGTAGTTGCGCGAGCCCGCCAGGCGGGCGCCGGCCTCGACGTCGAGCCAGCCCTGGGCCTCGCCCAGGGCGACGTGGTCGCGCAGCTCGAAGTCGAAGCTGCGCGGCTCGCCCACGCGGCGGAGCTCGACGTTGTCGCCGTCGTCCACGCCCTCGGGCACCTCCGGGGCGGGCAGGTTGGGCACGCGCAGGAGCAGCGCGTCGAGCTCCGCCCCCAGCGTCCCCTGCTCCTCTTCGAGGGCCTTCAGGCGCGCCTTGGCCTCGCCCTGGGCGGCGACCAGCGCCGCGCGCTCGTCGGCGGACGCCTGGGCGATGCGCTTGCCCGCCTGCTTCTGCTCGGCGCGCAGGTCGTCGACCGCGCGGCCCAGCTCGAGCAGCCGGCCGTCCAGCGCGAGCAGCCGGTCGACGTCCACGTCGACGTGCTTCTTGCGCGCGCCCGCCTTGACGAGGTCCGGCTCCTGCCGGATCAGCTTGCGGTCCAGCAAGGCGTCAATCCCTCCAGGCCGACTCGATCTTGCCGAAGAGCTTGTTCTTCTTCTCGACGAGCTGGACCTCGATGCCCTCGTCGGGGACGTTGCCGATGTCCAGCGCGAGGTCCAGCGGGTGCCACGACTTCTGCCAGCCGCCCGGCTGGAACAGCACGTCCTGGTCCAGCACGACCTGCATGTCCTCGGGCTTGCTCCCGCGCTTGGTCCCGGCCTTGCGCCAGGAGACCTCGGGGCGCGGCACGGCGTTCCAGATGCGCTCGTAGCGCTCCCCGCCGTTGCCCACGACCACCACGCTGCGGCCGGGGACCTCCAGCACGCTCCCGGTGAGGTTCCAGTCGAACTGGAACGCGTACGGCGCGCCGATCGTGACCGTGGTGGTCTCGTCCGCCTTGACGTTGTACTTGGTGGCCTTGCTGCCGAGGATCACCGCCTTCACCTGCTGGCGCCGCTTGCCCTTGCGCAGCTCGCCGTAGTAGAGCTCGTAGGTCCCGACGGGGACCTCGACCTCCTTGCCGTCCGCCAGGTCGAAGTAGGCGCCCGCGACGCGGTCGGTGCCGCACACGATCAGCCAGTCCGGCTTCGAGCCCTTGACGGAGAGCTTCAGGCTGCCGGTCTTGAACCGGGCCGGCTTCAGGTTCAGGCGGGTGCCCGCGTCGAGGGACTCCCACTCGTACCAGGTGCCGTCCAGCTGCTGGTACTTGCTCCACGGCACGGCGCGCTTGCCGGTGCCGATGATGACGCTGTCCAGCTCCGGCTGGGCCGAGCCCTCGGCCAGCCCGAGGTACTGCCAGGACCGCGGCTCGCTGCCGTACAGGCCGTCGAGGTTGTCGTCGAAGATGCGCACCGGCGTGCCGCCGACGTCCATGACCATGCTCGCGGCCGGGACGTAGGACAGCGAGAACGACTCGAGCTGCGGCTGCATGTTGACCTGGACCCCCTGGTAGAAGTCCTGGTCGGTCCCGATGCGCGAGACGATCGCCCAGGGGCGCTTCACGCCGCCGATCTCGATCTCCATCTCGGTCAGCACCTCGCCGCCCTTGATCGGGACCTTCGTCTCGAACTCGCCGTCGCGGTCGCTGTCGACCGCGATGGCGGAGTCCCCCGTGCGCTGGAACGGGGGCGACTCGTCCATGTAGTGGATCGTCGCCTGCGTCCCGCGGCCGGTGAAGTACAGCACGGGCCAGATCTCGTAGTAGCCGTCGAGGTCGTAGCTCGGCCGCTCGAAGCGGTCGAGGTCGTCGACCGCCTCGAACTCCATCGGCCCGACGACCGGGGCGGCGCCCGCGGGCTCGGCGGGCTCCTTCGCCTCGCCGGTCCCCGCCGCGGCTCCGCCCGCGGCCTCGCCCGCTCCGTCGTCGCCTCCCAGCGAGCCCGCGCCGGGGCCGTAGCCCTCCTCGACGATCTCGCGCCGGCGCGCGACGGCGAAGGCGTGGTAGTCGTCCTTCAGCTCGAGCAGCTCGCGGAAGCGGATCACCTCGCCGTACGCCTCGTAGGCGCGGTCCAGGTCGGCGCCCTCCTCGCGGTAGCGGTCGTCGTAGCAGATCGCGACGTTGTTCCACGCCATCGACGCGTGGTAGCGGTCGCCGATCTGCGCGAAGGAGTCGGCGTAGCCCTCGAACTCGGCGGCGAGCTGGCCGAGCTTCTCCTCCTCGCCGCTCGCGAGCGTGTCCAGCAGCTCGTTGTTGGCGCGGTCGTAGAACTTCTGCAGCCGCTGGCGCTCGCGCTTCTGGTGCGAGGCCTGCAGCGAGTAGTACTCGTACACCCCCATCACGAAGTTCGACTCGGGGTAGGCCTTCCGCCAGCCCTCCTCGAACGCGTAGATCTGCTCGGTCAGCTCCGGACGCTCCTCGCGCTCGATCGCGATGCAGATGTCCATGATCTCGTAGACCGCCTCGTTGACCTGCTTCTTGAGGAGCCGGGTCATCTCGTCGAAGGCCTTCAGCCGGTAGGCCTGCGAGTAGGCCTCGCGGAAGGCCTTCTGCCGTTCGTCGCGGGACGCGAGGGTCTCCGGGCCCGCCTCGCCTCCCTGGCCGCCCGCCTCGTCCTGAACCGTCGGAACGCGTCCGGTGCTGGGGGCGGAGGCCGCGGGCAGCGCGGCGAGGGCGGCGATCGCGAGGGCGGCGAGGTGGCTCATGATGGCTCCGTCCGGGCGGGCGACCCGGG
The DNA here is from genome assembly GCA_030428395.1 of bacterium. Lineage (GTDB taxonomy): Bacteria > Planctomycetota > UBA1135 > UBA1135 > JAUIDW01. Next base: position 2,971 of record JAUIDW010000095.1, on the reverse strand, counting down.
TCCAGGGTGCGACTGGGAGTGTACCCGCTCGTCGCCCGTCGCCGGAAGCGCTGCGGCCGGTCCGTCGCGCCCGCGGGCCGCCGCGCGCCGCCCCCGGTCAGCGGCGCGAGGAGACGCGCTTCAGGAAGGCGCGCTCGCGCTTCGACAGCGCGTGCATGCCCTCCCGGTGGATCTTCTGCAGCAGGGCGTCGAGGCGCTGCTCGTCGCCCTCCTCCGCCTGGACGCGGGCCTCCTCGCGCCGCTGCCGCCACAGCTCGGCGGGGTCCTTCCACAGGAAGCCCTTGCGCACGCCGGCGAAGCCGTAGGCCGCCCCCGTCAGGTGGACGAGCCAGGCCACGTCCGTGCTGCCGACCAGCAGGCGGTACAGGTCCAGCCCGACCAGGATCAGGGCCAGCGTCCGCAGCGTGATCGGGAAGAACAGGAAGATCACCCGCGCGTTCGGCTGCAGCGTCGCCAGCGCCACGATGACGAACAGGGCGCCGCCGCTGGCGCCGAGGGTCAGCAGGCTGGAGCCCGTCGCCAGGTTCAGGAGGAGCTGCAGGAGCCCCCCCAGGAACACGGCGATCAGCAGGTGCGCGAGGTAGCGCCGCGAGCCCAGGACGCCCTCGAGGCTGGTCCCGAAGAAGTACAGGACCAGCAGGTTGTAGAGCACGTGCATCGGGTCGCCGACCGAGTGCATCAAGCCGTAGGTCAAGAGCTGCCAGACGGGCAGCACCGGGAACCAGGCCCGCCACAGGTCCGGCGAGAGGACCACGATCTCCTCCACCGCCAGGTACGTCGGGAGCGCGAACCGCGCGGTCAGCAGCGAGACCACGAAGAGCGCCCCGCACACGATCAGGGCCCACTTCGTCACCGGCGTCAGGGACGGCAGGGCGAGGCCTCCCCCGGACGGCGAGTCCCGGTACTCGGGCGGGTCGCGGTACTCCCTCATCCCTGCGCGGCCGCCGGTGCGAGCTCGTCCCACGCCACCCCGTGCAGCCGCGCCGCGGCCAGTGCCGTGTTGCGGATCAGCATCGCGATGGTCATCGGACCCACGCCCCCCGGCACTGGAGTGATCAGGCCGGCGACGGCGCGGGCCTCCTCGAAGGCCACGTCCCCCACCAGGCCGCCCTCGGGCCGGCGGTTGATGCCCACGTCGAGCACCGCGGCGCCGGGCTTCACCCAGTCGCCCCGCACCAGCTCCGGGCGGCCCACGGCGGCCACCAGGACGTCCGCGTCGCGGCAGACGCCCGCCAGGTCGCGCGTGCGGCTGTGGCAGATGGTCACGGTCGCGTGGCGGGCCAGCGCCAGCAGCGCGAAGGGCTTGCCGACGAGCATCGAGCGGCCCACCACGACCACGCGCGCGCCCTTCAGCTCGACGCCGCCGCGGTCGAGCAGCTCGATGCAGCCCGCCGGCGTGCACGGCACCAGGCCCTCGCGGCCGGTCACCAGCGCGGCGACGTTCGTCGGGGTCAGGCCGTCGACGTCCTTGGCGGGGTCCAGGCGCGCGACCACGGCGTCGGCGTCCAGGCCCTCGGGGAGCGGCAGCTGGACCAGGATGCCGTGGACCGCGGGGTCGGCGTTCAGGGCGTCGACCACCGCGTGGAGCTGCTCCTGGCCGGTGGTCGCCGGCAGGCGCTCGGTGCGCACCTCGAACCCGGCCTCCTGGGCGGCGCGGTCCTTGTTGCGGACGTAGACCTGGCTGGCGGGGTCCTCGCCGACGAGCACGACGGCGAGGCCGGGGCGGACGCCGCGGGCGATCAGGCGCTCGGCGCGCTCGCGGACCTCGTCGCGCACGGAGCGGGCGACGGCCTTGCCGTCGAGGATGCGGGCGGATGCGGTGGACATGGCGGCGAGGCTAGCGCGCGAGGCTCGCGGATTCACCCTCCGCGGCCTCCGCCGGCGACGTGCTGGCGGTCTCGTCGACCGCCGGGGCCTGCATCCCCTCCTGCGGCACGACGTTGTCGTCGGTGTAGCGGTGCAGGCTCTTCTGGCTGTCGGGGAAGTAACCGAACAGCTGGAAGGTGATCAGGATGGAGATGGCCCCCCCCATCAGCACCGACATGGCCTTGGCGCCGCGGTAGCCGCCCAGCATCCGCAGGTGGATGTAGATCACGTAGACGAGCCAGGTGACGAGGGCGGAGTTCTCCTTGCTGTCCCAGCCCCAGTAGTTCGCCCAGGCCTCCTGGGCCCAGAAGGCGCCCATGAAGAGGCCGGCGGTCAGGAACGGGAAGCCCACCGAGAAGGCGCGGAACGAGACCTGGTCCATGTCCTTCTCGATGGCGGCCAGGGCCGTCACGGAGGGCCGCCAGGTGCGGCCGTCGAGCCGGTGCGCCAGCCAGATCACGCCGAAGGCGGCGCTCACCAGCAGCAGCAGGATGGCCAGGCCCTGGAGCATGTACTGACCGCCCTTGCCCAGCGTGGGCGAGACGACCACGACCAGCAGCAGCATCCAGACGGGCAGCAGCCCCGAGCCCGCGAACGCCGGCCGCAGGGTCCGCCGCGCGCCCCACAGCGTGCCGCCGGCGACGGTGCCGACCAGGGCCACGACGCCCCACCACGGGAGGCCCGCGGCCACGCCCGCCCAGGCGGCGCCGACCCAGGTCGCCCCGATGCCCGCGACGCAGAGCAGCTGCAGCAGCATGGCCTTCGCCTGCCCGCCGAGCAGGCTGCCCCACAGGCGCACGGCGAAGAAGATGAAGCAGATCAGCGCGGCGATCGCGAGCGTCGCGTAGCTGAAGATCAGCGCGGAGAGGTGGAACGGGAACCAGTACGACTGCAGCGCCGGCGGCAGGTCGCGCTGGGCGGTGGTCAGCGACGTGCTGTACACGTTCACGCCCCAGGCGCCGAGGAACACGAAGAGCGCGATGCCGTCGGCCAGCATGGCCCAGCCCGGGCCGATGCGGTGCAGGCCCAGCGCGTAGTGCAGCACGACCTGCGAGACGAGCAGCGCCAGCGAGAACATCACCAGCACCTCGCTCATCGTCTGGCT
>JAUIDW010000094.1 GCA_030428395.1 bacterium | reverse complement strand
ATCGCTCGTCCATCGCCAGGAACTTCGACCGCCCGGCCGCCTGGATGCGGATTTCCGCCCCATCCGCCCCCCACGCCCGGCCGCTCGCACCACGCCCCGCCGCCAGCCGCCCGGAGGCTTCCCGCGGGCCGGCCGCCGGCCCCCCGGCCCCGCCCGCGCCCTCCGGGCCCCGGCACGTGCTCCGGAGCCGCCGAGGTCGCCCCGCCGTATCCCGGCTCCCGCGCCGGGAGCGGGGGCCGGGGGCCCCGACCCCGTCTTCCGGGAGGCCCCTGGGGCGCGCCGGGCGGGTTCCGGCTCCCGGCGAGAACCTCCGACCGCCCCGACACCGCCTCGGTCTCGCCCGGTCAGCCCCTGGTGGGGGGAGCCTATTGACAAGAAAACCTGTCGAGAATAGAACTCCTGTCATGACCGCGGCCCTCCGAGAGGTCGAGAGCGTCGATCGGCTCGACCGCGCCGGCACCCTCCTGAATCCGCTGCGCCTCGCGATCCTGGCGCAGGCGCGGGAGCCCCGGTCGCCCACCGCGATCGCCGCCGAGCTCGGCCTGGCGCGGCAGAAGGTCAACTACCACGTGCGCGAGCTCGCCCGGCATGGGTTCCTGACGCCGGCCGGCCGGCGGCGGCGGCGGAACCTCTGGGAGCAGCGGTGGCGCGCCACGGCGCGCTCCTACGTGGTGGCGCCGGAGGTGCTCGGGCCGGTCGAGGTCGACTGGCGCGAGGTGCGGGACGAGCGCAGCGCGGACTTCCTGATCGCCCTGGCGGCCCGGACCCAGCGCGAGGTCGCGGTCGCCGCCCGGGGCGCGGCGGAGCAGGGGGTCCGCCTCCCGACGCTGTCCCTGACCGCCGACGTGCGGTTCGTGGACGCGGACCAGCGGCGCCGCTTCACCGAGGCGCTGCGCGACGCGGTCGCCCGCGTCGTCGCCGAGCACGCGGCGCCCATGGAAGCACCCGACGGGTCGGCGGGGGCCGGACGCCCCTGCCGCCTGGTCGTGGGCTGTCACCCGATCCCGCCCGAGGCCGTCGAGGGCGGGGACCGGAACGAGGCCGGCGGCGACACGAGCAGAGGCGAGGGAGGTCCCGATGGGTCCGAGACGTGAGCACCAGGGGCGCACCATCCGCAAGGAGGTGCGCATCGCCGCCGACCCCGAGCAGGTCTGGAACGCGTGGGCGCGGGCCGACGGGATCGCGCGCTGGTTCGTCGACCGGGCGGTGGGGGACATGGAGGCCGGCGCCACGGTGCGCTGGATCTTCGAGTCGTTCGGCTACGACCTGCCGGTCGAGGTGTACGAGGCCGAGCCCGGGCGCTACCTCGCGTTCGGCGGCGAGGTCCCCGGCAAGCCCCCCGCGCTGCAGGAGATCGTGGTGACCGGCGAGGAGGGCGTGACGCGCCTCCGCCTGGCCAACTCCGGCTTCCTGGACGGCGAGGAATGGGACGACGAGTACGAGGGCGTCGACTCGGGCTGGGAGATGGCGCTCGCCACGCTGCGCTACGTGCTCGAGAACCGCTGCCCCGAGCCGCGCCGGCACCGCATCGCGATGCGGCCGGCGCGCTACGAGTACGCGGACCTGCAGCCCCTCTTCGGGACCGCCGAGGGCCTGCGGGCGTGGCTCGCCGAGGACGCGGAGCTCGGCGCCGAGCCGCTCGAGGTCGGCGCGGCGTGCGCGCTGCGCCTCGCGGACGGCACGGCGTGGCGGGGCACGGTCCTGGCGCGCTCCCCGCGCGAGCTCCTGCTCGGCCGCGACGACGGCCGCGAGACGCTGGGGCTCAAGTGCTTCTCGATGGGTCCGCGCGGTCGCTTCGTCGGGCTCGACTGGAACGCCTGGGGCCCGGCCGGGGACGAGCGCGACGACGACGCGGTCGAGGCGTGGCTCCAGGCCGCGGTCGAGCGCCTCGCGGCACGCTTCCCGGCCGACGGCTGACGGTCCCGGGCGGGCCTCGGCCGCCTCGCTCCGCGCGCCCCGGTCCGATCCGGCGCGGTCCGGTCCGATCCGGCGGCGCTCCGGCGCGGGGCGGCCGCGTCAGTCCGCCGCGAGGGCTCGGCGGGCGTCCGCGGCGGCGCCGGACTCGTGCAGGTCGACGCCGGCCTCGAGCAGCGCCGCGACCAGGTCGGCGCCGGACCGCGCGGGGCGCAGCGGCAGCTTCAGGTCCACCACGCCGTCCTCGTCGGGCGGGAACCGCAGCGTCAGCACGTCCCCCGCCAGCTCGACGGCCCCCAGCGTCTCCAGCGCGCGCCCCAGGTCGACGCCGCGCTCGACGGCCGCGGCCTGGCCGCGCGTCCAGCCGCGCAGCAGCCACGCCGCGTCCGCGGGGCTCGCGGGGACGTGGAGCGCCAGGCCCTCGTCCCCCAGCGACACCCACGCGTGCCCCTGGCGCGCGCGGGCGACCCAGCGGGCGGCCATGGCGTGGCCGAGGTCGTCCGCGAGGTCGCCGGTCCGGTCGATCTCCAGCAGCAGCTCGTTCCAGCCGTCGTTCAGCAGGGCGAAGGCCTCGCCCGCGCGCTCCAGGCGCAGGTGCTGGTGCAGCACGAGGCGATCGCCGTCCCGCTCGAGCCCGGCGCCCAGGACGCGGACGCCGGACGCGTAGGCCGCGACGCGCGCGGCGATCTCCGGGACATCCTCGGGGAGGTCGGCGTCGTCGAGGTCGATCTCGAAGGGCCAGCCCAGCAGGACGAAGCGCCGCCGGCCGTCGACGATCGCTCCCAGCGCCGCCACCGCGCGCTGCAGGTCGTGGGGGCGCTCGCCGTCGGCGACCACGCCCTCGCTGACGATCAGGACCTCCACGGCGTCGGCGTCGGGGTGCGCGCGCAGGGCCAGCCGCTGGGACTCGAACGAGAAGCTGCCGCAGGAGGCGAGCAGGGAGAGCGCGGCGCCGAGTAGGCCATTGCGAACTGACTGGGTTCCGTGTGGACGGCAGCCCGTGTGCCCGCCGGAAACCCATCGGTCGAAAGCACTTGGGGTCGTGGGGCGCTCGCCGAGGGCCCTCGGCCTCCGCCCGCACCGGATCCGGGCGAGCGCTCCCCCCCGGGGGCCGCTACGCGAGGCCCTTTCCCGGGGACCCCGCCGGCCGCTTCGGGGCGGTTCCACACGGAACCCAGTCAGTTCGAGGGCGATGCGGGGCATGGGGTCCTCCTTGGGGTCGGGCGATCGTCCGAGCAGTCTCCAGGCGTCTACGGGTGAACGGTGCCGGCGTGGGCGCGCGGCGCGGACGGCCCGCGCCGCCCCCCGGCTGTCACCCTTCGACGGCTCGGGCCCGCGCGAGCCCGGCGGTCCGCTCGGCGAGCTCGTGCGCGAACGCGTCGGCGGCGTCCTCGGGGACGTCGACGAGGAACCGCACGGTCTCGCCGTAGGCGGCCTCGCGCGGCGCGACCCCGGCGGCCGCCAGCACCCCCTGGACGGCGCCCGAGCAGGCGTAGGGGTGCTCGACGGCGAGGGTCCGGGTCACGACGACCTCGCGGATCTCGGACCGGTCCAGCGCCTCGGCGACGGCGCCGCCGTAGGCGCGCACGAGCCCGCCGACGCCGAGCTTGGTCCCGCCGAACCAGCGCACGACCACGGCCGCGACGTCGGTCACGTCGCGGCCCTCGAGCTGCTGAAGCATCGGGCGCCCGGCGCTGCCCGCGGGCTCGCCGTCGTCCCCGTAGCGCCAGTCGTCCCCCGCGCGCCCCAGCCGCCAGGCCCAGCAGTGGTGGGTCGCGTCGGGGAACTCGGCCCGCAGGCGCGCGACCAGCTCCTGGGCCGCCTCGCGGCCGCGCACGGGGGCCAGGACGGCCAGGAAGCGCGACCCGCGGGTCTTCTCCGGCTCCCAGCGCACCTCCCGCGCCAGCGTGCGGAACCGATCGTTCATGCCCGGAGGGTGGTCTCGCGCGGACGGGGACGCAACCTCGCCGCCGCTCGGCCGGGTCCGGGTTAGGATCGCCGATTCCCCCCCGGCCCCGCCGGCACTCCACGGCCGTGTCCTCGCATCCCCGACTCCACCGCGCCGCGCCCCGCGCGCGCTGCCTCCGGCTCGTTCCGCTCGTCCTGCTCGCCGTCGCCTGCGGCGGCGGGGGCGGCGGAGGTGGGTCCGGTGGCGGCCCGCCGCCCGCGGCCACCGTCGACGTCGTGCGCGACCGCTACGGCGTGCCGCACGTGTACGCCGCGACCGACCGCGGCGCGTACTACGGGCTCGGCTGGGCGTGCGCGGAGGACCGCTTCCTGCAGATGAGCTACCTGCGCCTCGCCATGCAGGGGCGCATGGCCGAGGTGTTCGGCCGCGACTCGGGGGACGGCTCCGACGAGTACGTGGACCACGACGTGCGCATGCGGCGGTTCGGCTACGCGCGCCTCGCGAGCACGCTCGTCGTCGGGCTCGACCCGGAGACGCGCGGCCTGCTCGAGGCCTACGCCGACGGCGTGAACGACTACGTGCAGTCCCCGGGCGCGATCCTGCACCCGCTGCTGGCGTCGACGGGCATCCCCGTCGAGCCCTGGACGCCCGAGGACTGCGTTCTGCTCTGGATGCGCCTCGCGCGCTTCTTCGGCGGCGCCGAGCCGCTGGGCGAGGCGCAGACGCGGCACGCGCACGACGCGCTGGTCCCGACGCTGGGCGTCGACGGCGCGACCGACGTGCTCTTCCCCGACCGCGTCCTGGACGAGGAGGCGGCCGTGGTCCAGCAGGCCGACGTGCCCGCGTCCCGGCAGGCCGCGATCGCGAGCTACGCGGCGCAGTTCGGGCTGCCCGCGCCGGCCACGGGCGCCACGCTGCTGGACGAGCGCGCGCACTTCAGCCACGCCTGGGCCGTGTCCGGCGCGCGCACGACCACGGGACGCGCCGTGCTGGTGGGCGACCCGCGCCTGCCGCTGCGCAACCCCAACTCGCTGTGGGAGGCCCACGTCGTCGGCGCGACGTTCGAGGTGCGCGGGGTGACGCCCGCGGGCAGCCCGAACTTCCTCGTCGGCTCGACGGACTCGGTCGCGTGGAGCGTGACGGCCATGCGTCTGGACCAGGCGGACCTGTTCGAGCTCGTGCTCGACCCCTCCGACCCGTCCGGTCGCTACATGCTGGACGGCCTGCCGACGGCCTGGGCGGTCGACGAGGTCGAGAACGTGCTCGTGGCGGGCGGCGCGCCCGTGCCGGTCCGCTACCGCGAGACGGTCTGGGGTCCCGTGCTGACCGGGTTCCCCGGCGACGCGAGCCTGGTGGCCGACGTCCAGCCGGGCGAGGAGTTCGCCGTGAAGTGGGTGGGGCGCGCGCCCGGCGTCTCCGCACCCGCGCGCGGCTGGCTGGCCGCCTACCGCGCCGGCGGCGCGGCGTCGTTCGGCCAGGCGCTCGGCGGCGTCGCCTACCCCGGGCTGAACTGCGTGTTCGCCGACGCGGCCGGCTCGATCGGCTACTGGGTCGTCGGCGCCCTGCCGCTGCGGTCCGACCCGAGCCCGCTGGGCGGCCAGGCCTCGGTGGACGGCTCGGTCGGCGCCTCCGACTGGCTCGACCTCGTGCCCCACGACCTGAAGCCCTGGGTGATCGACCCCGCGGACGGGTTCGTGTACTCCGCCAACCACCTGCCGGTGGGCGGCTGGTACCCGCTGCCGTTCGTCAGCAAGGGCGGCCACACGGTCCGCTCGTGGCGCCTGCGCGAGCGCCTCGACGACCTGCTGCCGACGCCGGCGAGCGTGGTCGACCCCGCCGCCGTGGTCGCCGTGCACGAGGACGGGGGCTGGCCGCTCGCGCGCGACGCCGTGCAGCTCGGGCTGCACCTGCGCGACGACCAGCCGCTCGTGGCGGGGCAGCCGTTCACGCTGCAGGCCGACGCGCTCTCCGCGCTGGCCGTGCTCGAATCGTGGGCGGACGCCGGCGGCGACGGGGCCGGGGTGGGCGACGTCCGCGACGACGGCCTGCTCGTCGCGAACCGGCCGCAGGCCAGCGCGCTGGCGCGGTGGGTGGGGCTCGTGCCGTTCCGGCCGCAGACCGCGGGGGGCGCGGTCGACCCCGCGCTGACCGCGGCCCACGGGCAGGGGGAGAGCGGCTTCGCGTTCTTCCTGCGCGAGCGCGTCGAGGGCATCCGGGCCACGCCGCGGGTGGACCTCGACCTCGTGTCGGCCCAGTGGGTCGACCACGTGCTGGCCGAGGGCTGGCGCCTCGCGAACACGCGCCTGGGGCCGCCGGCCGGCTGGGCGAACTGGTTCCAGACCGTGCACCTGGTGTCGACCGTCGCGGGCTGGGTGGACCTGGAGGGCTTCCCGTCCCTCGACCCGGGCGTCAGCGCGGACCTCGGGCCCGTGACCGTGGCGTTCGGCGAGACGATCCTCTCGCAGTTCCAGCAGTCCTACACGCAGGTGGTCGAGCCGGGGGCGCCCGACGCGACCCTCTCGCTCCTGCCCGGCGGCCAGTTCGAGAACCCCGCCTCGGACCTGCGCCAGGCCGTGTACGACGACCAGCTGTCCGGCTGGTTCCAGGACCCGCAGGGCCTGAAGCCCGCGCCGCTGTCGCGCACCGCGGTCGAGGCCCTCGCCGGCCCGACCGTGACGACGACGCTGGACGAGCCGACCGCGCCGTAGCCCCGGCGCACCTCGCGGGGGAACGGCGGCGGGCCCGCCCCCTCCCTGCCGGAGGAGACGAGCCCGCGCGGGGGGATCGGCGCGGCTCAGAAGGCGAAGCTCGTGTTGAACCCGCCCGAGGCGTTCAGGCCGTTGCCGACGTAGACCTGTCGGACCTGCCCGGTGAGGCCCGCGAACGGCCCGGTGCCGCCGGTGATCGCGCGCCGGAAGGGGACGTCGAAGTCGGCGAGCTCGAGGCCGTCGGTCACGATCGTCACGGCGCCGGGGGCCGCGGGGTCGAGGTCGAAGACCTGCGTCGTCGCGACGACCGGCCCCGTGACGGCGTCGCCGTCCTGCAGGTGCCAGCCGCGGCAGGTCCACGTGCCGATGACCTCGTCGGGGAACTCCGGCGAGCCGTCGGGGTTCACGCCGGAGAGCGCGCCGTACCGCGCGAACGTGCCGCCCGGGTAGACGTAGCCGGAGATGATGAACGGCGTGCCGACGGCCGGGAAGCCGGCCTCGTTGACGTCGCCCTCGAACGAGAAGCTGGCGCCGTCCATGGCGACGTCGACGCGCTGCGGCAGCACCGAGCCGCGGGCGCCGCCCTGGGAGAAGCCCGTCGTGGCCGCGAGACCGGTGAAGCCGACGAGCGCGAGACCGAGAAGCTGTTTCCGCGTGACCTGCATGCCAAACCTCCTTGGGGGGGTGGGTCGAGACCGGAAGAGGAGCCGAGCCCTGCCGGCGGGAGCTCCACCGGTGCGCCTCCACCGCGGAGGCTCGCTCGACCCGTTCGCCCGACCTGGCGCAGGCCGCGCGTCCGCGCCGCCACGCAATCCGCGGGAATCGCGCCGCGCGGGACGGCGCCCGCGCCTAGTCCCCGGCCCGGGACGGAGCCGCCGGCTCCGGCGCGCCGCCGGCGAGGACCAGCACGCGGCCCGCGCTCTTGCCGGCGAGGTTGCTCTGCGCGGAGGTGACCAGGAAGTCGATCGCGCCGTCGCCGTCGACGTCGCCGAGGCCCGTGGCGTCGAAGCCGAAGGTCTCCGCCGCCAGCGTGCAGGTCCAGGTCCGCAGCCGCTCGCCCGTGCGGCCCGAGAACAGGTACGTCCGCCCGCCCGCCGGCGCGCCGGCGCGGCTCTGCCAGGCGCCGATCACGAGATCGTCGCAGCCGTCGCCGTCCACGTCGCCGGCCTCGGCGGTGCCGATGCCGAATCCGTCGCCGGGCTGCTCGCCGCGCAGGTCGTGCAGCAGCTCGCCGCTCGCGCCGGAGTGCACGAACACGCGCCCCGCCGAGCCGCAGCCCTGCCAGTCGGAGCTGTACACGTCGGGCGTGCCGTCGCCGTCCACGTCGCCCACGACGGACACGAACATGGCGCCCAGCTGCGCGCTCTGCCCGTCCGGCTCGACCACGAAGGCCGGCTCCGGCGCGCCGTCGGCGAAGCGGTACACGTACACGCGCCCGCCCTGGCCCGCGCCGGCCTGCGGTGCGCCGACGAGCAGCAGCCCGTGGGCGCCGCCGACCGTGCTGCCGAACTGGTCGCCGGCGGCCTCGCCGGCGAGCGTCGCCAGCAGCTCGCCGTCGCGCCCCGAGTACAGGTAGGCGCGCCCGGTCTGCGCGCCGGCGCCGCCCGCCGCGCTGTACGGCGCGCCGACCAGCTGCTCGCCGCAGCCGTCGCCGTCGAGGTCGCCCACGCCCATGACGTGGTGCCCGAAGCGGTCGCCCGGCTCGCCGGCGGTCAGGGTGCGCAGCACCGCGCCGTCCTTCCCGGACACGACGTGCGCGACCCCGGCGCCGCCCTTCCAGCGCGGCGCGCCGGCCAGGACGTCGGGCACGCCGTCGCCGTTGGCGTCCCCGCCGGCCTCGACCCCGGCGCCGAGGTAGTCACCCGCGGCGCCGTCGAGCCGGAAGAGCTCCTCGCCCGTCCGCCCGGAGTAGGCGTACACCCGTCCGGCGAACGGCCCGTCGAGCGTCTTGTAGGGCGCCGACGTGACGAAGTCCTGCGCGCCGTCCCCGTCGACGTCGCCCAGGGCGCGCGCGATCCAGCCGAACGTGTCCCCGGGCGCCTCGCCCAGCAGGTCGAGGAGCACGCGCGACGGCTCGCGCAGGCAGGCCTCCGCGGCGCCCTCGCCGGGCAGGTATCGGCGCAGGCGGGGGTCGCTGCGCAGGGAGTCGAGGTCGGCGTCGCTGGCGAGCAGGTTCGCGTTCGCGAAGCCCGCGGCCACGGCCTTCTCGAGCCAGGTGAAGGCGCCGTCGGTGCGCCCGAGCCGCGCACACGCACAGGCGGCGTTGTAGGCGCTGCTCGCGGCGCCGGCGGGGAACGTCGCGGCGCGCGCGTGCGCGGCGAGCGCGTCCTCGTAGCGCCCCTGCGCGTGCAGCGCGTAGCCCAGCCGGTGCCACGCGGCGCCGTCGTCGGGTTGCGCCTCGACGACCGCCGCGTACGCCTTCGCGGCGGTCGTCCAGTCCTGGGCCTGGTAGGCGGCGTCGGCCTCCTGCCGCGAGGGCGTCTGCGAACCGACGGCGGAGAGGGGGGCGGAGAGGGCGAGCACCAGGGCGAGGGCGGCGTGCGGAAGGGTCATGTCGCGATTCTAGGTGCGCGTCGCCGGGCGTCCGTTCGGGGCAGGTATCGAGCCTGTCGGGAATGCGTGCGAGCGCGCGAAAGCGCGCAGGTAGGATGGCCCGCCCGCCGCGCCGCGCCCCGACCGGGCGCCCTTGCGCGCGCCCCGCACGATGCGCCCGCGCCTCCCGATCCTCTCCCTCGCCGCGCTGCTCGCGGCGTGCGCGGACGCGAGCGGTCCGGAGGGCTCGACGGGCGCCGGTGGCCGCGCGCCGGGCGTGCCGGCGTTCACCGACGTCACGGCCGCGAGCGGCATCGACCTCGTCACCACCTCGGGCGAGACGCCCTCGAGCCAGCTGCTCGAGGTCAAGGGCGGTGGCCTCGCGCTGGTCGACGGCGACGGGGACGGGGACCTCGACCTCTTCGTCCCGAACGGCGCGACGCTCGCGGACCCGGAGGGCGGGCCGGGCTGCCGCTACTTCGAGAACCTCGGGGGCCTGCGCTTCCGCGACGCGACGGAGGGCTCCGGCCTGGCGCTGCGGCGCTGGGGCTTCGGCACCGCGGTCGGCGACTTCGACGGCGACGGCCGCGACGACGTGTTCGTGGCCTGCTTCGGGCCGGACGTGCTCCTGCGCGGGCTCGGGGGCGGGCGCTTCGAGGACGCGAGCGCCGCGGCCGGGCTCGCGGGGGACGGCTGGAGCACGGCGGCGGCCGCCCTCGACGCCGACGGCGACGGCGACCTCGACCTGTACGTGGTGCGCTACGTCGAGTTCGACCCCGAGGCGCCGCCGCCGCCGACCGACTTTCTCGGCGCGGACGTGTTCGGCGGCCCGCTGGGCCTGGAGGGGCGCGCCGACGCGCTGCTGCTGAACGACGGCACCGGGACGTTCCGCGACGCGACGGCGGGCAGCGGGGTGGACGCCGTGCCGCCCTCGTTCGGCCTGGGCGCGCTCGCGCTCGACTTCGACGGGGACGGGCGGCAGGACGTGCTCGTGGGCAACGACAGCCAGGCGAACTTCCTGTTCCGCGGGACGGGCGACGGGCGCTTCGAGGACGTGGGCGCGGAGAGCGGCCTCGCCCTGGACCAGGGCGGCTGGGGCCAGGCCACGATGGGCATCGCCGCGGCGGACGTGAACGGCGACCTGCTGCCGGACGTGTTCACCACGAACTTCCAGGACGACGCGAACACGCTGCACGCCAGCGTGGCGCCCGGGTTGTGGGAGGACCGCACGCGCGTCCTCGGGCTCGGCGTCCCCAGCCGGCCGTTCCTGGGCTGGGCCACGACCTTCTGCGACTTCGACCTGGACGGGGACGAGGACCTGCTCGTCTTCAACGGTCACGTCTACCCCGAGACGGTCACGGCGCCGCGGGGCTGGCGCCACCGGCAGGAGCCGCTGCTGTTCGCGCGCGAGGGCGCGCGCTTCCGGCGCGTCGGCGCCGACGAGTCGGGCCCGTGGCTCGCCGTCGAGCGCTGCGACCGCAGCGCGGTGTTCGGCGACCTCGACGGCGACGGCGACGTCGACGCGGTGGTCAGCGCGCTGAACGGCCCCCTGCGCGTGCTGCGCAACGACGCCGCCGGCGCGGGCGAGGGCGGCGCCTGGCTCGCCGTCGCGCTGCGCGACCCGGGCGCCGGCAACCGCGCGGGCGTCGGCAGCCGCGTCGTGCTCCGCGGAGCCGGCGCCCCGCAGGTGCGCTGGATCGCGGGCGGGGGCAGCTACCAGGCCAGCTCCGAGCTCGTCGCGCACTTCGGCCTGGGCGCGGCGCGCGGGCCGTTCGAGCTGGAGGTGACGTGGCCCGACGGCGCCGTCCAGCGCGTCGCGGACGTCGGCGCGGGACGGCGCGTCGAGGTCGTGCGGGAGGGCGGCCGGTGACCGGCGGGACGCTCGCGCGGCTCGCGGCCGCCGCGTCGCTCGTCCTGGTCGCAGCCTGCGACCCCGGGGCCGGCGAGCCGCCGCCCGCGATCGAGGACGCGCCGCCGGCGCCCGCGGAGAGCGCACCGGATTCCGCGGGTGCGCGGCTGGTCGCCGACGTGCTGCCGCGCTTCCGCGTCGCGGGCGAGGGGCCGCGCGCGCCGGGCCACGCCGGCCTGCGCCAGGCGCAGCAGCTCTTCGGCGCCGGCCGCTACGCCGAGGCCGAGCGCGCCGCCGCCGCGCTGGTCGCCGCCGGGGAGGGTGGAGGCGCCGCCCGCTACCTGCTGGCGGCGTCGATCCAGCAGGGCAAGCGGTACGCCGAGGCGCGGCCCCACTTCGAGGCCGTGCTGCGCGGCGGGCCGACGTTCTTCCGCGCCTACAACGCGTTCAACCTCTACGGCTGGTGCCTGTACCACCTCGGCGACCCGGCCGGGGCGCGCGCGGCCTTCGAGGCCCACGCGGAGTTCGACCCGCGCTACGACGACACCTGGCAGGGCCTGGGGCAGGTGGCCCTCGAGGGGGGGCGCCTCGACGACGCCGAGCGGGCCTTCCGCCGCGCGGCGGAGCTCGCGGCCTCGCCGCGGGAGGCGGCGGTGGCGCACGCCTACCTGGGCGACGTGTACGCCGCGCGCGACGACGCCGCGGGGGCGCGCGCGGAGCTCGAGCGCGCGCTCGAGCTGCGCCCCGACCTGACCGAGGCGCACTTCAAGCTGTCGCGCGTCCTCGCGCGGCTGGGCGACGCGGAGGGCGCCGCCCGCCACCGCGCGCGGCACCTCGAGCTGCGCCGCGCGAGCCACGGGCGCTGACGGGCGGCCGCCGTTCCCGGCCGCGCCCGCGGCGGTCGATTTCCGCCTGGCGGGCGCATGGAGCCCCCGCGCCCGCGTATCCTGGCCCGTGGAGGCACCCATGAGGACGACGATGCGACTCGCGCTCCTGGCGCTGCTGGCGGCGCCCGCCGCCGCCAACCCCGCGCCCTTCGCGGACACCGCGGACGGCACGGAGACCCTGTACCAGCGCTGCCTGCGCCGCGCGCTCGAGCGCTCCCAGGCCGAGGCGCGCCGCGGCCTGGACCTGTGGATCGACCACACCCAGTGGGAGAACGCCTGGGTCGTCTCGACCGAGCACTTCCGCGTGCGCACGAACACGACGCGGCAGGTCGCGCGGTGGGCGGCGGACTCGCTCGAGGGCATGTGGCCGACCTTCACGTCCGTCCTGGGCGAGGGCATCGCCGCCGGCGGGCCCTACGAGGTCCACGTGTACCGCACCATCGCCGAGTACAACGCGATCGGGGACGCCCACGGCGCGCACCACTCGTCGATCTACGGCAGCTTCTACGCGGCGCAGCATCCCGACCGGCCGGTGGCGTGCCTGACGTCGGACAACTGGACGCTGCTCGGCATGCAGCTCACGCACTCGGTCGCCCACGCGCTGATCGAGCGCAACTTCCCGAACAACCCGCCGGTGTGGCTGGCCGAGGGCCTGGCGTGCTACTTCGCCGCCTACTGGGACTACCCGTGGGTCAGCGCGGAGCTGAAGAAGATGACCGCCCACGGTCGCTTCCCGGTGTACGTGCCGCTCGAGCGGCTGGTGACGACGGACCTGGACCAGTACGGCGACAACACGCACGCGCGCTTCATCGAGCTCGGCATGTGGGTCAACTACCTGCTCCACTTCCGCGACGGCACGCGCACCGTCCTGGCCGAGGACGGCTCCGTGGTCGAGTCGCCGTTCCTGGACTACCTGCGCGACCTCCTGCGGGGCCGCGACGTCTCGAGCTCGCCGATCACGCAGCTGTTCGAGAACGACCGCGCGCAGCTCGAGCAGGACTTCATGCAGTTCGAGTTCGGGTCCTGACGCGCGCGTGGCGCGGCCCGCTCAGCTGCCGGTGGAGTCGACCCAGGCGCGGACGCGCGCGTCGTCGCCGCCCAGCGACTGGTAGATCCGGAAGCTCTCCAGCGCGCCCGCGTCGTCGCCCGAGTCCATGCGCAGCACGCCCAGGGCGTAGTGCGCCTCGGCGTTCTCCGGCTGGAGGGCGCACGCGCGCTCGAGCAGCGGGGCGGCCTGGTCGTACTCGCCGCGCGACAGCAGCGCCAGGCCCAGGTCGAGGTGCGCGCCGACGTGGCGGTCGTCCGCGTCGATCGCGCGGCGGTAGCACGCGACGGCGTCCTCGGAGCGCCCGGCGCGCTGGTACAGGCTGGCCAGGAGGGTGAGGACCTCCGCGTCGGACCCGTCGAGGTCGGCCGCGCGCTCGAGGGGCTGGATCGCCTCGTCCACCGAACCCGACAGCAGCGCGGCCAGGCCGCGCAGCACGTGCAGGCGCGGGTCGGGATCGAGCGACGTGGGCGCCGCGGAGAGCAGCGCCAGCGCCTGCAAGTCGCGCTCGTCGTCCACCAGCAGGCTGGCGAGCATCAGGCGCGCCTCGTGTGCGTCGGGGTTGCGGTCGAGGCTCTCCTGGAGGACCTTCTTCGCGTCCTCGGTGCGTCCGGCGGCGACGTAGGCCTCGCCGAGGGCGACCAGGGCCTCCCACAGGCGCGAGTCGTTGCGGCGCGCCTGCAGCAGCGACTCGAGCGCGCCGTCCACGTCGCCGTCCTCGAGCGCCAGGCGCCCGGCGACCCAGTGGGCCAGGGCGCAGTTCCCGTCGACCGCCAGGGCGGAGGCGACGGTGGCGCGCGCCGCGTCGACCTCGCCGCGGCGGTACTCGACGGCGGCGCGTCCGGCCAGCGCCTCGGCCGAGCGCGGGTCCGCCTCCGCGGCGCGGTCGAAGAACTCCAGGGCGCCGTCGAGGTCCTCGCGCTGGAGCTGCAGCCGCCCCGCGCCGACGGCGGCCTCGGCGTAACCCGGGTCCATCGACAGGGCCTCGCGGAAGTCCGCCAGGGCCGCGGCGTCGTCGCGCTTCTCCGCGAAGATGCGCGCGCGGACGAGGTACGCCTCGGAGTCCGCGCAGCTCATGCGCAGGGCCTCCTCGACCGAGGCCAGGGCGGCCGCGTCGTTGCCCCCCCGCAGGTGGCCGCCGGCCTCGCGCAGGAGGTCGACGTACTGGCGCTCGTCGGCGGTCAGGGACTCGGGCGGCTTCATGCCGACGCGCGGGGCGTCGACCGACCCGCCGGGACCGCCGGAGGACGCCTGCCAGGCGCCGACGGCCGCCAGGGCCACCACGACGACCGCGATCCCGATCCACAGCGGCTTGCGCGAGCCGCGCTCGCCGCGCGGGGCGGCGTGGCGCGTCGCGTGCAGGGACGTGCGCGAGGCGTGCCCGGGGCGGGCGGGCACCTGGAAGCGGACGACGCCCAGCTCCTCGATCATCTGCGAGGCCGACTGGAAGCGCGTCTCGCGGTCCTTCTCGAGCGCCTTCAGGACGATCTCGTCCAGGTCCGCGGGCACGTCGAGGCGCGCGTGGGTGTCGCCCATCGACGGCGCGGGCTGCTGCGTGTGCTTGCGCAGGATCTCGCCGACGGTCTCCCCCGTGAACGGCGGCTCGCCGGTCAGCATCTCGTACAGGATGAGGCCGACGGAGTAGATGTCGCTGCGGTGGTCGACGTCGTCGCCCGTGCACTGCTCGGGCGACATGTAGAGCGGCGTCCCCAGGATCCGGCCGATCTGGGTCTGCATGCTGGCCTCGATCGGCTGGTCGAGCAGCTTCGAGAGGCCGAAGTCGAGCACCTTGATGGTGCGCTCGCCCGTGGCCGAGTCCACGACCATGATGTTCTCGGGCTTCAGGTCGCGGTGCACGATGCCCTGGCGGTGGGCCTCCGCCAGGACCGCGAGGATCTGGCGCGCGAGGTCCGCCGCCTCGGCGGGGGGCAGCTTGCCCTCGGTCCGGATCAGCTCCTTCAGCGTCCGCCCCTCGACGAACTCCATCGCGAGGTAGAAGACGCCCGTCTTGCTCTCGTCGAAGTCGAAGATCTGGATCGCGTTGGGGTGGTTGAACTGCCCCGCGGCGATGCCCTCGCGCTGGAAGCGGCGCAGCGACTCGTCGCCGACCTGGAGGTCCTTGTGCAGCACCTTCACGGCCACGCGCTTCTTCAGGCCGATGTGCTCGCCCAGGTAGACCGTGCCCATGCTCCCCGAGCCCAGCTCGGAGACGATGCGGTACTTGTCGTTGAACGTGCGGCCGATCAGCGAGCTCTCGCCGGGGTCCGCGATCTTGGTGCCGCAGGAGGGGCAGAAGTTGAACTCGCCCTCGACCTGAACGTGGCAGTTGGAGCAGGTGACCATGGGGACGCACCATCGTATCCGGGCCCCGGTGCGGCCTTCCAATACGCCCTCGGGACCGCTTATTTGGACGGCGGCCGGGCCCTCCGGCGGCGGTCGGCGCGGCCCGCCGCCCGGGGTCGATCTCCGCGCTCGCCGCCCGGCTCCGCCCGATCGTCCGGGTCGGGTAAGGTGAGCGCCATGTCCCGCCTCCGGCTCGCAAACGCCTGCCTGCTGCTCGCCGCGTGCGCCGCGCCCGCCGCCGACTCCGCGGCGGAGCAGAGCTACCGCGGGGCCCTGGCGCAGGCCGACGAGCTGGCGGAGGCCGGGCGCGAGCAGGAGGCCCTGGTCGCCTACGACCGCGCGCTCGCCCTGCGGCCCGAGGACGCGGAGGCGCACTGGCGCCGCGGCCGCACGCTGCTCCGCCTGGACCGCGACGAGGAGGCGGTCGAGGCGCTGCTGCGGGTGGTCGAGCTCGAGCCCGACCACGTCGAGGTCCACCGCGCGCTCGGGGCGGCCTGGATCGACCTGGACCGGCCGCTGAGGGCCCTCGCCGCCTACGACCGGCTCGTCGAGCTGGCCCCGGACGACGCCGACGCCCACGCGATGCGCGGCTGGATCCTGCGCAGCCTCGAGCTGCCCGAGCCCGCCCTGGCCGCGTTCCGCCGCACCGCCGAGCTGCGCCCCGGCGACGTCGACGCGGCGCGCGACGTCGCCTGGACGCTCGAGGAGCTCGGCCGCTGGGACGAGGCGCTGGCCGAGCACCGCCGCGCCGCGGCGCTCGAGCCCGACGAGCCGGCGCACCTCGAGGCCGCCGGGTGGAACCTGGTGGCGCTCGGCCGCGGGGACGAGGCGCTCGAGGAGTTCGACCGCGCCACCGCGCTCGCGCCGCGCGACCCGGTCCGCCACCTCGAGCGCGCCCAGGCGCTCGAGGCGCTCGGGCGTCGGGAGGAGGCGCTCGCCGCCGCCGGCGTCGCCGCCTCGCTCGACCCGCAGTCCGCCGGGGCCGCGGCGCTGCGCGGCTGGCTGCTGGACGAGCTCGGTCGGCCGGAGGAGGCGCTCGCCGCGTACGAGCGCGCCGTCGAGCTCGACCCCGACGACGACGACAGCCACTTCAACCGCGGCTCGATCCTGCTCGACCTGGGGCGCCCCGCGGAGGCGCTCGAGGCCCTCGACGCGGCGGTGTTCCTGGACCCCGACGACGCCGACGCGCTCGCGCTCGAGGGGGAGGCCCTGCTGGAGCTCGGGCACCTGGAGCGCGCCCTCGCGGACTTCGACGCCGTGCTGCTGCGCGAGCCGCACCGCGTGGAGGCCCTGCGCGGACGCGGGCGCGCCCTGTCCGCGCTCGGACGGACCGAGGAGGCGCTCGCCGCGTACGAGGACGCGTGTCTGCTGGCGCCGGAGGAGGCGCTCACCTGGAGCGACCACGGCTACGCGCTCCTGGCCGCGGACCGCGCCGACGACGCCCTGCGCAGCTTCGACGCGGCGCTGGAGCGCGACGCCGACCTGGCGGACGCCTGGGCCGGGCGCTCCGCGGCCCTCGGCCGGCTCGGCCGCTGGGACGACGCCCTGGAGGCCGCGGACGCGGCGCTGGCGCTCGCGCCGGACGAGGCCGAGGCCCTCTACCTGCGCGGCGAGGCCCTCTACTCGCTGGGCCGACCGCGCGAGGCCGAGGCGGTCTGGCGGGCCGCGATCGCCGCCGACGTGCGCCACGCCGGCGCGCGCGAAGCCCTCCAGCGCCTCGCCGCCGAGGGCCACGGACCGGGCACGGCCGCGGACCCCGACCCCGGCGACGAGCGGCCCTGAACCCCGCCCGCGGCCGCGGGTTGATCCACGCCGGCGTTTCTGTCCTGCTCTGCGCCCATGAGCCCCGTCATCTACTACGTCCTCCACGTCGGCGCGGCCTTCGTGCTGTTCGGCGTCACCTTCCGCGCCTTCGCCCGTCCGGAGCCGGAGACCCGCCGCGGGGTGATGATCTCCTCGGGCGT
>JAUIDW010000093.1 GCA_030428395.1 bacterium | reverse complement strand
ACCCGCAGCCGCAGCCCCGGCGCCCCCGGCGCGAGCTCCCGGCGCGCCACGGCCAGCGCGCGCACGAGCAGGTCGTCGCCGGCCCCCGGCCACGTCGACCCCGCCCCGTCCGGGGCGCCCCCGGCCTCGACCACGTCCGCGCCGTCGTCGGTCGCGCCGGTCACCCGCACGTCGAGGAACAGCGAGAGCGCCAGCCCGAGCGTGTCGAACCCCGGCCCGAGGTTCGAGGTCGAGCCCGGGACGCGCACCGCCAGGCCGGCGGGGGAGGTGGGGTCGGGTGCAGGCGGCGGCATCGGCGTGGGCGATCGTGGGCGGGCCATGCGGCGGCCCCGGGGGCGCGCCCCCGCCCCGGGGGGAGGACCGGGTCGCCCGGCGGGGGTTGCGGATGCTCTCGCAGAAACCCGCGGAAGCGGCCCGGGACCCCCCGTCCCTTGGGCTTGCGGGGAATCCTAACACCAGATACGGTAGCGCCGACCGAGGGGAGAATCGCCACGCCCACCGCATCGTGGCCGGGCGGCCCGAGGACCCCCACGCGTCCAACGCCCTGTCCCGACGCCGCCGTGGCGCCGGCCCGACACCACCGCCAGCGGCGGGACACCGGGCTCGCCTCCGGAGGGGTCGACGCCGCGGGAACCCCGCGGGATCGAGAGAGGAGACGATCGATGGTGGACGAGAAGGAACGCTTCACTTCCCGCCTGTCCACGCTCCCGGGCATCCGCACCATGCCGTCCATCGGCGACTGGGTGCTGCTCAGCGTCGAGGAGCCCAGCGAGCTCGCCCGCCGGGTGAACCGCCGCTTCGACCGCAGCCCCCTCAGCGTGCCGCGCCACATCCGCGGGGCCGTTCGGGTCACGGTCAACGACCCCAAGACCAACGAGCAGGTCATCACGACGCTGCGGGAGATCCTGGCCGCCTGAGGCCGCTGGCGACCCCGCTGGGGTAGGGTGCCGGTTCCCGCGGGCGGCGGGCCCCGTCCGGGGGGCCGCGAGGTCCGCGCGCCGCACCCATGCCTCTCCCCACGACCCTCCTCGCCCTGCTGCTCGCCGGCCCGGCGCTCTCCGGCCCCGGGCCCGAGGGCCGCGCCGCCATCACCGCCGCCGAGCTGGCGCGGCACGTCGAGACCCTGGCCGGGGACGCGATGGAGGGGCGCGAGGTCGGGACGCCCGGGGAGCTCCGCGCGGCGAAGTACCTGGCCGAGCAGCTCGCCCTTGCCGGCGCGGAGCCCGCCGGCGACGACGACACGTTCCTCCAGCGCGTGCCGCTCTCGCGGCCGGTGGTGACCGCCGGACCGGAGCTGCGCGCGCGCACGGACGACGCCGAGGCCGACGCGGCCGTCTACGGGCGCGACTACGAGGTCGTCGTCCTCGGGGCGGCCTCGGGCCAGCTGCGCGTCTCCGTCGCGACCGACGAGGACGAGATGCCCGAGCCCGACGCCGCCGTCGCGGTGCTGCTCGACGCGAGCTGGTCGCGCGCCCGGCGCTGGCTCGACGCGGCCGGCGCGCCGGGGGGCGCGGGCTACGGCGCCGTGCTCCTGCGGGGCTCCGACGAGCCGCGCGACCCGCGGCCCTTCCGGACAGCCGGCCGGCTGCAGCTCGCGTCCGAGGCCGAAGCTCCGGCCGTGCCCTGGCTGCGCGTGCACGGCGAGCTCCTCGGGGCGCTGCGCTCCGGCGAGGTCGAGACCGTCGCCCTGACGCTGGAGGCGAGCCGCGAGGAGGTCGACGCCTTCAACGTCGTGGGGATCCTCCCCGGCCGCGGCGCGCCGGGGCGCCCCGAGCTGGGCGAGCAGGCGGTCGTCCTGTCGGCCCACTACGACCACCTCGGGGTGCTCGAGGACGCCCCGGACGGGCAGGACGCCGTGTTCAACGGGGCGGACGACGACGCCTCGGGCTGCGCGGCGGTGCTCGAGCTGGCGGGGGCGTGGGACGGACGGCCCGCGCCCGCGCGCTCGATCGTGCTGCTGCTGGCGACCGGGGAGGAGCGCGGGCTGCTGGGCACGCGGTACTACCTCGAGCACCCGGTCGTGCCGCTCGCGGACACGGTCGCCAACGTGAACTTCGAGATGGTCGGGCGGCCGGACGGGACGTTCGGGGGCCCCGGCGTGCTGTGGCTGACGGGCTTCGAGCGCTCGAACCTGGGCCCCGCGGCCGACGCCCTGGGGCTGGCGGTGGTCCCCGACCAGCGCCCCGACCAGCGCTTCTTCCAGCGCTCCGACAACTACGCCTTCGCCGTGCGCGGCGTCGTCGCCCAGACCCTCTCGAGCTACGGCCTGCACCGCGACTACCACACGGTGCGCGACGAGGCCGAGCTGCTGGACTACGAGCACATGCAGGCCGCCGTGGAGTCGGCCCACGCGCTCGTCGAGGCGATCGCCACGGGCGAGCTCCACCCCGCGTGGGCGCCGGACGGCGCGCCCGGCCCGCGCTGAGACCCGGACGCGCGCGCGCCGCGGTTGGCGGAATCCCCCGCCCGGGGTAGGATCCGCCGCTCTTCCCCACCCCAGCGCGAGGATCCGCCGACATGGCCACCGCCACCAAGGGCCGCAAGAAAGACAAGCAGAGCAAGAAGGACGCCGGCCGCGGCAGCGCGACGGCGTCGGTCCAGGACGGCGAGGTCGTGCACGGCGAGGGCGAGTCCGGCAAGGGCAAGCGCGGCGCCAAGGGCAAGCAGAAGAGCAAGTCCAGGGCCGGCAAGGGCAAGAAGGGCCGCAAGGCGAAGAAGGCCTTCAGCGCCCGGACCGCCGACAAGTACGAGCTGTACCAGATGGCCGTGCAGGCTCCGGAGTCGGACCTCGACTTCATCAACCGCGTCTACAAGAAGCGCAACGGCCGCAAGCCCCTCGTCCTGTGCGAGGACTTCTGCGGCACCGCCCTGATGTGCTCGATGTGGGTGGACCAGAGCCGCGACCACCGCGCCTTCGGGTTCGACATCGACCCCGAGCCGGTCGAGTGGGGGCGCGAGCACAACCTCGAGCCGCTCGGCGACGCCGCGTCGCGCGTGGACGTCCGCATGGAGGACGTGCGCTCGGTCTCGCCCGAGCCGGTGGACGTGCGCGTGGGCTTCAACTTCTCCTGGTCGGTCCTGACGACGCGCGCCGACATGCTCGAGTACTTCCGGGCCGCCCGCGCGAGCCTGGCGGAGGGCGGGCTGTTCATGATCGACATGCACGGCGGCCCCGAGGCGATCGAGGAGCTCGAGGAGGAGCGCTCGATCGACGGCAAGTTCAAGTACGTCTGGGAGCAGCTCTACTACTGGCCCGGGACGGGCGAGTACGGCTGCGCCATCGGGTTCAAGTTCAAGGACGGCACGTCCATGAAGCGCGCGTTCCGCTACACGTGGCGGTTCTGGGGCATGACCGAGATCCAGGACGTGCTGCGCGACGCCGGCTTCTCGACCATCGAGACGTACTTCGAGGGCGCGGACGAGGACGGCGAGGGCAACGGCGTGTTCCGCAAGAGCGCCCGGGGCGAGAACGACCCGTCCTGGATCGCCTACATCGTGGCGAGCGCGTAGGCGCGGCCGTTTCCGCGACGCAGACCGCAACCGGCGCGGATCGCGCCGGTCCACCCCCCGGGGCGGGGGCCGCCCGCGGCGCCGGAGGTCCATCCGCGCCCGCCTCGAACCGGCTCCGGCGGCTTCAGAAGCTGCCGTTCGCGCTCTCGACCACGCCGCCCACCACGCGGAGCTCCCACGGGGTCTGGACCACGTAGTCGGGGCCCTCGACCAGGTCCAGGTCCTGGACCGCCGGCGGGCGCTCGTGCACGACCGGCTCGCTGTCGGGGTCGTCGGGGATGCGCAGCAGCACGTAGGGCGTGCCGTCGAACGAGGCGGCCAGCTCGCGCAGGTGCTCGGCGCAGTGGTCGCAGCTCTTGCGCCACAGGATCCAGGTCGCGTCGGGGAACAGCTGCTCGGTGTCGACCCACACGTGCAGGTCGGTGTCCCACACGGACTGGCCGACCCACGACTCGGGGTCGAGCTCCGTGAAGCGCGGCAGCGGCTCGGGCGGCGCCCAGGCCGCGTACGCCGTCGTTGCGAGCGACTCCTCGCCGCCGGGGTCGGCGGCGCTCCCCGTCGGGGAGCTCGGCCCGCCGGCGTCGTTCGCGGCCGCGGGGGCGCCCGCGGTCGGGCCCGGCGACCCGGACGTGCCGGACGCGACGGGCTGGGCGCGCGTCTTCCCGGGCCGGACCACGGTGGTGCGGATCCAGTACCAGGGCGCGGCGGCGGCCGCGGCGAGCAGCAGGACGAGCGGCACGGCCAGGGCGCGGGTGCCCTCGGTCTCCGGACGGCGCAGGGCCCGCCACGGTCGCGTGAGCAGGATCGCCAGGATCAGGCCGCCGTCGACC
The DNA here is from genome assembly GCA_030428395.1 of bacterium. GTDB lineage: Bacteria > Planctomycetota > UBA1135 > UBA1135 > JAUIDW01. Next base: position 12,909 of record JAUIDW010000093.1, on the reverse strand, counting down.
GCGAACATGACGGCGGGCGGGATCGTCACGCTCGAGCCGAAGCAGCCGCAGGAGGACTCGCCGGCCAGGATCAGGGGCAGCAGCACGGCGAGGAACACCAGGAACTGCACCAGGAGAAGCGGCCAGCCCAGCCGCGGAACGGCCAGGGCCAGCAGGCCGATCACCAGCTCGACCGAGACGGCCAGCTTGAACGTCACCGCGGCGCCGAGCAGCGCGAAGATCTCGCGCACCGTCGGCGGCAGGTCGTTGGGGGAGCCCGCGAGGAGCTTGAACAGGGCCCCCGCGAGCAGCCAGAGGCAGGCGACGCGCACGACGGTGGCGGCCAGGGCGGGGGAGGGACGCTTGGGTTCGGACATGGGGCGGGTAGGGGGGCCGGGCCCGGGCGCTGGGACGGGCAGGCTACGGCGCGGGGGGGGCGGAGTTGGCGCCGGGCCGGATCTCAGCGGTCCTCCAGGCTGAACGGGGTGAACTCGGTGTCCACGTCGTAGAAGTCCTCCTGCTCGGCGCGCTTCAGGCCGTTCACGACCGCGTAGGTCGCCGGCGTGAACAGGGCCTCGACGGACACCTTGAAGGCCCAGTTGAAGGCCACGACCTTCAGCATCGTGGACGTCGTCCAGTGGCCGGCGAACGCGACGGGGTAGAAGATCATGCTGTCGATCCCCTGGCCCACCAGGGTCGAGCCGATCGTGCGCGTCCACAGGTGGCGGCCGCGGGTCCACACCTTCATCTTCGCCATGACGTAGGAGTTGGCGAAGTCGCCCGCCCAGAAGGCCACGATCGAGCCGACGACGATGCGCCAGGTGTTGCCGAACACCGTCTCGAGCGCGGGCTGCAGCACGGTGTTGTACGGCTCGTCGGGGTCGACCGGAAGGTGCAGGATGACCCAGCTCATCAGCGTGGCGAACACCATGCCGGCGAAGCCCGCCCAGATGACCTTGCGCGCCCGCGCGTACCCGTACACCTCGGTGAGCACGTCGCCGAAGATGTAGGACAGCGGGAAGAAGATGTTCCCCGCGCCGAAGGTCAGGGCGTCCCCGAGGAACGGCAGGGGGAAGGGGAGCGGCAGGCGGCAGACCTTGCCCGGGCCGATCAGGTTCGAGCACAGCAGCACCGTGACGAACGCCGCCATCAGCAGGGCGTAGTACTTGTAGCTCCGCGCCGGGGCGCGCGGAGCCGTCTCCGGTTCGGTCATCGAGTCGTCGCGTCCTCGGCGCGGACGGCACGATACAGGGCGATCGCCTCGGGGGCACCGGGCAGCTCGCCCAGGGAGCGCAGGCGCTCCTCGATCTCCTCCTCGGTCGTCAGCGCCTCGCGCTCGAGGCGCGCCGCCGCGGCCAGCAGCTCGCGCGCCTCGGCGCGCCGTCCGGCGGAGAGCTCCGCCAGCGCCTTCAGCCAGTGCAGCTCCGCGCTGCGGGGGTGCGCGACCAGCCCCTCGCGCGCGCGCTCCGCCGCCGCGGCGGCCTCGCCCGCGGCCAGCAGGGCGCGCGCCAGCAGGAGGTGCGCCTCGAGCTGTCGAGGATCGCGGCGCAGCGCGGCCTCGAGCTCCTGCCGGGCGTCCTCCCCGTGCCCGCGGCGCAGCAGCGCCTCGCCGAGCAGGACGTGCTGCTCCGCGCTCCAGCGGCCCGAGCGCCGCGACAGGGTCACGTAGCGGTCGGCGGCGGCGCGGTCGCCCTGCAGGATTGCCAGCACGGCCGCGAGGTGGCACGCCCCCGGGTCGCGCGGATCCAGGGACAGCGAGTGCTGGACCGCCTGCGTGGCGGGCCCGCGGCGCCCCAGGTGCAGCAGCGTGCGCGCCAGGCCGTTGGACGCGTCGATCAGGTTCGAGCGGTCGGTCAGCGCGCGCTGATAGGCCTCGACCGCGGCCTCCCAGCGCTCCTGCTGGAGCTCGACCGCAGCGAGCTCCATGTGGTTGACGAAGTTCGCCCCCGGGGAGTGGCTGTTGCGGTACGCGAACTCGTGCGCGTCGTGCCAGCGGGCCAGCTCGGCGTGGCGCTCGAGCATCTCGAGGCCCTCCTCGCGCCGGCCCAGGCGCTGGAGCGTCTGGCCGAGGGCGTACGTCGCGGCGAGGTGCGTGCGGTCCAGGGTCAGCGCGCGCCGGAACGAGCGCGCCGCGCCCTCCAGGTCGCCGGTCGCGCGCGCGAGCCGGCCGCGCTCGAAGGCGACCTCGACCGGGAACGCCGCGGCGACCGCGTCCAGGTGCGCCGCGGCCTCCGCCGGGCGGTCGGCGCCGAGCAGGGCGCGCGCCAGCAACAGCCGCGCCCCGTCGCCGGCGCCGGCCGCGACGGCCTGCTCGAGCGGCTCGACGGCCAGCGCGTCGCGGCTCAGCGCGAGCTGCGCGCGCCCGAGCAGCTCCAGGACGTCGGGGCGGTCCGGGTCGATCCGGCGCGCCGCCTCCAGCGCGGTCACGGCCGCCTCCGGGGCGTTCAGCTGGTAGTGGGCGTGGCCGGTCCAGCGCAGCGCCTCGGGGTCCCGGGGCGCGCCCCCCGGGCGGCTCGCGGCCAGCGCCAGCACGCCGGCGTAGTCCCCCGCGGCGAACAGCTCGCGCATCCGCCCCGCGACGGCCTCGCCGGCGGCCTCGTCGCGCGCGGGGGAGGTGGCCAGCAGCCAGCCCGCGCCGCCGAGCAGCGCGAGCAGGAGCCCCACCCCCCCGGCGACCACCCAGCGCGCCGCGCCGGCCCGGCCGCTCGCCGTCCTGGCCTTCACGCGGGGCCCGTCCTCATCGCTGGCGCACGTGCACGACGGTCCGCCGCCGCAGGGTGGAGACGTCCAGCTCCTGCGCCTCGCCCCCCGGCCAGTGGACCACGGCCGACTCGATCTCGCCGAGGCCCTGCAGGCCGAAGTGCACCCGGGGGTCCCCCTGGGCCAGGTAGCTCGAGGCGCCCAGGCACGAGCGGTGGAGCGTGACCCCGCCCGCCTTCAGCTCGACCCGCGCGCCGTAGGCGGCCTGGCCCGTGGCCGTCTGCAGGCTCAGGGCCAGCCAGTCCCGATCCTGGCCGACCTCGTTGCGCAGCAGCGCGACGGGCCCGCCGCAGTTCATCACGAGCACGTCCAGGTCGCCGTCCTCGTCGTAGTCGCCGAAGGCCGTGCCGCGCCCGGCCCGGAGCTCGGCGAACCACGGCCCGGCGCGCTCGGAGACGTCGGCGAGCCGGCCCCCGCCGACGTTCTCGAGCAGCTGGTCCCGCTGCTCGTAGGTCGAGCCGGGGTAGATGTCGGCGATGTTGTCGATGATGTGCCCGTTCGCGACGTACGCGTCGAGGTCGCCGTCGTGGTCGAAGTCGAGGAAGCCGACGCCGAAGCCGACCCACCGGACGCTCGCGGAGCCGACCCCGGAGGCCTTGGTGCGGTCCTCGAACCCGCCCGGGCCCGCGTTGCGGTAGAGCGTGTTGGTCTCCATGTCGAGGTGCGTGATCAGCAGGTCGTCGAACCCGTTGCCGTCGACGTCGCCCACGGCCACGCCCATGCCCGCCTCGGTCTGGCCCCACTCGTTGTAGGCCACGCCGGCGGGGATGCCGATCTCCTCGAACGACCCGTCGCCCCGGTTGCGGAACAGGAAGTTGCGCGTCGAGTCGTTCGACACGTACAGGTCGAGCCAGCCGTCGCGGTCGTGGTCGAACCACACGCAGCCCAGGCCCTTGGCCTCGCCCCGGCCGCCCACGTACACGCCGGCCTCGCGCGTCACGTCGACGAAGCGGCCGTCGCCCTCGTTGCGGTACAGCACGTCGGGGACGCCGTCGTAGGCGTCGGGGTGGCAGTAGACGTGGTGCCCCTTCTCCTTGCAGAACCGGTGGGTGGCGAGGGTGAAGTCGAGGTAGTTCACCACGTACAGGTCCAGGTCGCCGTCGGCGTCGTAGTCCGCGAAGGCGCAGCTCGCGCCCCAGCCCGTGTCGCCGACCCCGGCGACCGCCGTGACGTCCTCGAACGTGCCCCCGCGGTTGCGCAGCAGCGTGTTGCGCCCGAAGTTCGTCACGTAGACGTCCACCCAGCCGTCGCCGTCCACGTCCCCGAAGGCGCAGCCCATCCCGTAGCCGGTGTCGCCCGCCCCGGAGCCCTCGGTCACGTCCTCGAAGGTGCCGTCGCCGCGGTTGCGGTAGAGGCGGTTGGGCAGCGGCTCGCCCCCCGACGGCTCGAGCGGGCCGCCCTGGACCAGGTACACGTCCAGGTGGCCGTCCCCGTCGTAGTCGAGGAACCCGCCCCCGCCGCCCATGGTCTCGGGGAAGTACTTCTTCCCCGTGGCGCCCCGGTCGTGGACGAAGTCCAAGCCCACCCGCTCCGCCACCTCGACGAGGAGCGGCTCGGCGGGCGCATCGACGACGGGAATCGAGTCCGCCGGCGCGGGCGCGGCCAGCGGCTCGGAGGAGCCGCTGCAGGAGGTCACGAGCCCGAGCGCGACGAGCCCTACCCGGTTGCGGTGTGGGACACCGAGCATGGGGACCCTCGCGACGGAACGTCCCCATTAGAACCCCGCCGGGCCCGGGGGAGTAGCCCCGGCCCGGCGGTCCCGTGCGGTCGCGGTCCCTAGGCGCCTTCCTCGTCGGTGAGGCGCGACTCGAGCTGCTCGATCACCGGCCGAAGCTCGGACAGCAGGGCCTGGGCGGCCTCGAAGCTCATGCTCTTGCGCTCGACGACCCGGCGGGTGGTCTGGATCTCCTCCTGGCTCTCCTCGAGGGCCTTCATGAGGGACCCGATCTGGGTGCGCTGCCCGTCGAGCGAGCTGCGGGTGGAGTCGAGCTGCAGCTGCAGCTCGTCCCGGGACGCCGTCAGCTCCTCGATCTGCTCCAGGCGGACGAGGGACTTCGCGAGCTCGTCCTCGTGCTTGCCGCGGAGCTCCTCCAGGGAGCGCTCGAGGTCCGCCAGGGTCTCGGCCCGCATCCGCAGCTGGTCCCGCAGCTCGGCGGACTCTGCCGCGGCCGTGGCCTCCAGCTCGGCGTGCCGTCCGCGGACGGTCTCGAGCTCGGCCTCCAGCGCCCGGACCTCCTCCGTCGAGCGCTCCAGCAGCTCGTCGTGCTCGGCGCGCGCCCGGGCGACGTCCTCCTCCAGCTGGCGCACCCGCGCCGCGGTCTGCTCGCGCTCGACCATCTGCTCGCCGCGCAGCTCCTCGACACGGCCCTCCAGCTCCTCGACCCGGCCGCGCAGGCCGTCGGCCTCGGACTTGCTCCGCGCCTCGAGCTCGTTGAAGCGCATCTGCCAGTCGCGGATCAGCTCGCCGCGCGACTCGACCTCCTCGACGAGCGGCTCCAGCTCGGCCACGCGCTCCTCGAGCTCGCGCACCTGGGTGTCGCGCTCGGTGGAGAGGGTGTCGCAGCGGCCCTCGAGCTCGCCGACCATCGTCCGCGCCCGCTCGAGCTCCGGCCGCAGGGCCTCCAGCTCGGTGACCTGGGCCTGGACGTCGGCCAGGCGTTCGTCGCGCTGGCGCAGCTCGTCGCGCAGCTCGCGCGCCTCCGTGGTCTGCTCGCGCTCGCGCTCCGCGCAGGCGGTGCGGACCTGCTCCAGCTCGTGCTCGCGCTCGCTGCAGGCGGCGCGGGCCTGCTCCAGCTCGTGCTCGCGCTCGCTGCAGGCGGCGCGGGCCTGCTCGAGCTCGTGCTCGCGCTCCGTGCAGACGCCGCGGACCTGCTCGAGCTCGTGCTCGCGCTCGGCGCAGGCGGTGCGGACCTGCTCGAGCTCGCGCTCGCGGGCCTCCAGGGCCTCGGCGCGCGGCTCCAGCTCGGCCACGCGCTCGCCCAGGCCCTGCACCTCGACGGCGTGGGCGCGCTCGAGCTGGGCGACCTGCTCCTCCATCCGCGCGAGCTCGCTGTCCAGCTTGGCCTCGGCCTCCTGGCAGCGCTCGTGCCACTCGCGGGCCTTGCGGTCCACCTCGTCCAGGCGGCCGGCGCGCGGCTCGAGCTCGGTGACGAGCGTGCGCAGCTCGTCGAGCTCCGTGAGCGAGTCCTCGGCCTCCTCGTAGCGCCGCTGCCAGTCCTGCAGGGCGGTCTGCGACGCGGCCAGCTGCGCCGGCAGAGGCCGCAGGGCCTCCAGCTCCGACTCCAGGTTCGCGATCAGCTCGTCGCGGTCCTCCTCGAGCTGCGTGAAGCGCTGCTGCCAGTGCTCGCACTTCGCCTTCCACTCGTCGACCTCGGACCCGGTGCGCTCGACCTGCTCGGAGAGCGGCTCGAGGTTGCGGATGCGCTCGGTCAGCTCGGAGATCTGCTTGCTCTGGCGCTCGACCTCGACCTGCTTCTCCTGCTGGAGCGCGTTGGCGCGCTCCTGCCACTCGGCGAGCTCCTGCTGGACGTTGTGGAACGCCGTCATCGACAGCGCGGGCTGCTCCGACTCCGCGTCCTCCGCGGGCACCATGACCGTCTCCTGGAAGGACGGCGAGTCGACGTCGAGGCCCTCCGGCGAGTCCACGTAGACCATGGGCTCGTTCGACGGCTCCACGTCCTCGCTCATCCAGCCGATCTGCTCGACCTCCTGGGCGGCGGCCTGGCCGTGGTACTCGTTCAGCGCCGTCTCGAGGCGCGCGATCTCCTGGCTCTGCTGCTTGAGCCGGTTCGCCAGCTTGCCCTCGTTGCGGTCGAACTGCGCGACGACGATGCCCACGCGCGCCTCGAGGTCGAGGTACGCCTGGTAGCGCTCGTTGACCCGCTCGGTCATCTCGCGCTCGAGCGACCGCAGGTCCTGGCGATGCCGGTGGTCGATCCACAGCCAGCCGATCAGGCCGCCGCAGAAGAGGGAGGACAGGCACAGGGCCACGAGGTGCGTGAATTCCACGGTCATGGCGAGGGGCGCTCGTTCTTTCGCTCGGAGGACATCTGGACGTCGAGGACCGGGCGCTCGGGGCCCGGGGGTCGTCCGGTCTTTCGGATCCCGAACGGGCGCTTCCGAAGCGCAGTCGGGGAATGCGGCGGCGCGGTCGGGGCGGAACAAATTTCGCCCTGGCGCGCGGACCGGGCGCTCCGGACAATCGCGCGCTCGGCGCAGCCGGACGCGCATGGCCTGGATCCGCACGATCGACGACGACGACGCCGCGGGGCCCCTGGCGGACCTCTACGCCCGCATCGCTGACCCCGGGACGGGCCGCGTCGACCACGTGCTGCGGGTGCACTCGCTGAACCCCGGGGGGCTCGCGGCCCACGTGGCGGTGTACCGGGCGGCGATGGCGGGCACGCGCGGCCTGCGGAGGGTCGACCGCGAGCTGATCGCGTACGCCGTCAGCCGCCTGAACGGGTGCCACTACTGAGTCGTCCACCACCGGCGCGGTCTGCGCCGGCTGCTGCGGGACGACGAGCTGCTCGCGCGGCTCGACGCCGACCCGTGGACGCCGGGGGCGGCCGGGCGGACCGCGGACGCCGTCGGCCCACGGCGCGCGGCCGTGCTGGCCTACGTCGAGAAGCTCACCCTGGCCCCCGCGACCGTCGCGGAGCGGGACGTGGCGGCCCTGCGCGCCGCCGGCCTGGAGGACGCCGACGTCCTGGCCGTGTGCGAGACCGCCGCCTACTATGCGTACGCGAACCGCATCGCCGACGGGCTCGGCGTGCAGCTCGAGCCGCACATGGAGAGCGATGGCGACTGACGCCGGCCCGGGCGCCGGGGGCGCGGGCCCGGCGAGGGACGGCGCCCGCTGGATCGGGCCGGCGCTCGCCCTGGCCTGCCTGGCGAGCCTCCCGTTCCTCGTCCACCCCTGGTACGACGCGACCTACGACGGGTCGATGTACGTGTCGCTGGCCCGCTCGCTGCTGGCGGGGGAGGGCTACACGTACCTCGGCGAGCCGTTCCAGGTGCGCCCGCCCGGCTTCCCCGTGCTGCTGGTCCCCGTGCTGGCGGTGTTCGGGACGAGCTTCGTCGCCTGGAACGCCTACGTGGCGCTGTGGGGCGTCGCCGCCGTCCTGCTGTTCTTCGCCTTCGAGCGGCCGCGGCTCGGCGCGGGCCTGGCGGGCGCGGCGGCCCTGGCCCTGTGGCTGTCGCCGCCGTGGCAGACGCTGTGCAACCAGACGCTGTCGGAGATGCCGGCGACCGCGCTGCTCTTCGCGACGCTGCTGCTCGACCGGCGCTGGGGGCGGACGGGCTCCGCCGGGCGCCACCTGGTCCTCGGCCTCGCGATCGGCCTGGCCGCCTACGTGCGGACCGTGAACGTGCTGGTGGCGCCGGCGGCGATCGCCGCGCGGCTGCTGCGGCCCCGACAGCCGGGCGGGCCCGGGGCGGCGGAGCGCCTCGGCTGGCGCGGGGTGCTGCTGCGCCAGGTGCTGCCGCTCGCCGCGGGCGTGGTCCTGGCGCTCGCGCCGTGGAGCGTGCGCAACGCGACGACGGACTTCCCCGTCCCGCCGGACCAGTACCCGCTGCACTCGTACTCGGCGGCCATGTGGCACGTCGACAAGGGCGACCCGGGCTCGCCGCGCATCTCCCTCGAGCAGTTCGGCGAGCGCGTGGCCCTGCGGGCGCCGCAGTGCGTCGCGGCCCTCGGCAGCGGCCTGCGCCGGGCCGAGCTCGGGGCCCCCGAGGCGGTGGTCGCCGCGCTGCTGCTGCTCGCCACGGCGTTCTACGGCCTGCGCGAGCGCGGCACGGCGGAGCTCTTCGCCCTCGGCACCTTCGCCCTGCTGTGCGTGTACTTCGGGTTCGCCGAGCGCCTGCTGCTGCCGGTGTACGTCGTGGCCGCGCCCTGCCTGCTGCGCGCCCTCGGCGCGGGGCTCGAGCGCCTGGCGCGCGGCGCGCCCATGCGCCCCGCCCTGGCCACGGGCCTGCTGCTCGTGGCGCTGTGGGACGCGCGCCCGCGCGAGGGCTGGGACCGCATCCGGGCGCGCCACGAGACCTACGCCCGCCGGGCCGCCGAGGTGACCGCGCTGGTACCGCCCGGCGCGCGCCTGGCGACCAGCATCGGGCACCACTACTCCGTGCACCTCGGGCGGCCCGTGCGCAGCTTCCGCGTGTCCGGCCGCCGCGACCCCGACTCCAGCACCATCGCCGCGGTCGACGCCATCCAGCGCCACGGCGTCGAGCGCGTCTTCCTGTTCGAGGACGTCGTCACCGACGCCACCCTCATCCAGGACCTGGGCAAGTGGTACGGCGTCGAGGCCCGGGAAGGGGGCACGCTCGTGATCGACGTGACCCCGCCCCTGGACCCCGACGCCCTGATCCGTGGGCCGGCGGACGGCTAGCCGCCCCGGCCGTCAGGGGCAGATGGTGAACTGCACGCCGTCGGTCAGCGTGTCGTTGAAGCCGTCGCCCAGGCCGGGGTCGCGCTGCAGGAGCTGGACGTTGACGCGCGCGCCGGACGTCAGGCCCGGGTCGGCGCCGCCCTGGATGCGGTTGTTGAAGTTCTTCGAGATCACGCCCGAGCACGGCGCGACCCCGGCGCTGCCGGAGTTCTTCGGCGGCAGGAAGCGCACCAGCGGCGCCTTCACGCACAGGGTGCCGAGGTGGAAGCCCAGGTTCGACTTGCCGTTGAAGCCGTAGAACAGGAAGCCGGACTCGTTCGGCACGAGGTCCTCGGCGACCAGGCGGAAGGGCGCCGTCGACGTCGCGCTGGGCGTGCCGATCGGCGTCAGGAACGGGACGCAGCCCAGGGAGTTCGTCTTGCCCTGGCAGTAGCGCGCGGGGGCGGGCAGCAGGTCGACCAGGAACACCGCGTCGAGCAGCCCGGCGACCTCGCCCTCGAACACCGCCCAGCGGCCGTTCTCGCTCAGCGCGAAGCCGTCCTGCGTCGTCTGCACCCCGGTGATCAGCGCGGCGCCGGCCAGGCTGACGCCCTCCTGCACGACGAGCGTCTTGTTGAAGAACAGACCGCTGTCGCGGCTCGTGTCGGGGTCGTTCCACTGGCCGACCCACAGCACGTTGCCCTCGTCGTCGATCCGCACCGGGCCCGTGCCGAAGCTCGTCAGCGTGAAGGGGGCGATGTCGGGCAGCGAGTCGCCCTCCTGCACCCACTTGGCCCCGTTGCGGACCATCAGCGCGTTGGACGCGGTGTCGCCGTCGAGCGACCCGGTGAGGACCCAGTCGCCCCCGTCGCCGAGGTCGACCTTGGCCGAGGACAGGCTGGACCAGTTGCGCCCCGCCACCGGCGAGGGCGAGCCCTCCTGCGCCAGCAGCGTGTCGTTCAGGTACACGACGCCGTCGGTCGCCGTCGAGCCCGTGAGGTCCGCGGCGTACAGCACGTCCCCGGCGGCGTTGATCGCGGTGCCGTGCACGTTGGTCGAGAAGTCGGCGATCGGGTCGACCTGGCCGGGCAGGACGTCGCCCTCGGCGTGGATCAGCGTCTCCGACAGCAGGTTCCCCGCGCCGTCCACCTGCGCGACGATCAGCGCGCGGTCGGTGGTCGAGGCGATGGCGGGGTCGTCGATCGAGGCCACGATCAGGATCTGGTTCGACTCGTTCAGCGTCGCCTCGAAGAACCCGATGAACGGCGTGCCCGGCGTCAGGCCGGCGGCGGTCGTGACGTCGCCCTCCTGGATCACCAGGACGTCGTTGAAGTACACGCCCGAGTCGTCCGACGTGCCGCCGACGGTGTTGTCCAGGAACAGGTTGAAGGCCCCGTCCCCGTTGCCGTTGCGGTTGACCGAGTCGAAGCTGTCCAGGTTCGAGCCCGCCGGCGCCGGCAGCGCGTCGTTCTCGCGCAGGAACACGCCCGTCATGTCGATCAGCGCGCCGTCGGCGTCGAGGTTCGCGTGGTCGGTGTCCACCTCCACCAGCCAGTCGCCGTTCGCGTTGACCGCGACGTTGTCGATCCGCGTGACGTTGCCGAAGGCCGGCGCGCCGACGGCGTCGCCCTCCTGCACGACGATCGTGATCCCGACACCGTTGGCCTGCGCGACCGTACCCAGGGCGATGCACGCGCCGGCGAGGCGCAGCGTGGAACGCTTCATCGGATTCCTCCTTGCGGGTTGGGGAGGGACCGAGCGTAGCCAGGGTCCCGGGATCCCACAACGGGACCCGCAGCGGCGCGCGCCTCGGCGGTGTCGCAGGATCGGTCCCCGTTTCCGGCCCCACGTCCGGCGGCGAGCGCGTCTCATGGGGCGACGGCGCGACGCGCCCCCTCCCCGACCACCCCCAGGCGATCCGGAGACCCCCATGAACGCGACGAACCGCTCCCTCCTGCACGCCGCGCCGCGCGCGCTGGCCGCCGCCCTGCTCCTGGCCGCTCCCGCCGCCGCGGGCGACTACTACGTGTCCACGGCGGGCAGCAACGCGAACAACGGGCTCTCGCCCGCCACCGCGTGGCGCAACATCTCGTTCGCGCTGGCCAGCGTCCCGACGACGTCCCCGACCGGGGTGCACGTGATCCACGTGGCCCCGGGCACGTACGGGCCGGGCGGGGGCGAGAGCACGCCCTACGCGGCCGACGCGCTGCTCGGCTCGGGGGCGGCGGACATCGAGCTGGTCTCCGACGCCGGCTCGGGCGCGACGACGATCGCCTCGAACGCCGTGCGGGTGTTCTCGATCTCCTGCTTCGAGATGCTCGGCTCGGGCATCTTCAAGTCCCGCATCACGCGCGTCGAGGGGTTCCGGATCCTGCCGCTGATCGACGGCGTGCGGGTCGGCGCGGAGTTCGACGTGGTGGCGCCCGTGCTGCGCGACCTCGTCGTCCAGGACGGCTCCGGCGACGGGTTCTACTTCTGGACCTTCGGGTCCCAGGGCGCGGTCGCGGCCACCCTCGAGGCCTGCGAGGTGTCGAACTTCGGCACGACCGGGATCTTCCTGTTCGCCACGGGCGACGGCGACACGTCCACGGACCTGCACGTGGACGTCACCGACACCGTGTGCCGGGGCAACAACGTCGGGCTGCGGGTGGACACCGTGGACGACGTGGCCAGCCTGACCGTCGCGCGCAGCCGCTTCGTGGACAACGCCGTGTTCGGCGTCAACCTGATCGACTTCGGCTCCGTCGGCGGGTTCACGGCGGAGCTCGACGGCGCGCTCGTCGCGGGCAGCTCCACGGCGGGGATGTACGTGGCGAGCGCGGGCGCCCGGCCCGCGCCGGCGTGCACGGCGCGCCGCCTGACGGTGGCCGGCAACCCGGGGGACGGGATCCGCGTCCAGGGAGCGACGGACTCGCTCGACCTGAACACGTCCGTCGTCTTCGGCAACGGCGGCAACGGCGACCTCGTCGGCGACGTCTCCGGGAGCACCTTCGCCCACTGCGACGTGGGCGGCGGCGCGCCGGCGGGGACCGGGAACCTCTCGGTCGACCCGCTCTTCGTCGACCCCGCGGGCGGGGACTTCCGGCTGCAGGACGGCTCGCCGTGCATCGACGCGGGCGACCCGCTGCTCGCCCCGGACCCCGACGGGACGGTGGCCGACATGGGCGCCTTCCCGTTCGACCAGGACGCGGCCGCCGCGTACTGCACCGGCAAGACGAACTCCCTGGGCTGTGTGCCGTTCGCCTCGTGGAGCGGGTTCGCCAGCGCGTCCGCGCCGCAGCCGTTCGCGGTCCGGGCGAACGACGTGCTGCCGGGCGAGGCCGGCCTGCTCGTGTACGGCTTCCAGCCCGCGAGCCTGGGGTTCCACGGCGGCACGCTGTGCGTGAAGGCGCCGCTGCAGCGCTACCTGCCGATCAAGACCGCGAAGGCGAGCGGCGCGCCGCCGTGCACCGGCCGCCTGACGCGCGACTTCAACGCCCGCATCCAGGGCGGCGCCGACCCGCAGCTGACGGCCGGGCGCACCGTGCGCGCGCAGTGGCGCCTGCGCGACCCCGCCGACCCCGCCGGGTTCGGCGACGGTCTGTCGGACGCCGTGCGCTTCACGATCGCGCCCTGACGGCCTCCCGCGAGCCCCCGCCGGTGCGCGCGGCGCGCGGCGAGGGCCCGCGGAGGCGGTCAAACGGGATGGACGGACCGGGGCTCCCGAGGTACGCGGGTTACGTTGCGGCAAACCAAAGAAAGCCGCGGCGCAGAGCCGCACAGGAGGCCCGGTCCATGAGCAAGGTAGCGAAGTACGTGGGTC
>JAUIDW010000478.1 GCA_030428395.1 bacterium | reverse complement strand
CGCGCGGGCCCACGCGGCTGGGCGCCTCGCGCGCGCTCGCGTCCCCGGCGACGCCGGCGCGGCCGGAGCGCCTGCGCGTCGAGACCGCCGAGCGCGTCGCCCCGGAGCGCGCCGAGCTCGGCCGCGGCGCCGGCACCTCGTGGGAGCAGACGCCGTACCAGAGCCGCAGCGGCCCGGAGAAGGCGCTGGCCCTGCGCGAGTACGGGGGCAGCGTCGAGACCGAGCGCGCCGTCGCCGCCGGCCTCGCGTACCTGGCGCGCATCCAGGCCCGCAACGGCTCGTGGGGCGAGCGCGCGGACTTCCACGAGAAGTACGGCGAGGTCCGCGTCGGCAAGACCGGGCTCGCGCTGCTGGCGTTCCTGGGGGCGGGCCACACGCCCGGCTCGGACAGCGAGCACGCCGGCGTCGCCGAGCGGGCGGTGCAGTTCCTGCTCGCGCGCCAGCACGACGACTCCGGGCACTTCGGGGACGGCTCCGCCTACTCGCACGGCATCGCGACCTACGCCCTGGCCGAGTGCTACGCCATGACGGAGGACGCGCGGCTGCGCGAGCCGCTCGAGCGCGCCGTCGCGCACGTGCTCGCGAAGCAGATGCGGACCCGCGACGCGCGCTCGGGCGGCTGGAGCTACTACTACGCCGACGACCGCACGTTCGACTCCTGGCCGCGCGTGTCCGTCACGGCGTGGCAGGTGATGGCGCTCGAGTCCGCGCACCTGGCGGGCCTGGACGTGCCGCGCGGGGCCTTCGAGCGCGCGCGCGACTACCTGCGCGGGTCGTGGGACGACCGCCGCGGCTGGTTCCGCTACAGCCACGACCCGGCGCGCCTGGGCTCGGACTACCCGACGCTGCCGGCCTCGACGCCCGCGGCGCTGTTCTGCCTGTCGCTGCTGGGCGAGCCCGAGGCCGACCCCGACCTGCGCGACGCGTGGGAGTTCGTGCTGCGGCGCGCCCCGGAGGCGTACCGCCGCCCGTCCGACGACGACTTCGTGTACCGCGCGCGGGGCAACCTCTACTTCTGGTACTACGGCACGCTCGCGTGCTTCCGGCTGGGCGGGCGCGCGTGGGAGGCCTGGAACCAGCGCATGCAGGACGCCCTGCTGCCGGCGCAGGCGCGGGACGGCTCGTGGGAGCCGATCTCGCTCTACGCGCGGTCCTACGCGGGCGACGACGACGCCGACCGCAGCTACACGACGGCCCTGTGCGTCCTGAGCCTCGAGATCTACTACCGCTACTTCACCCCGCTGCTGCAGGTGGGGGACGGCCCCCGCTGAGCGCGCGGGCCGGCGACCCGGCCGTATCGGGGAGCGGATCGCGGGGGCGGCTCCCGCCGGGTAGCCTGCGGGCCGCGCGGGCCGGTCGCTCCGGCCGGCGGGGCGAGAAATGGGCGAGAATCCGCGAAGGGAGCCGGCCGGCGGCGGCACCGCGTCCGCGGGAGCTCCCGGAGGGCCCCGCGACGTGACCGAGATCCTGCTGTCCCCGGAGGAGGAGGCCCTGCGCTCCCGCGTGCTCGCGGGCGACCGCGCGGCGGCGGAGGAGCTCTGCCGGCGGCACCTCGACGGCGTCTACGAGTTCGTCCACTACCGCGTCGGCGGCGACCGCGCGACCGTCGAGGACCTCGTGCAGGACACGTTCCTGGTCGCGGTCGAGAAGCTCGCGGACTTCGACGGTCGCTCGAGCCTGCACACGTGGCTGTGCGGGATCGCCAGGAACAAGATCCGCGCGGAGCGCCGGCGGCGCCGCCCGCGGCCGATCGAGGACGTGCTGGAGGAGGCGGACGACGAGATCGACGCGATCCTCGCCCAGGTCGCCCGCGAGCCGCTGCCCGACTGGGTGCTGGAGCGCGCCGAGACGCGCGAGCTGGTCGGCGCGACGCTCTCCTCGCTGACGCCGGAGTACCGCGACGCGCTCGTCGCCAAGTACGTCGACGGGCTCTCGGTGGCCGAGATGGCCGAGCGCACGGGCCGCGGCGTCAAGGCGACCGAGTCGCACCTGCACCGCGCCCGCGTGGCCTTCGCGCGCGTCTTCGAGCTGGTCGCGCGGCGCCGGGGGGAGTCGGCGTGAACGAGCGCCTCGACGTCCTGGACGCGAACCTCGCGCGGCTCCTGACGGAGGCCTACGCGCCCGTCGTCCCGACCGACGTGTTCCGCCGGCGCGTCGAGCTGGCCGTGGCGCGGCGTGTGGGCGCGCCCTCGGCCGGACCGGCCGCGCTGCCCCCGCGCCGCTGGTGGCTGCCGGTGGCGGCCGTCGCCTCGCTGCTCGCGCTCGTGCTCGCCAGCGTCTGGTGGCTCGGGGGGGGCGCCGGCGGCTCGCCCACGGCCCGGGCGATCCTGGCGCGCGGCGAGGTCGCCGTCCGCAGCGAGTGGGGCGGGCGCTGGCGCGCCCTCGCAGCGGCCGAGGCAGCGCGCGAACTCCGGCTCGTTTGGCGTCGCTACCCCGCACCCGCGCTCGAGCTCGCACAGGGTCTGGGCCGCGAACGCCCCGGCGGCGTCAGCGTGGCAGCGCGGGGGCGTGTAGAGCACCGCGAGCCCGCCCTCGACGTGCTCCGCGACGTCGGCGTCGATGACCTGCTCGAGCGCGCGGATCAAGTCTACGTCGACCGTCACGCGCTCGCCCCGGTCGAGCGCGCCGTAGGTCCACGCGAGCGCGAGCGCGCTGGCGTCGAACTCCTCGCGCGTCCTGTCGAACGCGCGGGCGAGCCGATGGGTCGCTAGGTAGTGATAGTCGACCCAGGGGACGACCGAGATGTCGAGCTGGCCGATCTCGATACTCCCGCACGGCCCGCAGAATTGCTCACAACCCCCCACGAGCGCCGCGCCGGCGCCAAGGGTCATCCCGAAG
>JAUIDW010000092.1 GCA_030428395.1 bacterium | reverse complement strand
GAGCGCATCGCGCGCCACGCGGAGTCCTGGGGCGGCGCCCCCGACGAGGCGCGGCGGGCGGAGCTGGCGCGCGAGCTGGCCGCGGCGCACGGCGGCACGGGCTCGCGCTGGACGCGGCTGCTGGCCGCGGCGCCGTCGACCCCGGCGGAGCTGCCGGCCGCGCTGCGCGGCGGGGCGGAGCGCGCCCTGGATCTGCTGCCCCCGCGCCTGCGGACCAGCCCGCGCTGGCTCGCCGCCGGCGCCGCCGCGGGCGCGCTGGGGTGCGTGGCCGCGACCTTGCTCGTGACGCCGGCGGCGCTGGCCGCGCTGCCGACGTGGTCGGTTCTGGGCGCCGCGACCACCGCGGCCGTGCGCGCCTTCGCGCCGCGGCGCGCCCCCGCGGCGGAGGCGCCCGGCGAGGCCGACGGGGTCCCCGGGCTGGACGACGCGGTGCGCTCGGCGGCGCTGTTCGCCATGCTGCTCGACCTGCAGGGCGAGCCCGAGACCACGATCACGCGCGTCCTCGACCGCGCGCTGGAGGACGACGACGCGCCCGTGCGCGCGCCGGCGGACGTCCGGCCGTGGCTGGACGCGCAGCGGCGGCGCTTCGCGGCCGCCCGGGCCGAGGCGGGGCTCGCGTGAAGCCGCTGCGCGTCGCCGTCGTCGGGCACACGAACACCGGCAAGACCTCGCTACTGCGCACCCTGGCGCGCGACGCGAGCTTCGGCGAAGTCTCCGACCGCCCCGCGGTGACGCGCCACGTCGAGGGGCGCGCGCTGCTGGTCGGCGGGCGGCGCGTGATGGAGCTCTACGACACGCCCGGGCTCGAGGACTCGATCGGGCTGCTCGACCACCTGCAGGCGCTGCGCGGCGACCGGCGCAGCGAGGGGATCGAGGTCGTGCGCCAGTTCCTGGCGTCGCCCGAGGCCGCCGGCCGCTTCGCGCAGGAGGCCAAGGCGCTGCGCCAGGTGGTCGAGTCGGACGTGGCGCTGTACGTGCTCGACGCGCGCGACCGCGTGCTGGGCAAGCACCGCGACGAGCTCGAGATCCTGGGCTGGTGCGCGCGGCCGATCGTGCCGGTGCTGAACTTCGTGGCGTCCGACGAGGCGCGCACGGACACGTGGCGCGAGCACCTGTCGCGCGCCAGTATGCACGCCGTCGCCGAGTTCGACACCGTGGTGCTGGACGAGGAGGGCGAGACGCGGCTGTACGAGAAGATGCGCTCGCTGCTCGACGCGCACCGCGAGCAGCTCGACGAGCTGATCGCCGACCGCCGCCGGCACCGCGAGGAGCTGCTGGCCGCGTCGGCGCGGCTGATCGCGGAGCTCCTGATCGACGTCGCCGCCCACGCGGTGCAGGTGCGCACCGGACCCGACGTCGACGTGCGCCCCGACGTGGACGCGCTGCGCGACCGCGTGCGCGAGCGCGAGCGGACGGCGGTGGCGAAGCTGCTCGAGCTGTTCCGCTTCACGCCGCAGGACTACGACGCCGCCGACCTGCCGGGCGTGGACGGGCACTGGGGCCTGGACCTGTTCCACCCCGAGACCTTGAAGCGCTTCGGCGTTCGCACCGGCGGCGCGGCGGCGGCGGGCGCGTCGGTCGGGCTGGGGCTCGACCTGGCGCTGGCCGGGCTGTCGCTGGGCACGGGCACGCTGGCGGGCGCCGCCCTGGGCGCCGCCTGGGGCCTGGCGGGCAAGCAGGGCAAGCGCGTGCTGGACCGCGTGCGCGGCTACACGGAGCTGCGCGTGGGCGACCCCACGCTGCAGCTCCTGCTGGCGCGCGAGGTCGCGCTGGTGCGCGCGCTGCTGCGCCGCGGCCACGCCAGCGTCGAGCCGCTGCGCCTCGGCGACCTGCCCACCGAGCGCGTGCGCCTGCCCGACACGCTGCGCGAGGCGAAGGCCAGCCCGGAGTGGTCGCTGCTGGGCGGCGGCGGCGCGCCCTCGCCCCAGCGCGGCCGCGCGGTGCGGACGCTGGCGGCCGAGGTCGAGGCCCAGCTGCGCCGCGTGGACCGCGAGCCCCGTTCGCTGCGCGGCGGCGCGGAACCCGGCTAGGATCCCGCCCGCCCGCGGACCCCCGAACCCCGAAGGAAGAGCCGACCCATGCGCACCCTCGCCCCCGCCCTGACCCTCGCCGCCCTCGTCGCCGCCTGCGGCTCGACCCCCGTGGCCGTCGAGCCCAGCGGCTTCGCGGCCGAGATCGCCGCCGCGCACGGCGCCGCGAGCCTCTACGACATGCCGCCGCTGCACGCGCACGTGAGCGTGACCGCCGGCGGCGCGGAGGTGCTCGACGCCGACATGGTCTTCGACGCCGCGTCGGGGCGCGTGCGCCTCGAGGCGGACGACGGCCGCGTGGCGGTCTTCGACGGCACCGACGCGTGGGCCGTCGGCGTGCCGCCCGAGGAGCTGCCGGTCGTGCGCTTCCACCTGCTGACGTGGTCGTACTTCGTGGCCGCGCCGTGGAAGCTGGGCGACCCCGGCAGCAGCCTCGGGCCGGTCGAGCGGCGCGAGCTGCGGGGGGCGGCGCAGGACGCCGCGCTGCTGACCTTCGCCGACGGCGTGGGGGACACGCCGGACGACTGGTACGTCGTGTACGCCGACCCGGACAGCCGGCTCCTGACGGCGCTGGCCTACATCGTGACCTTCGCCGCGAGCGTCGCCGAGGCCGAGGTCGACCCGCACGCGGCGACCTACGACGGGCTGGTCGACGTCGACGGCCTGCGCGTGCCCGCCGAGCTGACGATCTGGAGCTGGCGCGAGGACCAGGGCCTGACCGGCGACCCGCTCGGCCAGTGCGCCTTCACGGAGCTGCGCTTCGCCGCCGCGGCGGACGACGCCTTCGCGCCGCCCCCGGGCGCGCAGCGGATCGACGCGCCGAACTGAGCGGGCCGTTCAGGCGTCGGGCGCGAGCCGCTCGCCCGCGGCCAGCGCGGCGCGCACGCGCTCGAACGTCGCGCGGTCGGCCTCCCGCTTCGCCGCCGGGCGCTTCTGCGCGCTGCGCAGCGGCAGCCGCATGCGCTGGACGTCCTCCAGACGCTCCGCGTGGCGCGCCAGGAAGGCCCAGTAGAGCGGCGTGATCGGGCAGGTCTTCCTCGGGTCGAAGGCGCAGCCGGCGCAGGCGTCGCCCATGCGGTCCAGGTACGCCGCGCCGGACACGTAGGGCTTGGTCGTCATCAGCGGGCCGGTGCCGAAGGTCGCCATGGCCAGGACGTTGGGCTCGACCACCCAGTCGTAGGCGTCGACGTAGCAGGCCCAGAACCAGTCGGCGAGCTCGCGCGGCTCGACGTCCAGCAGCGTCGCCAGGTTGCCCAGGACCATCAGGCGCGTGATGTGGTGGCTGTAGCCCTCGCGCAGCACGTCGCGCACGACGCCGTCGAGGCACGCCAGACCCGACTCCGCGCCCCAGAACGCCGCCGGCAGCGCGCCGTGGGCGTCCAGCGCCGAGGGGCGCGCGCCGCCGTCGCCGGGCGCCGCCTTCGCGCGCCCGCGCCACGACTTGCCGAGCCAGTCGCGGTAGCCGGCGTCGCCGGGCGACTTCGCGGGCGCGGCGCCGTCGAGGTCGCGGAAGCCGTCGGTGGCCTCGTGGACGTGCCGCACGAACTCGCGCCAGCCCAGGACCTGGCGCACGAAGCCCTCCTTCGAGGACAGCGGCACGTCGAGCGCGAGCACGTCCTCGACGACCGTCCGCGGCAGCAGGCGGTGCAGGTTCAGGAGCGGCGAGACGCGCGTGTGGAAGATCCCGCTCGAGCGCGTCGACATCGCGTCCTCGTAGGGGCCGAAGTGCTCGAGGCACTCGTCCCGCGCCCACCGCCAGACGCGCAGGGCGTCGCGGTGCCGCGCGGGCAGCGTCGACAGGTCCAGCTCGCCCGGGTGCCGCGCGAAGAGGTCCTCGACCAGCTCGCCGACCTCGCTCGTCACGTCGTCCGGCCGGAACCCCGGCGGCTCGGGCGCGGGCGGGTCGCCGCTCCACGGCAGCCGGTTGTCGGCGTCGTGGCTGTACTTGCCGTCCGCGGGCTTGCCGCCCTCCATCAGGATCCCGGTGCGCTGGCGCACGCGGCGGTAGAACGCGTCCATGCGCCACGGCGGACCGTCGCCGGCGCCCTCCTCGAAGTCCGCGCGCGTCGTCAGCCAGCCGGCGTGGGGCAGCTCGTCGAGGCGCCCGTCGTCCACGAGCGGCGCCAGGTCCACGCGCAGCTCACGCTCGGCCGGCCGCATCACGCGCAGCGGCCCCAGCTCGTCCGCCAGCGGCGCCAGCGCGTCCGCGTACGAGCCCTCGGCCACGACGTGCCGCACCGCCACGCCAGCCTCGGCCGCCTCCAGCGCGAACTGCCGCAGGTTCGCCAGCACCAGCGCCAGCTTCTGCTTGTGGTACGGCCGCCGCCGCGCCTTGGCGGGGTTCTCGACCAGCACGATCCCGAGCTCCTCGCGCTCCTCCTCCGCCAGCGGCCCGAGCTGCAGCGACAGCTGGTCGTACGGCACGTAGAGCCACCGCCGCCCCGCCGGGTCGGGGTTGCGCTCCCTGAGCTCGCGCCGGAACACCTCGCCGTGCACTCTCGAATCTTCGCCCCCGACGCCCCCGCGGAGGCGCCCGGCGTGGATTCGATCCGCGCCGGACCTCGCGGATTCACGCAGGTCCGGGAATGGGCCGCCCCGTCCGCGGTAGGGTCGGACCGCCGGGGGGTGCGGCCTCCCGATACGCACATGACGACGCGCAGGTTCCTGCTGCCGGCGGTGGCGGCCGCCCTTGCGCTGCTGGCCTTCCTGGCCTGGCGGCTCGCCGCGGGCGGGGCCGAGCCCGCGGAGCCCGCGGGCACGCCGCAGGTCGTCCGTCTGCCGCTGAGCGGGCAGCGCCGGCTGGTGGAGGTGCCCGCGGAGGAGCTGGCCGGGGAAGCTGCGCCGGCGCCCGGCGCCGCCGCGTCGTCGGAGCAGGATGGGGCCTCTCTGGCCTCGACCGGGTCCGCCCGGGCGCCCGACCCGCGCTCTCCGCCCGTCGCGCCGCCGCCACGGCCGCTCGCACCCGCGCGGCCGGCCGCCGTCGAGCGCGAGCGCGGCGTGCACGTCGCGGGCCTCGTGCTCGTGCGCGGCGAACCCCTGGGCGGCGCCTGCGTGCGCGTCGTCCCCGCGGACGAGGAGCGTCCGTTCCGCGCGACCGTGCGCACGGATGCCGGCGGCCGCTACGCCGTTCGCGTGCCGCGCGCGGAGCGCTACGCCTTCGAGGTGTGGCGCCTGGTCGATCCGGACCCGGTCGTTCCGGCCTTGGAGTCGCGCTACGAGCAGTCCATCCGCGAGGCGCAGGCCGGTGCGACGCTGCGGGGTACGCGCGACGTCCACGTGCCCGCGGTGCGGGCCTTCACGCAGGACCTCGCCTTCGGCCTGGCCACGGTCCTCGGGACGGTCAGGCTCGAGCGGCTCGGGGAGGGCACGCTGGAGGCTTCTGTGGCGATGTCCCTGGTCGAGGTGCAGCTCGAATCCGCGGACGGAGAGCGGCTCTCGACCACGGCGAGCGGACGGGAGGGGCGGTACGAGCTGCAGGTACTCACGCCGGCGACCTGCACCGTGCGCACGGGCCTGTTCGACTTGCACTTGCGCCACTTGGGCGTCGCGGGCGTTGGCCACGCAAGTTCCGCGCTACTCGACCTGGGCGATGGGGACCGGCTCGAGATTCCACTCGACCTTGCACGTGGGGCGGGACTGAAGGGGCGCGTGGTCTGGCCGGACAGCACGCCCGGTGCGAACGCCTGGCTCCACATCGCTTACCGGGGCGAGGTGCAGGACCTCTGGATCGATGCCGCCCGGACGGCCGAGGGGGGCCAGTTCTCGCTAGGAGACCTCCCACCCGGGACGGCGCGCGTCCTCGCCAGGGACTGGACGCACGAACGAGGGATCCTGTGGGGTCGCTCCGAGCCGTTCGAGCTGGTCGCCGGCGAGACCCACGAGGTCGAGGTCGTCCTGGACGAGGAGCGCGTGCACGTCGGCCTCCGCCTCGACGGCATCGACCGGCGGGAGGTCCGCTGGACCGACGCGGCGGGCTTCCCGCTGCCGATCGCGCCCATCTGGACGGAGCCGGAGGGCGCTCCTCTCGCGGGTAATCGCGACCACGGGGCGCACGACCGCCCCCCCGACGGCCTGGGCTGGCACCTCCCTCCCGGCACCTACGTCGTCCACGCCCGCCGCGGCTGCGACGAGCTCGAGCGCACGATCCGCGTCACCGACGACGGCCCCCAGGAGTTCCGCATCGGCTTCTGAGGGCCGCGCTACTGCTACGGCGTGATCACGAAGCGGGCGCCGTCGGTCAGGCTGTCGCCGAAGGTGGTGGGGTCGGCGGGGTCGCGGGCGAGCCACTGGAGGGCGACGGGCTGGCCGGCGGTCAGGGAGGGGTCGGCGCCGGACTGGATGCGGGCGTTGAAGTTGCGCGTCAGGCTGCCGGCGCAGGGGGCGGAGCCGGTGGTCTTGGCGGGCTTGGGGGGCAGGACGCGGGTGACGGGCGCCTTGACGCAGAGCTTGCCGCCGTGGAAGTCGAGGTTGGCGCGCTTGAACGAGTAGAGCAGGAAGCCGGACTCGTTCTCGAGCACGTCGTTCGCGCGCACGTTGAAGGGCTGGGTCGACGACACGCTGGCCTCGCCCGTGGTCGTCAGGAAGGGGACGCAGCCGACCGAGCTGGTCTTGCCGGTGCAGTAGAACGTCACGGCGCCGGGCTTGGGGTGCGCGAAGAGGAACTCGACCACGAGGCGCGGGAACTGCGCCGTCCACACCGGCGAGTGGTCGGCGCCCTGGATGGTCCACAGCTCGGCCGACCCGCCGAGGCTGCAGGCGTCGACGTACTGGTCGACGTTCGTCTCGTCGCCGACCAGGCTGGAGTCCAGGTCCAGGCGCGGGCTGGACGTGTCGACGATCAGCGTGCAGCCGTCGTAGGTCGCCCACGTCTGCGCAGTCTGGACGGCGCCGGGGTAGGGCGCGCTGATCGTCCCGCCGCCGTAGTTGATGACGTTGTCGCTCGTTCCGTGCACCTCCAGCGTGTGAACGGGCTCCGACGGCATGCAGAGCGACGCGTTCGCGTACGTGGCGCCCGAGATGCTGACCGCCGCCGCGACCAGGTCCGCGTGGTCGCAGGCCATCCGGTAGCTCATGAAGCCGCCGTTCGAGCGCCCGGTGATCCAGATGCGCTTGTCGTCGATCTCGACCTGGGCGCGGATCGCGTCGATCAGCGCGCGCAGGTAGCCCGAGTCGTCCACGCCGGTCCCGGCCAGGTCGCAGCACGCGTCGGTCGCGTTCCAGAACGGATTGTTGATCAGGTCGGTGGTGCCCGTCGGCGTGACGTAGACGAAGCCGAACTCGTCCGCGAGGGTGCCGATGCGCACGTAGGCCTCCTCCTGGGGGCCCGTGTTCGAGTAGCCGTGCAGCAGGAACACGAGCGGCGCGGGCCGCACCGGGTCGTGGCCCGCGGGCAGGCGCACGGGCACGGGGCCGCGGCCGCCGTCGACGAAGATCGTGGTCTGGGCCGCGGCGGGCAGGGTGGCGACGAGGGCGGCGCTGGCGAGGACGAGGGAGCGGACGAGCGTCATGGAAGGCCTCCGGAGGTCCAGGATAGGGCAAGGGGGCGCTCCGCGGGGCGCCCCTGGCGACCGAGGCTCCACCGGCCCGCCTCGCCGCCGGCATTCAACGGGGCGGCCGGCAGGGGTAGGCTCTCGCGATGCTTCGACCTCGAGGAGACACCCCCATGCGAACCCTGCTCGCCTGCACCGCGATCGCGCTCGCGCTCGGCTGCCGCTCGGGCGGCCAGGCCGAGGGCATGACGGCCGGCGCCCAGCCGGAGACTCTCGACGCCCATCCGTTCTCGATCCACGACATGCTCGCCATGCAGCGCGTGGCGGGCGCCCAGGTGTCGCCGGACGGCCAGTGGGTCGTCTTCGCCCTGCGCACGACCGACGTGGAGGCGAACCGCGGGACGACCGACCTGTGGCTCGCGGCCGTCGACGGCACGTCGGTGCGGCAGCTGACCTCCGCCAGCGGCAGCGAGTTCGAGCCGCGCTGGATGCCCGACGGGACCGCGGTCGCCTACCTGGGCACGCGCTCGGGCTCGGTCCAGGTCTGGCGCGTCGACGTCCAGGACGGCGCGACCCAGCGGCTCAGCGACTTCCCCGTCGACGTGACCGGCATGCACGTCTTCCCCGACGGCCGGCGCTTCGCGCTGTCGATGGAGGTGTACCCCGACGCCAGCTCGCTGGCCGAGACCGCGGCGCGCGACAACGCGCCCGAGCCGGCGTCCTCGGCGATGGTGTTCGAGTCCCTGCTGTACCGCCACTGGGACACCTGGGAGGACGGCAAGCGCGCGCACGTGTTCGTGTGGGACTCCGCCGGCGCCGCCGCGCCGGTCGACCTGATGCGCGGCATGGACGCCGACTGCCCCACGCGGCCCTTCGGCGGGTCCGAGGACTTCGCCGTCTCGCCCGACGGCGCCAGCGTCGTCATGGCCTTCAAGGACGACGGCCAGCGCGCCGCCTGGACGACCAACGTCGACCTCTGGCTGGCGCCGGCCGACGGCACCGCGGTCGCGCGCCGGCTGACGGCCGTCAACGAGGCGCTGGACGGCAACCCGGTCTTCGCGCCCGACGGCAGCGTGCTGGCGCACCTGGCCATGTCGCGCCCGGGCTACGAGGCGGACAAGCTGGACATCGTCCTGCTCGACGTGAACACCGGCGTGCGCGAGGTGATCACGGCCGGCTGGGACCGCAGCGCCGGCGAGATCACGTGGTCGCCCGACGGCCACACGATCTACACCAGCGCGAACGACCTCGGGAACCGCTCGATCTTCGCCATCGACGTCGGCACGCGCGAGGTGAAGCGCCTGATGCCCACCGGCACGAACCGCGGCGTGATGGTGGCCGGCGAACGGCTGGTGTTCAGCCACGACGACCTCGCCTCGCCGGCGGAGCTGTGGTCGATGGAGCTGGACGGCACCGACCTGCTGCCGGTCACCTCGGTCAACGCGCGGCGCGTCGCCGCGGCGCGCACCGGCGACTACGAGCAGTTCACGTTCCCCGGCGCCGGCGGCCACACGGTGCGCGGCTGGGTCGTGAAGCCCGTCGGCTTCGAGCCGGGCCGCAAGTACCCGGTGGCCTTCCTGATCCACGGCGGCCCGCAGGGGTCGTTCGGGAACCACTTCCACTACCGCTGGAACCCGCAGGCCTACGCCGGCGCCGGCTACGCGGCGGTCTTCATCGACTTCCACGGCTCGACGGGCTACGGCCAGGAGTTCACCGACGCCATCAACCAGCAGTGGGGCGGCAAGCCGTACGAGGACCTGATGCTGGGCCTCGACCACGCGCTGCACGTCTACCCGTTCCTCGACGGCGACCGCGTGGCGGCGCTGGGCGCGTCGTACGGCGGCTACATGATCAACTGGATCGCCGGCCAGACCGACCGCTTCCGCTGCCTCGTCAACCACGACGGCGTGTTCGACACCCGCTCGATGTACTTCGCCACCGAGGAGCAGTGGTTCCCCGAGTGGGACTTCGGCGGCACGCCCTGGACGAACCCCGAGGGCTACGCGCAGTGGAACCCGGTCGAGCACGTCGGCAAGTGGAAGACGCCGATGCTGGTGGTGCAGGGCGCCCTCGACTTCCGCGTGGTCGAGACGCAGGCCTTCGCCGCGTTCACCGCCCTGCAGCGCCAGGGCGTGCCCTCGCGCCTGCTGTACTTCCCCGACGAGAACCACTGGGTCCTCAAGCCGCGCAACAGCATCCGCTGGCACGAGGAGGTGCTCTCCTGGCTCGACCGCTGGACCGCGGTGGAGCCGGCGGGCTAGGTGTCTTGTCCAGGGACGTTGTTCACTCGAATCTCCCCGGGATCATGGGGGTGCTAACCAAGCCCCAGACCCCGAGGAGAACGAGTGAAGCTGCATGCTAACGCGAAGAGCACGCCCCTGAGTCGCGAGCTGATGGTCCGTCGAGTCCTGGAGCAGGGCTGGGACGTGGCCTCGGTGGCTGACGCCGGAGGCGTCAGCCACCGAACGGTCTGGAAGTGGCTGCGGCGCTACCGGGAGGAGGGGCTGCGGGGGCTGGTCGACCGCTCCTCGGCGCCGCGTACGATTCCGCATCGCACGCCCGCGCGAAAGGTCGCCCGAATCAAGAGCCTGCGCGAGCGTCGCCTGCCGGCCTTCCAGATCGCCAGGCTGCTGCGGATGGCACGCTCGACGGTCTCGGCCGTGCTGGTCCGCCTGGGCCTCAACCGCCTGAGGTTCCTCGAAGAGCGGGAGCCTGCGAACTCCTACGAGCACGCCTACCCCGGCTCGCTGCTGCACCTGGACGTCAAGAAGCTGGGACGCATCCGCGGTGTCGGTCACCGGATCCACGGGATCCGCAA
The DNA here is from genome assembly GCA_030428395.1 of bacterium. Taxonomy (GTDB): domain Bacteria; phylum Planctomycetota; class UBA1135; order UBA1135; genus JAUIDW01. Next base: position 6,976 of record JAUIDW010000092.1, on the reverse strand, counting down.
CCACCGCACCCGCGGCATCGGCTGGGAATTCGCCCACGTCTGCATCGACGACCACAGCCGCGTCGCCTACGTCGAGATGCTCGAGGACGAGCGCGGCGCGACGGCGTCGGGCTTCCTGGAGCGTGCCGTGCGCTGGTTTGCCGAGCTCGGCGTGCGGGTCGAGCGCGTGCTGACCGACAACGGCTCGTGCTACGTCTCGCGGGACTTCCGGCGGCGCTGCGAGGCCCTGGGAGTCCGCCACGGCCGCACGCGGCCCTACCGGCCCCAGACCAACGGCAAGGCCGAGCGCTTCATCCAGACGCTCCTGCGGGAGTGGGCCTACGCTCGCCCGTTTCGCTCCTCACGTGGCCGCCGCCTGGCGCTCCCTCCTTGGCTGCGCTACTACAACCACGTCCGACCTCACGGCAGCCTCGACTGCCATCCACCCATGACCCGGATCGCGGGCTCGGGGTGAACAACGTGCCTGGAAACGACAGCTAGGCCGACCGCCTCCGGAACAGTCGGGCGGGGCCCGGACGAACGTCCGGACCCCGCCCGCTTCGTGTCCCGTGAGTCGCCCGGACCCTCAGGTGTCCCTGCGGCCGCGGAAGCCGTCGTCGCCGTCTCCGCCGCCGCGCCGGCCGCCGCCGTCGTCGCCGCGCCCGGGCGGCCCGCCGCGGAAGCGGTCCATGTCCTCGTACTGCTCGAGCTGGATCGGCGTCAGGATCTGCTCGAGGTTCTCGCGGTAGCCGCTGAACGCGTCGCGCATCGTCTCGCGCATCGAGCCCCAGTCGCCGGAGTCGCGCGCCTGCTGGAAGATCTGCGTGCGCGTCATGTTGAAGTCCAGCATCGCGGTGCGCATCTGGTCGGTCTGGTAGCCGGTCAGGCCGAGCTGCTCGCGCAGCTCCTCCATGCGCTCGTCCACGCGCTCCGCGGCGGCCTCCTCGGCCTCGCGCTGGCGCTCCTGGGCCTCCTGGTCGCGGATCGAGCTCAGCGCGCGCCGCACGGTGTCCTCGAGCTCCGGCGGGACCTCCGCGCCGGGCGCGGTCATCGCCGCGACGAGCTTCTTGGTCTCGGCGTCGACGGACTCGGCCGTCTCCTCCGCCGCGGCGCGCGGGGCCTCGACGCGGGCGGGGCGCGACTCGAGGTAGGCCAGGCGCTCGGACAGGCTGGCGTTCTCGTCGCGCAACCGCGCGAGCTCCGCCGCCAGCTCGCCGACGCGCGGGTCGTCCTGGGGCGCGGCCAGCGACGGGCTCGCCGCCGGCTCCGACGTCAGGGTCGTCGTCACGACGGCGGCGCCCGCGCCGACGAGGGCCGCGGTGAGCGCGGCGACCAGGGGGGTGTTCATTCGGAGTCTTCCTCGGTGATCTCGACGCGGTGCTCGAGCGTGCCCTCGCGCACCATGTGCATGCTCATCTCGCGATCGCCGCGCGTCATGTCGCGCTCGATCTCCATCTCGAACTCGCCCTCGAGCTCCGCCGCCACGGGCCGGCCGAGCTCGACCGAGAACCACACCGAGCCCTCGATCTCGAGCGAGTAGGCGTTCTCGCGCGCCGGCCGCGGGACGGACAGCGCGCGGCCCCGGCGGCCGCGCCCGCCGCCCATGGCCTCCTCGGGCAGGTCGCCCACGGCGGACAGCGTGACCTCGATCCGCGCGCACGGCGTGCCGTCCCAGTCGTCCTCGACGGAGACGAGCGTCGCCTCGCCCTCCCACTCCGCGCCGCGCAGGAAGTCGAGCCCGCCGCCGCGCGGGCCGCGGCGCCCCTCGCCGTCGTCCGGCTCGGGCGGCGGGAACAGCGCGCGCCCGAGGTCGAAGCCCAGGGCGTGGGCGACGTCGTCCGCGTCGACCTCCCAGGAGTCGCCTTCCTCGACCGCCCCGGCCGGCAGCAGCGCGTCGAGCGCCAGCGTCGGGCGGTGGCCCTGCAGGGTGGCGTCGTCGTCCGGCTCGGGGCCGTCCTCGACCGACACGTCGACGGCGCCGTCGTCGTCGACCTCGATCGCGAGCGTCGTGCCCGACAGCGGCGAGGTCGACTCGGACTCGAAGGTCTGCTCGCCGAAGGACGCCGTGCCGCTGGACTCCGCCTCCTCGAACGTGCGCAGCACGCGCCGCGGGCGTCCGTCGGCGTGCTCGGCGACGCGGTCGAGGGTCACGACGCGCCGCAGGCCGTCCGATCCGCCGCCGCTGCCGCCGAAGGGGTGGTCGACGGGCACGCCGTCGACCTCGAGCTCGAACGACGTCGTCTCCATCTCGAACGACGTCTCGGTCTCCGTCCGCAGGACGCGCGGGCGGGTGTAGTCGGTGGCCAGGTCGGCCGCCGCGGGCAGCCCGCACAGGGCGCCGGCGGCCAGCAGGAGAGTGCGCATGGGGATCCTCGGGGCCCTCGGGCCGGGTCGGTGGGGCCCGGGGGCGCCCGGCCGGGGCTCGACTCGATTCAAAGGAGCGCGGGCGGTCCGGTTCCGTGGAATCCGCCCTTTTCCGCGCGGGCGGCTCCGGGGGGCCCGGGAGCGTCCCGGGCGAGGGTCCGCGGGACGCCTCAGGCGCCGGCGGCGCCCCGCTCGCTGGCGGGGAGGAAGCGCTCCCACGACGGCCGCACGCGCCCGAGCGGCACCTCGTGAATCGGCGACCAGGGCGGCTGGGCCGGCTTCTTCAGGAGCTTCAGCCCGACCTCGCGCGGGAGCCGGTCGGCCTTGCGGCGGTTGCACGGCGCGCAGGCCAGCACGCAGTTCTCCCAGGACGTCGACCCGCCGCGCGAGCGCGGCAGCACGTGGTCGATCGACAGCTCCGAGTCGCGCGGCCGCCGCCCGCAGTACTGGCACAGGTTGCGGTCGCGGCGCGTCAGGTTGCGGCGCGAGAACGCGACCCGCTGGCGCGGCACGCTGTTGAAGCGCTGCAGCACGACGACCTCGGGGATCGGGATGCGCGCGTCGACCGAGCAGACGTGGGGCTCGTCGACGCGGACCTCGAGGCGCGCCCAGGACTCGAAGCCGTGCACCTCGAACGTGTCGGTGCGGATCGCCTTCGCGGCGCCCGTGTAGACCAGGACCAGCGCGTGCCGGACGCTCGTGGTCGCGATCGCGAACCACGACCTGTTCAGGACCAGAGTTGGCTGGGACAGCGCGCTGGAGCTCACGGGCACGTCTTCCGTCGGGGGTTCGGAGCAGGATACGGTCGCGCCGCGCCCACCGTCCTCTTTCGGCAGCGCGGCCCTTCCAATTTGCCAGATCCTGCGGGCCCCTCCGGCGCAGGGACGCGCCGCGGGGCTGCACGCAGCGCCACCGGGCCGCCCTAAGCGTCGTGCTTCCAGGAGCTTGCGCGGAGCTCCGCGAGCGCGCGCGGCGGCCGCGCGAGGGCGTCCGCGCGCCCCGCGGACGCGCCGAGCGCGTGCAAGGACCGCGTGAAGAGCCGCCCTGCGTCCCGCGTGCAACGGCTCGCGCCACGCGCCGGCTCGCCCGGGGCGCGCCGGCTACTCGGGCGCGTGCGCGGGGAGCAGGCGCTCGAGCTCGCGCACGTGGCCGCGCAGCTCGTCGGGGACGGCGCGGTCCAGCGCGGCGACGTCGGCGGCGAGCGCCGCGGGGTCGTCGAGCGCGCGGTGCACGGCGCCGAGCGCGGTCCAGGCGGGCGAGTAGCGCGGGTCGGCGAGCAGCCCCGCGCGGAGGTCGGCGCGGGCCGCCTCGAGCTCGCCCGCGCCCCGCAGCAGCTCGGCGCGCAGGTAGCGGATCGGCGCGAACCCCGGGTCGATCTCGACGCCGCGGTCGTACCACCGGCGCGCCGCCCCGGCGTCGCCCTCGCGCAGCGCGAGGTGCGCCAGCCCGCAGCAGGGCACCGCGGAGGGCTCGAGCTCGAGCTGGCGCAGCATCGCCGCGCGGGCCCGCGCGGGGTCGCGCGCCGCGTAGAACTGGCCGATCGCCTCGAGCGTGGCGGAGGCGTCGGGCCAGTGGTGCTCGAGCAGCTCCGCGGCGGCGTCGAGCTCCGCCTCGTCGCCCAGGTACGCCGCCGCCATCAGCCACGAGTGCACGTAGTGGAACTGCGGCCGGCGCGCGCGCAGCGTCGCCCGGCGGAACAGCGCGAGGCCGGCGCGCAGGTCGTTGGGCGCGACCCCGGGGCCGAACGCCTGCACCGTCCGCAGGCCGCGCAGGTACGTGCGCAGGTCGGTCTCGCGCTCGCCGGCGCGCGCGAACCACGGGGCGGCCGCGTCGGCGTCGCCGCACAGCTCGAGCACGAGCCCGCGCATCCAGGCGACGTCGGGGTGGCCGCCGGTCGCGGGCCCGAAGCGGTCCAGCGCGGCCAGGGCCGCGGCGCCGTCGGGCAGCTCGCACCAGGCCCGGCCGACGACGGCGGCGACGTGGTCGGGGACCTCCGCGAGCACGGCCTCGAACGGCGCGCGCGCGTCCGCCGCCCGCGCGCCCATCGACGCCTGGAAGCCGGCCTCGAGCAGGGCCTGGATCCGGCGCTCGCGCCGCGTCGTCCGCCCCGCGACGACGTCGTCGAGCTGCGCCTGCAGGTCCGCCTCGGCCTCGGCCAGGTCGATGCGCGTGCGCTCGGACTCCGCCAGCAGCGTGCCCGTCACGAGCAGCCCCGCCAGCAGCGCGAGCAGCAGGCCGGCGGTCAGCGCCGCGACGAGCGCGTTGCGCTGCACCCAGCGCCCGGCGCGCAGCAGGGGCCCGGCGGGGCGCGCGCGGATCGGCTCGCGCGCCGCGACGCGCCGCAGGTCCTCCGCCACGTCGGCGGCCGTGCCGTAGCGGCGGTCGCGGTCCTGCTCGAGGCACGTCGCCACGACCACGGCCAGGTCGCGCGGGACCGCCGGCGCCGGGCGGCGCACGTCCGGGGCCTCGTCCTCGAGGATCGCGCGGTACAGCGCCTCGCGCGTCGGCGCCTCGAACGGCGGCCGCAGGGTCAGCGCCTCGAACAGCGTCGCGCCCAGCGACCAGACGTCGGTGCGCCGGTCGAGGCGCGAGCCGCGCAGCTGCTCGGGCGACATGTACGCGGGCGTCCCGAACACGTCGCCCGTGCGCGTCAGGCGCGCGTCGTCGTCGGACTCGTCGCGCGCCAGCCCGAAGTCGAGCCACACGGGCGCGCCGTCGGCGCGGACGGCCAGGTTGCCGGGTTTGACGTCGCGGTGGACGATGCCCGCCTCGTGGGCCGCGTGAAGCGCGCGCGCGGCGCGCTCGAAGAAGCGCACGGCGGCGTCGAGCTCCCCCCGCGTGCGCGGCGGCAGCACGGGCGGCGAGCCGGCGTCCTCCTCGGCCGCGACGGACTCGTCGCCGGCGTCGGCTCCCCCGGTCGCCACGGCCGGCGCGGCTCCCTCGCCCGCCGCGCCGCCCCGGGCGCGCGCGAGGCGGCGCGCCAGCGTCTCGCCCTCCACGAGCTGCATCGCGATCCAGGCGCGGCCCCCGTCCGCGCCGGCGTCGAGCACGGCGCAGATGCCGGGGTGGTCGAGGCGCGCGGCGACCTCCGCCTCGCGCCGGAAGCGCGCCAGGAGCACCTCGGACCCCGGGCCCAGGCCGTCGAGCACCTTCAGCGCGACGCGGCGCCGCAGGCGCACGTCCTCGGCGAGGTGCACGACTCCCTGCCCGCCGCGGCCCAGCTCGCGCAGCGGGCGGTAGGGGCCGATCGTCGCCCCGTCGCGGCGCGGGTCCGGACCGTCCGCGTCCGCGTCGGCCTCGAGCGCCCGCAGCTCGCGCGCGACGAGCTCCTCGAACCCGGGGAACAGCGCGGCGTACTCCTCCGCCGCGCGCACCGCGCCGGCCTCGCGGTCGGCGAGGTACCGCGCGAGGAACGCGGCGGCCACCGCGGGCTCTTCGGCGAAGTCGGTCACGGGCGCGCCTCGCGGCCCAGCATGCCCCGCCCTCCGGGGTGCCGCCAGCCGGGCCCTCGTGCGGCGCGGACCGCGTGGTGCAATGGCCCCCATGGCCGGCGCTCCCCCGTCCGGGGCTCCCGACGGAGCCGCCACGACGCTGCACGTGCGCCGCGCCCGCGCCGGCGACGGGGCCAGCGTGGCCTGGCTGGTCGAGCGCTTCACGCCCGTGCTGCTGGCCCAGGCGCGGTACCGCCTGGGGTCGTCGCTCGCGCGCGAGGTGGACGCCGAGGACATCGTGCAGGACGTGTGGGCCGTCGCGCTCCCGGCGCTGCCCGCCCTCGAGCCGCGCGGGGACCGCGACGCGCCGGCGCTCGCGAAGTTCCTCTCGACGACGCTGGTGCACCGCGTCAACGACCTGCTGCGCCGGGCCATCCGCCGCGGCCTGCGCGAGGCGGGAACCGCGGCCTCGCCCTCGCGGCTGCCCGACTCCGCGGCCGGCGCGTGGACGCGGGCGGTGCGCTCGGAGGAGGCCGGGAACCTCGCGCGCTGCCTGGAGGAGCTGCCCGCGGCGGACCGCGAGGTCGTCGTGCTGCGCGCCTTCGAGCAGCTCCCCAACCACCGCGTCGCCGCCCTGGTCGGCGCCACGCCGAACGCGACCTCGCTGCGCTACAACCGCGCGCTGGCGGCCCTGCGCGAGCGGCTGCCGGGCTCGATCGTCGAGGAGCTGGCCCGTCCCGATCCGCCCGACGCCGCGGCGGACCCCGGGGCGCCCGCCCCGGAGAATCCCCGGAATCCGTGACGCCGGCCGCGGCCCCGCGCCACCGTCCCGCCGGCGGGCGCGCGCGGCGCCGCCCGGACCCCAGGAGACCCCATGCGACGGAAGCGCAAGATGATCTGGCTGACCCTGCTGGCCCTGCTCGTGGCCGTCCTCGTGTTCGTCCCGCTCGTCGGGTTCCTGCTGCCGGAGGTGTACCGCGCCCAGCTGCGCGCGGACGTCGAGCGGCCGCCGGCGGAGGTCTGGGCCGCCCTGGTGGACTTCGAGGCGCACTCGTTCGCCGGCGCGATGCGGAAGGGCCACGAGCGCCTGCCCGACGAGGACGGCCGGCCGGCGTGGGTCGAGGACCTCGGCAGCTCGCGGGTGCGCTACCGCGTCACCGAGTGGGATCCGCCGCACCGCCTGGTCGTCGAGGGCGCCGACG
>JAUIDW010000091.1 GCA_030428395.1 bacterium | reverse complement strand
GACTCCCTCGCGGTCGGCGCCTGGCTCGACGACACGGCGGCGAACAACGCCGGCGCCGCGTACCTGTTCGCGCGGCAGGGGACCGCCTGGAGCGAGCGCGCCCGCTTCCTGGCGAGCACCGCCGACCCCGGCGCGGAGCTGGGGACCACGGTGGCCCTGGGCGACGGCTGGCTCGTCGCGGGAGCGCCCGACGACGACGGCGCCGTTCCCGGCGGCGGCGCGGCGTACGCGTTCCAGCTCCCCGACCCCTCGAACGTCGCCTACTGCGCGGGCAAGACCACCTCGGAGGGCTGCGTCCCGTTCGTCTGCACCACGGGGTCCGCGAGCGCCTCGTCGGCCGACCCGTTCCTGATCGCCGCCGCCGACGCCCTGGCCGGCCAGCCCGCCCTGCTCGTCTACTCGCGCGCCCGCGCGGCGCTCGCCTACCACGGCGGCACGCTCTGCGTGAAGGCCCCCTTCGTGCGCACCCCCGGCGGCACCGCGACCGGCGACGCCACCCCGTGCTCGGGCCACCTCCAGCGCGACTTCAACACCCGCATCCAGAGCGGCGCCGACCCCTCCCTGTCCGTCGGCGCCTCCGTGCGCGCCCAGTGGCGCCAGCGCGACCCCTTCGACCCGGCGGGCTTCGGCGACGCCCTCTCGAACGCGACCGAGTTCGTGATCGCGCCCTGAGCCGCGGCGCGCGGTCAGCCCGGCTCCGCCAGGAGGCGGCGGGCCTCGGCGCGGGCGGTCTCGTGGGCGGCGCCGCCGGCGATCATGTCGGCGACCTCGTCGACGCGGTCGTCGCCGGCGAGGGTCGCGACCGACGTGCGCGTGCGGCCGCCGCGGGTCTGCTTGGCGACGCGCACGTGCTGGTCGGCCAGGGCCGCGATGGCGGGCAGGTGGGTGACGCAGAGCACCTGGTGGTGCTCGCCCAGGGCGCGCAGGTGGTTGCCGACCGCGGGGCCGAGGCGGCCGCCGACGCCGGCGTCGATCTCGTCGAAGACCAGGGTGCGGCCGGCGTCCCCGGCGGCCAGCACGGTGCGCAGGGCGAGCGCGATGCGCGCGGCCTCGCCGCCCGAGGCGACGTGGCGTAGCGGCGCGAGCGGCTCGCCGGGGTTGGCGGCCAGCCGGAACTCGAAGCGGCCCGTGCCCAGGGGGCCGAAGTGGCGCGCCTCCGCGTCGAAGGCGGCGCGGCGCGGGTCGGCGTTGGGCGAGTCGCCCGGGCGTGGCGCGGCCTCCTCGCGGTGCAGCTCGAAGCGCGCCTTCGGCAGGCCCAGCGCGCCGAGCTCGCGCTGCACGTCTCGGGCCAGCGGCTTCGCCAGCTTCTCGCGCGCGGCGCGCAGCGCGTCGGCGCGGCGCGACAGCTCCGCGCGCGCGGCGGCCAGCTCGCGGTCGAGCTCCTCGCGGCTCTCCTCCTCGCCCTCGAGCGCCGCGATCTGCGCCTCGAACTCGTCCGCGAGCCGCGCCAGACCCGCCGCGTCGGTCGCGTGCTTGCGCTCGAGCCGCTCGAGCTCGGCGAGCCGCTCCTCGACGACCTCCAGCCGCGCGGGGTCGACCTCGACGCCGTCGACGAAGCCCTGCAGCCCGCGCACCGCCTCCTCGACGCGCAGCGCGGCCTCCTGCAGGTCCTCGGCCACGCCGCCGAGGTCCGCCACGGCGCGGCGCCAGCGCTCGGTCGCCGCGTGCGCGCGGCGCAGGCGGTCGAGCAGCGCGTCGTCCGCCTCGGACAGCTCGCCCAGCACCGCGCCCAGCTCGCTGCGCAGCGCGCCCGCGTGGCGCAGCAGCTCGCGCTCGCGTCCGAGCGCGGCGCGCTCGTCGGCGTCGGGCGCGACCGCGCGGATCTCGCCGAGCTGGAAGCGCAGCAGGTCGAGCCGGTCGCGGCGCTCGCCGGCGCGCTCCTCGATCGCGAAGAGCTGCTCGCCGCAGGACCGCCAGCGCGCGCGCGCCGCCGCGTAGGCCTCGACGGACTCCCCGAGCCCGCCGTAGGCGTCCAGCAGCGCGAGCTGCTCGGCCGGGTCGAACAGGCGCTGGTGCTCGTGCTGGCCGTGGATCTCGAGCAGTAGCGGCAGCAGCTCGCGCAGCGTGCGCAGCGGCACGGGGCGCTGGTCGACGTGCGCGCGGCTCTTGCCCTCGGCCGACAGGCGCCGGCCCAGGATCAGCTCCGGGGCGCCGCCGTCCTCCGCCGACTCCGCGACGTCGGCCGCGACCTCCGGGAGGTGCTCCGCCAGCCAGGCGCGCACGCGCTCGCCGGCGGGGCCGCGCAGCTCGAAGCGCCCCTCGACCAGGGCCGCGTCGGCGCCGCGCCGCACGAGCCCGGAACGCGCGCGGCCGCCGAGCAGCAGCGTCAGCGCGCCCACGACGAGGCTCTTGCCCGCGCCCGTCTCGCCGGTGAGGACGTTCAGGCCCGGGCCCAGGGTCACGGAGCAGCGCTCGATGAGCGCGAGGTCGCGGACGAAGAGCTCGGTGAGCACGCCGCGAGAATCGCACGCGGCGCGGCGATCCTCAACGGTGCACGCGAAGTCGCCGGAGCGTCTCGGCGCGCCCCGTCGAGGGCCGCCGGGGCGGGGCGACGGGAGGCGTCCCGGACGCCCCGGTGCGCAGCAGCTCGATCGCGTCGATCCGCCGCTCGAGGTCCCCCCGCGCGAGCGCGGGCAGGTTCGAGGCCAGCGCGCGGAGGAAGTCGCCCTCGGCGCGGTCGAGCTGGCCGAGGGCCATCGCGCGCACCGCGCGGGTGGCGTGCAGCAGCGCCCCGTCGTTGACGGCCTCGGTCAGCGGAACCACCTCGAACAGCTCGATCCACGGGCGCCCCAGGAAGAGCTGCTCGACCCGCACGGACGCCTCGAACCGGGCGTAGCTCGAGGCCGCGCGCAGGGTGCGCGCCACCTCGGAGTCGCGCCGCACGTAGAGCGTCGCGATCGGCGCGTCGAACTGCTCCTTCTCCCACAGGACCTGCCCGTCGCTCCACGCGTCGAAGGCCGCGTAGTCCTCCGGCCCGAAGCGGGTCAGGTACGGGATCCAGTCGACGCGCTCGCCGCGCAGCTGGAAGCGCACGCGGGCGAGGCCGCCCAGGTGCTCGCGCGGGGCCGCGTGCAGGTCCTCCAGCTCGAGCTGGGGCAGCACCGGGCCGCACGGCTCCGCGGGAGGCGCCTCCGGCTCCTGCAGGCGCGCGGCCGCGGGGGTCACGGTGGCGGCCAGGAGCAGGCCGAGGGGCACGAGGACCTGGACGCGAAGGCGGGGGTTCACGCCCGCTGCATCGACCGTCCCCCCGCGGGGCCTGAGCGCGCCGGGCGCGCGCCCCCGCGGAGACGTCCGGATCCCGGGACCCCCGCGCCGGGGCCGCCGCGGACCGGGGCGGAAGCGGGGATCCTCCCGGGGGAGCCCCGCGCCGCGCTGGTCTAATGGCCCCGCATGCCCGCCCTCGCCAGCCGCCGCCGCCGCCCCGAGCTGATGGACCAGCCCGACCTCGAGGTGGGGCGCCACCGGCGGGCCCTGGACGGGCTGGCGCGGCTGAACGCGTGGAGCGGGAGCGCCGCCCTCGTCTGGCGCCCGCTGCGCCGGCTGGCCTGGGAGCTGGGTCGGGACGGGCTGGGCGAGCCGACGGCGCGCCCGCTGCGGGTGCTCGACGTCGCCTGCGGGTCCGGCGACGTGACCGTGGCGCTGTGGGGCCGCGCGCGGCGGGCGGGCGTGCGGCTGCGGCTGACCGCGCTGGACGGCAGCCCGGTCGCGCTCGAGCGCGCGGCGGAGCGCTGCCGCCACGCCGGCGCCGAGGTCGAGCTCGTGCACGGGGACGCCCTGGACCCCGCGGCCGGCGGCGCCGACCGCACGTGGGACGCGGTGGTGTGCTCGACGTTCCTGCACCACCTCGACGAGGACGAGGCCGTCGCGTTCCTGCGGACCTGGGGCGAGCGCGCGCGCCGGCTGCTCGTGGTGAACGACCTCGAGCGCTCGCGCGCCGGCTGGGCCCTGGCCGTGGCCGCCTGCCGCCTGCTGACCACGTCGGACGTCGTCCACGTCGACGGCCCGCGCTCGGTCGAGGGCGCCTTCACCCGCGCGGAGGTCGCCGCGCTCGCTCGCCGCGCGGGCCTCGGCGCGGAGCAGGACTCCCCCCTCGACGTGCGCGTCGACCGCCGCTTCCCCTTCCGCTGGCTGCTCACGGCCCGCCGGCGCGCATGAGCACGCACGATCGAGCGGGGGCGCGCGAGGACTGGGACGCGCTGGTCGTCGGCGGTGGGCCGGCCGGCGCGACCGCGGCGCGCGAGCTGGCGCGGCGCGGCGCGCGCGTGCTGCTGGTCGACCGGGCGCGCTTCCCGCGCGCCAAGACGTGCGGCTCGTGCCTGGCGCCGGCGGCGCTCGAGTCGCTGCGCGCCGCGGGTCTGGGCGAGCTCGCCGCGCGGGCCGGGGCCGTCCCGCTGCGCGCGCTGCACCTGCGCCACGGGGCGCGGTCGGTCGAGCTGCCCCTCGCCGGCGCGGTGCTCTCGCGCGAGCGCCTCGACGCCGGGCTGCTCGACGCCGCCCGCCGCGCGGGAGTCGTCGTGCGCGAGGGAGTCCGCGCCGTCGACCCGCTGGCGGACGCCCCCGCGGGCCTCGTCCGCCTGGAGGAGGAGCGCGACGCCCCACACGCCGACCGCGAGGACTCGCTCGCCTGGCCTGCAACCCCTGCGCGGTTCGGCTACACGGTCCGCGCGCGCGCGGTGGTCGTGGCCACCGGGCTGGCGGGGGCGCGGACGCCACGGCGACCCTTCAGCGCGCGCACGCGCGCGAGAGCCGCGAACACGAGGTCCGCGCGTGAGCCTGCGCCTGCTCGGCCTCGGCAGCGCCTTCCCGCCCTGGTCCATCGACCAGGCGCGCGCCGCGGAGATCGTGTCCGACTGGCTGCCGTTCGACCCCGAGCGCATGCGGCGCCTGCGCGCGCTGTACCGGCGCGCCGGCGTCGAGCGGCGGCACAGCGTGCTGCTCGAGGACGCCGAGGGCGGCCAGCGCTTCTTCGGCCCCGCGCAGCCGGACGGCCGCGGGCCCGGCACGCGGGCGCGCATGGAGGTGTACGAGCGCGAGGCCGGTCCGCTGGCGGCGCGGGCGGGGCGCGCCGCGCTCGCGCAGGCCGACCTGGCCGGCCCCGAGGTCACCCACCTCGTCACGGTCTCCTGCACCGGGTTCCAGGCGCCCGGCGTCGACGCCGCCCTGATCGGGGCCCTCGAGTTGCCCCCCACCGTGGCGCGCACGCACGTCGGCTTCATGGGCTGCCACGGCGCCTTCAACGGCCTGCGCGTGGCGGCGGCGTTCGCCGGCGCCGACCCGCGCGCGCGGGTGCTCGTGTGCGCCGTCGAGCTGCCGACCGTCCACTTCTACTACGGCTGGGACGCCGGCAAGGTCGTCGCCAACGCGCTGTTCGCCGACGGCGCCGCCGCGGCGGTCGGCCGCGCTCCGGAGGACGGCGAGGCGGGGCCCACGCTCGTGGCCAGCGGCTCGTGCCTGTTCCCCGACAGCCTCGAGGACATGACCTGGATCGTGGGCGACCACGGGTTCGAGATGAGCCTGTCGTCGCGCGTCCCCGACCTGATCGGCGCCAACCTGCGGCCGTGGCTCGAGCGCTGGCTCGGCGAGCACGGCTGCGCGCTGGCGGACGTCGCGAGCTGGGCGGTGCACCCCGGCGGTCCGCGAATCCTCGACGCGGTCGGCGGCGCGCTCGACCTGCCGCCCGCGGCGACGCGCGTGTCGCGCGAGGTCCTGGAGCAGCGCGGCAACATGTCGTCGCCGACCGTGCTCGTGATCCTCGAGCGCCTTCGTGAAGCCGGCATGAAGACGCCCTGCGTCGCGCTCGGGTTCGGGCCCGGTCTCGTCGCCGAAGCGCTGCTGCTGCGCTGAGCGAACGCGCCCGATTCCCGCCAGGGCGCCGCAGGAGGGCGAATCCCGGCCCCGTCGTGGGAACTTGTTTGCGCGATCTCCAGCCGCGCGGCACCATGGTCGATGATGGATTCGGGCGTGGAGGCATCGTCCCGCTCGAAAGGACAGGACCCGAAGATGAGCGTGCGTGACTACAAACCGGGGGAGTGGGTGATCTTCACGAAGCTGAAGGTCAGCGAGAACCCCGGTCCGCGCGCGCGGGACATCGATCCCGCCCCGCGCGGAGACCTCTATCGCTACCGCGTGGACAAGTTCTGGGTGGTCGAGGACCAGCGCGACGACGGCAAGCTCGTGCTGCTCACGCGCCGCGGCAAGCGGCACGTCGTCGACCCGGAGACGGCCGACCTGCGCCCGGTGCGCTGGTGGGAGCGCATCCGCTACCGCGATCGCTTCCCGACGCTCGACGAGGCGCTCAGCGCCCGCGCGACCAGCTAGGCCCCCGGGTTGGACCCGGTCGGACCGGGTCGGGCCCGGTCCGGCCCGGCTGGGCGAGACGCCCGGCGCGCGCCGGACGGTTCAGCCCAGCTCCTCTTCCGCGACCAGGAAGAGCTCGTTGGTGTCGCGGTCGAACAGTCCGCGGGTCTCGGCGACCACGTCGTCCTGACGCTCGAGGGGGTGGCGCGAGACGAGGAGCTCGCGGTACTCCTCCGGGCTGACGAAGCGGCAGAGCTGCCGCTGGCGAAGCGCGATACGCCGCCGTTCCGTCTGACGCCAGCTCTCCGTGTCCGAGTGCATCGCTGTCTCCTCCCCCGCGGTGCGAGCCGCGTGGTCGGGATGCTAGCAGTGGGCCCCCGGCCCGGACCCGCGAGGTTATCCACAGCGGCCTAGGGCGCGCGCCGCCAAGCACTTCGGCGTTCGTGAATTCCCCGGGGGAGCCTGGCTCTCCCCGATCTGGGATCGGCCGCGCGCCCGCCGGGGTCAGGAGTAGGCCGCGATGACGTCCTCCACGCGCTCCGCGACGGCCTCGCAGAGGCGGTCCAGGCGGGACGGGCGGGTCTCCAGCACGCGCAGGAGGTCGGGCCAGTCGCGCCAGTCGACGGGCTCCTGGCTGGTCGAGTAGCCGATCCGCCGGGCGACCAGGTCGGCCAGGCACACGGCGTAGGCGATGCGCGGGTCCTCGTCGGGCGGGGTGTGCGCAGGGTCGTGGTGGTGCGTGATGCCGAGCACGAACACCTTGGGCAGCTTCCAGTGCTGCGCGACGAGCCCGCCGACCTCGCAGTGGTGCACGCCGAGCACCTCGGCCTCGGCCTCGATCTCCGAGCAGCGCCCGGCGGTGCGCGCGACCTCGAGGACGGCCACGGTGGGCTCGTCCAGGAAGCGCCCGAGCACCTGCTTGCCGATGTCGTGCAGCAGCGCCGTGGGGAAGGCCTCGTTCGGGATCGGCGTGCCGCAGTGCCGCCGGGCGACGTCGGCCGCGAGCCCCGCGCAGACGGCGTGCCGCCAGAGCTCGCCCGCGGAGATCCCGTAGGCGGGCACGGACTCGTTCATCTTCGTGCGCACGCCCGCGCCCATGGCGAGACCGAGCACCATGCCAGGGCCGATGCGCATGACCGCCTCGTCGATGGACGAGATCTCGCGCTGCGCGCCGCTGAGCGCCGAGTTCGCGAACCGCAGCACGTGCCCCGACAGCGCGGGGTCGAGCTGCACCACCTGCACGACCTGACCGAGGTCCCAGTCGGGCTGTCCGATGACGGCCGCCAGGCGCGTGGCGGTGGCGGGTAGGGGCGCGAGGTCGTAGGCGACCCGGGCGATCGAGGCGTGGGAGAGCATCGAGGCTCCTGCGGGGGCATCGTCGACGGAGGCCTTTTCGGCCTTGAGAAACGAAGCCCGGCCGGGGGCGGGTCGCGGCGCCGCCGGACCGGATCCGGGACCCCGCCGCGCGCCGCGGGCCGCCGGGACCCCACCTCTCAAGGGCCGGGGGGCTCCGCACGAAAGAGGGAGGGCAGGAACTGGCGGCCGCCGCCACCCCCGGACCCATGCGCGACGCGATCCTCCTCGGCTCCGGACGCAGCGGGACCAGCATGCTGGCGGGCACGCTCGCCCGCGCCGGCTGGTTCTCGGGCGCCCGCCCCTACCCGCCCCGCTCCAGCAACCCCAAGGGGTTCTTCGAGTCGCCCGACGTCAACGGCGTCAACGAGGCGCTGCTCGCGGACGTCCTGCCGGCCCGTCCCGCGTGGCGCGCCTGGCAGCGCTGGCTGGCGATCCCCGACGCCGAGGCGAGCTACGCCCCCGACGACCTGCTCGCCGGGCGCATGGCCGCCCTGGCCGCCCGGCGCCCGTTCGCGTTCAAGGACCCGCGCTTCTGCTGGACCCTGCCGGCGTGGGAGCCGTTCCTCGACGACGCGCTGCGCGTCTGCATCTTCCGCGACCCGGCGGTCACGGCGCGCAGCATCGTCAAGGAGTGCCGCCAGGCCGAGTACCTCGCCGGCGTCCCGATGTCGCTCGCCCGCGGGCTCGAGGTGTGGCGCGCGAGCTACGCGCAGGTGCTGCGCCACGTCGGCCGCGGCACGTGGCTGTTCCTGCACTACGACCAGCTCGTCGACGGGACGGGGCTGCCGCGCCTCGAGGCCGCCCTGGGCGCCGAGGTCGACCGCGACTTCCCCGACGGCGCGCTGCGCCGGACGCGCTGCGAGGAGCCCGTGCCCGCGGCGGCCGCGGAGCTGTACGACGAGCTGTGCGCGCGCGCCTCGTACGAGCCCGAGCGCCGCCCGGCCGTGCTGGCGCCCGCCGCGCCCGCGACCGCGGACGACGGCGCCGACGCGCCGGCGGGCGGGGCGGCCGCCCCCGAGCTCTCGGTGATCCTCGCGACGGGTCCTGACGAGGCCCGCGCGCGGCGCGCCCTGGCCGCGCTGGAGCGCCAGACGGCGCCCGCGGGGTCGTTCGAGGTCCTGCGCTGCGCGCCCGACGCCGCCGACCGCAACCGCGCGCTGGAGGAGGCCCGCGGCCGTCGCGCGCTGCTGCTCGACGACGACCTCGCGGCGGCGCCGACGCTCGTCGAGGAGCACCTGCGCGCGCACCGCACGCTGGGCGACCGCAAGATCTCCGTGCGCGGCACGACCGAGCCGGCCGCGGAGCTGCCGAGCTGGGCCCTCACGCGCTACCTGACCTCCGTCGGCGAGCTCCTGACGCCCGCCGCGCCGGAGCGCGAGGTCGGCAAGTGGACGCTCTTCCGCACGAACAACCTGAGCGTGTCCCTCGAGGCCCTGCGCGCCGTCGGCGGGTTCGACGCCACGTTCGAGACCCGGGCCGTCCGCGACGCCGCGCTCGGGCTGGCCCTCGAGGGGCTGGGCTACCTCGTCGCGTTCCACGCCGGAGCGCGCGCGACGTGGCGCGGCGAGCTCCGCCTCGAGGACTACCGCGGCGCGCGCCGCGCCCTGGCCGCCTCGACGTGGCGCCTGATCGCGCGACACCCGCAGGCGCTGCACCACCGGTCGCTGCGCGCCGTGGCCCGCGTCGACGCGGAGACGCTCGAGGAGTTCGTCGACGACCGGCTGCCGATGCTCGCGGCGTGGCGGGACTGCGCGGAGGCGCTGGCGCACCTGGACCTGTACGCGATCGACTCCGAGGGGCGCGAGACCGACGGCGCCGCCGCCGAGCTCGAGAACCGCTTCGCCACCGCGCTGCGCGAGCTGGACGCCGTGACCTGGCGCGCGGAGCTGGCGGCGGGCCTGCGCGCCTCGGGCGCCTCGTGCCTCGCGGAGCTGGGCCTGCCCTGGCACCTCGAGACCGGCGCGCGCCGGCGCTGGCTGGCGTGGCCGCGCTACGACTCCGCGCTGGACCTCGACGTGCTGATGACCGACTGGACCGACGCGCTGGCGCGGGACGCGGACGCGTGCCTCTGCCTGCGCTGCGACCCGCGGATCGACCCCCCGCTCGCCGAGGCCCAGGCCGCCGTCGAGGCGGCGTACGCGCGCCACCAGGACGGCGAGGCGAGCCTCGAGGTGCTGTTCGTCGCCGAGCCCCTCGCGCCGGGGCCGTGGCTGCGCCTCGGCCAGTCGATCGACGGCGTGCTGCGCCTGCCCTCGGGGGCGGACGGCGACCGCGCGGACGCCCTGGCCGCCCTGGGCGTGCCCGTGCTGGGCTCGCCCGCGGAGCTCCCCGCCGCTGCGGGCGCGCGCGTGGCGTCCGCCTGACGCGCCGCTTGCCCCGCGTCCACGGGCGCCGCTAGCCTGCCGCGATGGGCGTCCTGCTCCCCCACCTCGGCTTCCGCCCCCAGCTGGGCGACGAGGTCTTCCTCGCCGCGACCGCCGCCGTCGTCGGCCGCGTGAAGCTCGGCGACCGCGTGTCCGTCTGGTACGGCGCCGTGCTGCGCGGCGACGTCCACGGCATCGAGGTGGGCGACGACTCGAACGTGCAGGACGGCGCGGTGCTCCACGGCACCCTCGACGAGTTCCCCGTGAGCGTCGGCGCGCGCGTCTCGATCGGGCACAACGCCACCGTGCACGGCGCCACGATCGAGGACGACTGCCTGATCGGCATCGGCGCGCGCATCCTGGACGGGGCGCGGGTGGGCGCCGGCTCGATCGTCGCCGCCGGCGCGCTGGTGCGCGAGGGCTTCGAGGTGCCGCCGCGCTCCCTGGTGGTCGGCGTGCCGGGCGTCGTCAAGCGCGAGCTGACCGAGGCCGACGAGCAGCTCGTGCGCCGCACGCCGCAGCGGTACCGCAAGCTCGCCCTCGAGGCGCGCGCCGCCTACCTGGCCGCCGGCGAGCCGGACCCGTTCGTCGCCGGCTCCTGACCCGGCGGGCGTTCCCACTCGCGGCCCCGGCGCCGCGCGCGTCTCAGCTGGGGGCCCCGCCGGACGATAGGGAGGGGTCGTGCACGCGCCCTTCTCCCGAGACGGCGCCGACCCCGCGTCGGACGCCGGCGCCGCCCGCCTGTGGGGCGGCGGCCAGCCCCTGCGCCTCGGCGTGGCCGGCGCCGGCCCCCGGGCGGCCGAGCTGGCCGCCGCCGTGGCCGACTGCCCCGACGCCCGACTCGCCGGGGTGACCGACGGCGCGGTCGCGCGCGAGCTGGGCGCCTTCGGCGTCGCCGTCGCGCCCGACCTGGACGAGCTCCTGGACGGCGTCGACGCCGTGGTCGTGGCCGGGCGACTCGACGAGCGCCTCGACGCGATCGGGCGCGCGCTCGAGCGCGGCCGCCACGTGCTCGCGGCCTCCCCGCTGGCGCGGACGAGCGCGGGCGTGCGCGCGCACGCGGCGCGGGCCCGCGAGCGCGGCCTCGCGCTGGGCTTCGCCGACGCCCCGCGCTACGACGACGGACACCAGGCCCTGCGCGCGCGCGTCCGCGCCGGCGGCCTGGGCGCGCTGCGTACCCTCGAGACCGTCCGCGCGACGCGGGACCCCGCCGACGTGCTGTGGGAGCTCGCCCCGCGCGAGCTGGCCGCCGTCGTCGAGCTGCGCGGCGTGCCCGACTCGATCTCCGCGCAGGCCGCCGCGAACCGCGGCGACGACGCGCCCACCACGGCGACGCTCGTGCTGCGGTGGTCGGGCGGCTTCGTGGCGCGCGTCGTCCTCAAGCAGGGCCAGCTCGTCGAGCTGCGCCGCACCAGCCTCGTCGCGCGCCGCGGCACGGTGGTCTGCGAGGACGGCGTCGTCTCCGACTGGAGCGAGGACCCCGACCCGGCCCGCGTGCCCGCCCCGCTGCCCGCGGGTGCGCCCGCCTCGCGCGCGCGCGAGTCCGCCCGCGCCGTGGCCGACTTCGTCGAGTGCGCCGGCTCGGGCGCCGAGCCGCTGGGCGATCCCCGCGCGGCGCTCGACGTGGTGCGCCTGGTCGAGCTCGCCGCCGCGAGCCTGGCCCGCGGCGGCGAGGCCGTGCCCGTGCCGGCGTCCTGAGCCGGGCCGCCGGGCCTCGGCGCCCGCACCTCGCGGCGCGCTGCCGCCGAGGCCATCCCCGGGGCATGCCGAACCCCGACCGACCTGACTGGGTTCCGTGTGGAATCGTCCCGAGGCGGCCGGCCTAGGCCCCGCCAGGGGCCTCGTGGGGCCCCCACCGGGGGGAGCGCTCGCCCGGGCCCGGTCCGGGCGGGGGCGGAGGACCCTCGGCAAGCGACCCACGACCCCAAGCGCCTTCGCTCGATGGGTTTGCGACGGGCAGAGCGGCTGCCGTCCACACGGAACCCAGTCAGTTCGTGTCGCAGACCGCGGACGCGGACGGACCGCTGACCGCGATCTTCGTCACGAGCGGCGCGGGAACGCAGGTGCGGCCGCGCTGACCCGCGGCGCTCAGGCGCTCCTCGCCGCCGAGCGCGGCGCGCGCTCCGCGGGGAGGGCGGCGGGCGGCTCGGCGACCCGGCGCCGCGCGAGCAGCGTCGACCGGTCGGGGTCGCCGGCGTCGGAGAGCACCTCGACCTCGAGCCCCAGCTCGGCGAGGAACTCGCGCGCGGCCTCGTCGACCGGACCGGGCAGGTCCAGCACCAGGAGCTCGCGCGTCACCTCGGTGGCGCGGCGCAGGAACTCCTCGCGCGCGCGCACCTCCGGCGGGTAGCCGAGGCACAGCGTCACGTCGTGCGGCCCCAGGGCGCTGATGGCGTCCCAGGTCTCGGCGCGGGACAGGTCCCCGTCGAGCAGCCGGAAGCCGTCCTCCGGCAGGAAGCGGTTGTGCGACCAGTAGAGCTCGGCCTGGGCGCGCAGGCGCGGGTCGCTCTCGACCGCGACGACGCGCGCGGCGCCGCGCTCGGAGTAGCGCGCCGACCAGTAGGCGCAGCCGGCCGACAGCTCGAGCACGGAGCGGCCCCGCAGCTCGGCGCGGTCGCAGACGTCGAACAGGAGGCGCGCGGCCTGGGCCGCGGTGCGGCGCGCCAGGCGCTCCGCCGGCTCCCCGGCGCCGACGCCGGGCTCGACGGCGAGGTTGCCGACGTGGACGGGGTGGCTCCAGGGGTGCAGCTCCTTGATGCGCGCCACGAGCTCCCAGTCGACCTCGTCGAGCTGGTCGGTCGTGTAGCGCGGCTCCTGCAGCAGGTGCGGCAGCAGGCCCGGGATCGCAGCCAAGAGGTCGCCGGAGGTCGCCACCACGGGCGCCCCGAGGTCGGCGAGCCGGCTGCGGCGCGGCTCGCGGCGCGACGAGGGCAGCGGCAGCACGCACGTCACCGAGCGCCCCAGGCGCGGCCAGTCCGCCTCGGTCAGGTCGTCGTCCACGAGCAGCACCTCGAGCTGGCTGCTCGGTCCGGTGGCGCGCTGGAACGACTGCTCCAGCGCCTCGACCACGCGCCCCTGGGGGCCGTCGACGGCGGCGTCGTGGCGCAGGCACAGGCAGACGTCGCCGCGGCCCAGGATCGGCCGCACGAACGTCGCGACCAGGGCGTCGAGCTCGGCCGGGTCGTCGTAGTCCGGCCAGGCGAACAGCAGGTAGGTGGCGTCGGTCGCGAGCGGCCACGGCTCGGGCGACGCGCCCGCCGGGGGCCCGGCGTCCTCGCCCGCGCCGGCGCGCTCCCAGGCGGCGCGGCGGGCGGCGAAGCGGTCCTCCTCGACGCCGTGCGCCTCGGCGGCGCGCCAGAACGCGCGGTCCCAGTCGGAGCCGTGGTTGGCGGCGAGCCAGGCCAGGGCGAAGCGCTGGGCGCCCGCCTCCTCGGCGGGGTGCGCGAAGGGGTGGTCGGGGTCGGTCGGCAGGGCCAGCTCGTCGCTCTCGGCGACGCCCCAGCCGGCGGCGTGCAGGCGGAAGCACAGCTCGTCGATCGCGCCCGTCGCCAGGCGGAAGTCGGGGTCCAGGAAGCCGACCTCGTCGAGGGCCGCGGCGCGCAGGAAGAAGCCCGGGTGGGCCACCGTCGCGACCGGCCGCCAGCCGCCGTCGCCCCCTCCGGGACGGGCGGTCCCGGCGGTCGGGTCCGGCGGCGCCAGGAGGCCCAGGTTCGGCTCGGCCTCCAGCGTGCGGATGGCGCGCCCGGGCAGGTCCGTGCCCGCCTCGATGCGCGCGTCGGCGCGCAGCACCCAGACGTAGTCGAAGTCGTCGGCCATGCGCGCGGCCTGCAGGGCGAGGTTCAGGGCGAAGGCCTCGCCGCGGCGCTCGTCGTCGGCGAGCCACAGGCTGCTGGCGCGCGAGAGGTCCACGGGGTCGGTGCCCCACTCGACGACGAAGGTCTCGTGCGGGACCGAGACGGAGGCCGTGATGCGCGTCCGCAGGGCGCGGACGGAGTCCGGCTGGTTGCGCGCGACGACGAGGATGGCCAGCTTCACGAGTTCGGTGCCTCCCGGGGATGCCGGCGCGCCGGCCGCCGCGCGGGGTGCGGGCGGGCCGGGGCCTGTTCTTCTTTCGACACTGGAAACAGGAACTTGAGTGCGAGAGGCTCCGCCGGAGCCCCGCGCCCCGGGAGCGGCCCCGGCACCGCCTGGACGCCCCCCGGAGCTCCCCCCGTTCCCGATCCCCGGAACGCCCCCGACCATGGACGCAGCCCAGGACCCGACCGATCCCCCCGGGCCCGCCCCCGGCCTGGCGGGCCAGACGGCCCTGGTGACCGGCGCCGGGCTCCGCATCGGCCGGGCGATCGCCCTCGAGCTCGCCCGGCGCGGCGCGGACGTCGCCGTCCACGTGAACCGCTCGGTGGGCCCGGGCGAGGCTGTGGCCGACGAGATCCGCGGCCTGGGCCGGCGCGCCTGCGTCGTGACCGCCGACCAGCGCGACGTGGCCGCCATCGAGGCCGCCTGCGCGCGCGCCGCGAACGAGCTCGGACCCGTGTCGCTGCTGGCCAACTCCGCGGCGATCTGGCCGAGCGTGGACGTGACCGAGGCGACCCAGGAGGACTTCGACCTGGCGCTCGAGGTCAACCTGCGCGGCCCGTTCTTCTGGGCGCGCTACCTCGGCGCGGCGATGAAGGCGCGCGGGCGCGGCGCGATCGTGTCGATCGCCGACGTCAGCGCCTTCCGGCCGTGGGCGGACGCCGTCCCCTACTGCATGGCCAAGGCCGGCGTGATCTCGATGACCTACGGGCTCGCCAAGGCGCTCGCGCCGGTGCGCGTGAACGCCATCGGGCCGGGGCCGATCGTGTTCCCGCCGGACTACCCGCCGGAGAAGGCGCGCGCCGACCGCGAGGCGACGCTGCGGGGGCGCGAGGGCGAGCCCGCGGACATCGCCCGCGCCGTCGCGTTCCTGTTCGAGAGCGACAACGTGACGGGGACGTTCCTGCCCGTCGACGGCGGCTACCGCTTCGGCATCTGAGGCGCCCGTCGCACAGGGAGCCGCCGGCCGCGCCCGGCGGACGCGGTCGGCGGCTCCGAACAGGAACAGGGTCTCCGGAGCGCGTCAGCGGCGGTCGAGCACGCCGAACGCGCCGAGCAGCGAGCCGGGCGCCGCCGGGTAGTTCAGGTCGTCGACGAGCGCGCGGTACCAGGGCGCGTCGGCGGGATCGCCGAGCTCGCCCAGCGCGTGCGCGGCCGCGGCGCGCGCCTCGTGCGGCAGGTCCTCGTCGGCGACGACGGCGACCAGCGCGTCGACGGCGCGCTCGTCGCCCATGCGGCCCAGGCTGACGGCCAGGGTGGCGCGCTCGAGCGTGGTGTCCGCGGCCGCGAGCTGCGCGACGAGGTCGGGCGTGTTGCGCACGTCGCCGCACAGGCCGCGCGCGAAGCTCGCGGACACGTGCAGCCCGGGGCGCCCGAGCGAGGCGGCGGCGAGCTCCGCCAGCCGCGGCAGCGCGTCGCGGTCCTCCATCAGGCCCAGGCCGAGGGCCGCGAAGCCGCGCCGGTCGGCGTGCGCGGCGTCGTCGACGAGCTCGCGCAGCTCCGGCGCCGCCGCCCGTGCGCCGCGCAGGCCGAGCGCCAGCGCGAAGGCGCCCGCGTCCGCCGGCGACGACACGTCGGCGAGGCCGTCGAGGAGCGCGGCGTCGGTCTCCCCGCGCGCGGGGTGCCCCGCCGCGGCGAGGGCGTGCCCGTGGACGCCCAGGGCCAGCGCCGTCCAGGCCTCGTCGCGCGAGACGCCGCGCGACAGGCGCTTCTCGAGGAAGCGGCGCACGTCGTCCGCCGCGGCGAGCGGCTCGTCGTCGCCGCGTCCGGCGCGCGCGCCGGCGCGCGCCAGCGCCACGCGCGCGAGCTGGCGCTCGACCAGGTCGTCGCCCGACGCGACCAGGTCGCGCAGGCGGGCGCGCGCGTCGCCGTCGACGCGCTCCGAGTCGGCGTCGGCGACGGCGCCGAGCGCGACCACGGCGCTCCAGCGCACCTCGCGGCGCGCGCGCGAGTGCGGCCGCAGCGCGCGCAGGGCGGCGTCGACCACCTCGGTGCGCAGGGCGAGCGGCGCCGGATCGGCCGCGGCCAGGCGCGCGGCGGCGGTCAGCGCGTGCGCGCGCACCAGCACGTCCCAGTCGTCGTCGGCGACGATGTCGAGCAGGCCGTGCACCTGGCCCTCGCGGCAGTGCGCGGGCGAGTCGCAGTCCCCCCCGACGTCCGCGCCGCCGAGCGCGAGCGGGACCAGCCCGTAGGCGACAACGCAGGCGACCGGCACGTCGCGCACGGAGGCGCGCGGGTCGCGGGCGACCGACCAGAGGCGCTGCGCCACGAAGCGGCGCACGTCCTCGCGCTCGGTCCGCCGGCCGACCAGGCCCAGGGCGTAGGCCGCGAAGGACCGCAGGCGGGCGGGCACGCGCTCGGCCGCCGAGCCCGCGCCGATCGCGGCCTCCGGCTCGATCAGCGCGGCGAGCCGCACGGCGTCGGCCTCGCGCCCCAGGATCCCGAGCGCCAGCACGGCGTCCTCGGCCGTCTCGGCGCGCGGCGAGGCCAGGCGTCGCTCGAACGCGCGCGCCAGCTGCTCCGCGCCCGGGCCCGCACCCTCCGCGGGCGCGCCGCCGAGGCGCGCGAGCGCGGTCATGGTCGCGCGCTGGAGCGCCTCGCTGCGCGAGCCGTCGAGCGCCGCGAGCAGGGCGGGCAGGACCTCGGCGTGCACGACCTCGGGGCGCACCGCGCCGGAGGTCGTCGCGCCCTGCGAGACGGGGGCGGTCCGCCGCTCGAGGTAGCGCTCGCCGTGCAGCGCCCACCAGGCGAGCCACGAGCCCTCGGCCTCGGGCGCCGCCGTGAGCGTCGCCGTGAAGCGCGGGTCGGGGAGCACCTGCAGCGGAACGGCGGGCGCGGCCGGCGTCGAGGGCACCGCGGCCGCGCCGGGGACGGCGGGCGCGCCGGGCGTCGCCGGGCCGGGAGCGGACGGCGACGTGCCGGCGGGTCCGGCCCACGGCCGCGCGGGGGCGGCGGGACCCGGACACTGCGGCGGCCGCGCGCACTGGGGTGTGGTGGCGCCGCGCCCGCCGAACTCGCTGCCGGGGACGCCACGCGGACCGCGCTGGGCGGCGCCGACGCGCTGGGCCCCGGCGAGGGACGGAAGGACGGCGAGCGCGAGCGCTCCGGTCAGCAGGGCCAGCGGCGTTCTCATGGACGGCTCCTCGGGGGGCGGTTCCTCGGGGTGGGGCAGCTCGGGAGGAGCGCTCGCAGGAGCAACTCCCGTGCCCCGCCCCGCGGCGCG
>JAUIDW010000477.1 GCA_030428395.1 bacterium | reverse complement strand
CCGGCGCGGCCGCGCGGACGCGCACCCGGACGAGCTCCGCCGGCGAGGTCGCGGCGCGCCGCGGCCGGGCCGGACGCCCCCGGAGGGCGCCGGCCCGGGCGGCCGCGGTCCGGTCAGGGAGCTATGACGAACTGCACGGCGTTCGACAGCGCGTCCCCGAACCCGGCAGGGTCCCCGGGGTCGCGCTGACGGTACTGCGCGTTCACGCGCGCGCCGACGGTCAGGGCGGGGTCGACGCCGCTCTGGATGCGCGCGTTGAAGTTGCGCTTGAAGAGGCCCGAGCACGGCGGCGTCCCGGTGCTGCCCGCGTTCTTCGGGGGCAGCAGGCGGACGACCGGCGCCTTCACGCAGAGCTTCCCGCCGTGGAAGTTGAGGTTGGCGCGGCCGTTCGTGCCGTAGAGCAGGAAGCCGCTCTCGTTCGGCACGAAGTCCTCGCCCCGGAGCGAGAACGCCGCGGTGTCCGTGGCGCTGGCGAAGCCCACGGTCGTCATGAAGGGCACGCAGCCCACCGAGTTCGTCTTGCCCGTGCAGTACGTCCGGGGCTCCTGGAAGCGCAGGACGTCGATCTCGTCGGTGGCCGGGAACGTCGCCACGGCGGTCTGCAGCTGCCGGGACACGGCCAGCGCCGAGGGCGTCGAGGCCAGCGGGGTGGTGTCGAGCAGGGAGCTCGCCGCGCCGGCGGCCTGGACGCGCGCCAGGAAGTGCGAGCCGCCCGGCTCGATCATCGCGGCGTGCAGGACGCCGTCCACCAGGCTCGCCGCGCGGACGTCGGAGCCCCCGATGGGCAGGATCTGGACGAATGCGTTCGTGCCCGCGTCCAGCACCCGCAGCGCGGGCGTCGTCCCGACGTTGCCGACGTAGACGAAGGCCCCGGTCGGGTCGACGTCGACCGTGCTGGGGGCGTCCACGCCCGGGACGGTGGTGACGAGGCTCGAGGACGCGCCGTTCACGTCCACGACGGAGACGCTGTCCCCGAAGGCGTTCAGGACGTAGGCGCGCGTGCCGTCGTCCGAGAAGGCCACCTTCAGCGGGAACGCGCCGGCCGGCAGCGCGACGCGCGTCAGCTCCGTGCCGGTGGCGGTGTCCACCAGGAGCAGCTCGTCGTCGAAGCTGACGCAGACGCCGAGCACGGTCCCGTCGGAGGTCAGGGCCAGCTCGCTGACCTCGCCGAAGGCGTAGGCCTGGGTGGAGCCCATCTGCCCGGTGACCAGCGAGCCGGTGACCGTGCTGGCGGCGCCCGCGAGCTGGACGAAGTGCACGCGGTCGGTCCCGGCGACGGTCGTGACGTAGGCGGTCTGCGAGTCGGGCGAGATCACGACCTCCGCCGGGCGTGACGAGACCGGCAGGACCGCCGCCACGGTGTCGGTGGTCAGGTCGAACACGGTGACGGTGTCGTCGTCGCCCCCGCAGGCCACCGCCG
This sequence comes from bacterium, assembly GCA_030428395.1. Taxonomy (GTDB): domain Bacteria; phylum Planctomycetota; class UBA1135; order UBA1135; genus JAUIDW01. Next base: position 1,439 of record JAUIDW010000477.1, on the reverse strand, counting down.
TGGTCCCGTCGGGCGAGACGGCCACGCCGAGCGTGCGGTCGCCGCTGTCCAGCGTCGCGCGGACGGTGCCCGTCGCGACGTCGACGACCGACACCGAGCGCGACAGCACGTTGGCGACGACGGCGGTGCGGCCGTCGCCGGAGAGCCCGAGGGTGCGCGGGGAGTCGCCCTCCGGCGGCACCCCGCTGACCACGCGGCCCAGGACGGAGCTGGCGGGCCCGTTGGTCGCGTAGAAGTGGACGTCCTCGCGGAAGCGGTTGTTGATCGCGACCGCGGCGTGCGACACGGGGCTCACGGCCGTCTCGTAGCTGGGCGCCAGCGGAAGCGTCGCCACGACGAGCTGCAGGCTCAGGTCGATCACGCGCGAGTTGAAGTTCGAGACGAACGCGTACTGGCCGTCGAAGGTCAGCTCGATGTCCCCCACCGAGCCCGTGGACAGCGTCGCGGTCGTCGCCCCGGTGGTCAGGTCGACGAAGATCGCGTTGTTCGAGATCGCCGCGATCGCGTAGGCCTTGTCCGGCGTGATGCGGATCACCTGGGCCGTCAGCGCCGCGGTGCCGAAGGACCCGGTCACCGCGCCGGCCACGAGGTCGATCTCCGTGATCGTGTTCCCGCCGGACTCGTGCCCGACCACGGCCACCGTGCCGTCTGGGTGCACGTCCACCGAGCGCGGCCCCGCGACGACCGGGAGCGACGCCAGGGTGCCGCCGGTGGTGTAGTCGATCAGCTCGACCGTCGACGCCGCGGAGTCGGGCAGCACGACCGTCTGACCGTCGGAGGCGACCGCGAACTGTGTGTAGATGTTCCCGACGATGCCGGCCTCGGGGCTGAAGAAGAACCCGATGACCCCCTGCGAGCCCGTCGGGATCGTGCGCACCTCGGTGCCGGTCGCGAGGTCGATCACCGAGAGCGCCGAGGTGACCGCGTCGTTGATCACGCCGACGACGGCGAAAGCGGAGTCGGCGGTGACCTCGACGCGGTAGGGCTGCGTGCCCGTGACCGGGACGGTCGCCGCGACCGTCAGCGTCCCGAGGTCCACGATCGAGACCGAGTCCGACAGCACGTTGGGAACGACCGCGTACTGCCCGTCGGGGGAGACCGCGACGTCCACGGGGAAGCTGCCCACGTCCACCGTCCCGACCACCGCCTGCGTGGCCGCGTCGAGCACGACGACGTTGTTCGTGTCGCGGTGCACGACCAGGACGCGCGCGCCGTCCGGCGTGAAGGCGATCTCGCGCGGCATGTCGCCGTCGGGGTCGACGTCCACCGAGACCGTCGCGGTCTGGGTGGCCGCCTCGAGCCCCCCGGCGGCTCCCGCCACCGGCCTCGGGACCAGCCAGGTCTCCCGCTGGAGGCCGGGCGCAGCCTCGGGGTTGGCGGCTTCGAGCTCCTGACCGACGGATGCCGACTGGGAAGCGAGGGAGAGGGCCAGGAGGGGG
>JAUIDW010000090.1 GCA_030428395.1 bacterium | reverse complement strand
GCGTACTCGGCCAGGAACTCGAGCATCTCCTCCATGCCCAGCCCGGACTCGGGGTGGACCGGGAAGATCGGGATCAGGCCCCCCTTCGCGATGGCGTTGGGGATGTGCGTGTGCAGCTCGTCGTCGGTCAGCTTGACGCCCTCGAGGTAGCGCTCCATCAGCGCCTCGTCCTCGCAGGAGTCCATGACCGCGTCCATCATCGGCGAGCGCCACTCGCTCTCCTGGTTGCGCAGCGTGCGGGTCAGGGACGAGAAGCCGGCGCCGCTGGCGTCGGGCACGTACATGGGGATGGCCCCGTCCCCCAGGGCCGCCCGGAGGCTCTCCACGACGGCCCCGAAGTCGGCGTTGTCGCCGTCCACGTGGGTCACGGCGATGGCGCGGCCGCGCTTCATCTGCAGCGCCGCGTCGAGCTTCTTGCGCAGGTTGAAGGTGACGCCGCTCGAGCAGCTGGCGACCCCGACCACGAGGTCGGAGGCCCACATCGCGGCCTGGGTGTCCGCCACGAACTCGGGGTAGCCGGGCGTGTCCAGGAAGGTCCACTGGGTCCTGCCCTTCTCCGCGTACACCGCGGCGAGCTGCAGCGTGTGGCCCTTGTCCTGCTCCTCGGGCTCCGTGTCGCAGATGCTGGTCTTGTCCGCCACCGACCCCTTGCGGGCGGCGGCGCCGGTCATGTGCGCCAGCGCGTCGACGATGGAGGTCTTTCCACCGCCGGGGTGACCGACGAAGGCGACGTTGCGGATGGCTTCGAGGGCGTTGGTCATCGAGGGGCCTCGTGCGTGCGCGGGCTGGGCGCCAGGGGAATCAGGGCGCGACATCCTACGCGCTCGGCCCGGAGGCCTCAACGAGGGCCGCGCCCCCTGGCCTGCTCGCCCGCACGCCTCCGGAGCACCGCGCGAACGGTCCGGGCAGCGCGCGCGGCGCGCCCCGCTTCCGCACCCCACGAACACGCGCGGCCCGGCTCCACGGAGCCGGGCCGCGCGCGGTTCGACGGCGAGCACGCCCGCGCGGACTCGCGGGGGTCGGCCGGGCGCGCCGGGGTCGGCGCGGCGGTCGCGACCTCGCGCGCGGCGGCGGCGCGCCGGTGACGGCCCGCGCGCCGCGGAGGCGCGCGGGGGTCGACCTCAGGAGCCCGCCTGGTGGACGACGATCTCCACGCGGCGGTTCCGGGCCTTGTTCGTGGAGGAGTCGTTGGGCGCCACGGGGTCGTACTCCCCGAACCCGGCGACGACGCAGCTGCTGTCCTCGACGCCGGTCTCCGCGACGAGGAAGTGCAGCACCTCCATCGCGCGCGCCAGCGACAGGTCGCGGTTGGTGGGGAAGGCCGACTTCTTGATCGGGTCGGAGTCGGTGTGCCCCTGGATCCAGTACTGCGCGCCGGGGTACTCGCGACCGAGCGTCTTGGCGACCGCCCGCAGCGCGGACTGGCCCTTGCTGGACAGGTCGGCCTTGCCGGAGGCGAAGGTGATCTCCGAGGGGATCGAGATCACGACGTGACCGTCCCGCATCCCGTAGCCGATCCCGAACTGGTCCAGCTCGGCGAAGGCCGAGCGGTCCACGTCGGTCTGCACGGCGGGCATCGAGGACAGGTCGTTGATGCGGGCGTTGGCCTCGACCAGCGACGTCTCGAGCGAGTCGCGCTGGTACTCGAGGTCGCGCAGCTGGTTCTTCAGCTGCGTGCGCTCCTCCCGCAGCAGCCGGATCTCCGACTCGCGGTCGGCCATGGCGGTGCGGTGCTGGTCCTGGGTCACGCAGCCGCTGGCGAGGGCGGCCAGGGCCAGCCCGAGCAGGCAGGCTCGGCTTCGATTGGTGTTCAAGGCAGTCCCCTCGGAGTCTGGAACGTGGGCTCGCGGGTACGAGCGGCGGTCCCCTCAGGACCACCGCAACCAGTCCCTCACATCATTCCAGTAGAGGAGCACGATTCCAATCCCGAGGGCCAGGTACGGGCCGAACGGAACGTACCGGCCGGCCACCCGCGCCCGCGCCAGGGCCTGCCCCGGCCCGCCCGAGCGCCCGCGGGCGCGGTCCCGGTGCCGCACGACCAGGTACAGCCGGCCGATGTTCGCGAGGCCGGCGAGCGAGGCGAAGAACGAGGCCAGCACGAGCGCCACCAGGACGCGCGGCCCCCCCAGGAAGCCGCCCGCCGCGCCCATCAGCTTGACGTCCCCGAGCCCCATGGCGTCGCGCCCGAAGGCCAGGCGCCCGAGCAGCCCGATCCCGTACAGGGAGCCCGCGCCGACCATCATCCCGATCAGCGACTGCATGACCGCGTCGCCGCGCTCCATCGGGGGCAGCGCCGCGCCGGCGGCGAAGGCCCGGCTCAGGGCCGACTCCGCGTGCAGCTCCGGCACCGCCAGGGAAAGCAGCGGGGCCAGCACCAGGCCGCCGATGCTGATCTCGTCGGGGATCTCGAAGAACTCGAAGTCCACGAAGGTGGCCACGACCAGGCCGCTCAGCACGAGCGTCCGGACCATCACGACCCCGACGGAGTCCTCCGGCAGGCTCCAGGCGGCCAGCAGCCAGAGCCCCGCCGTCAGCACCTCGACCAGCGGGTAGCGCACCGGGATCCGCGTCCGGCAGCCCCGGCACCGCCCGCGCTGGAGCACCCACGACAGCACGGGGACGTTCTCGCGCCACGTCAGCTGCCGGCGGCAGCCCGGGCAGAACGACCGCCGCGGCTTGCTCACGCCCAGGTCCGGACGCGGCAGGCGGTGGATGGCGACGTTCAGGAACGAGCCCACGAAGAGGCCCATCGTCCCCCACCACACGAGGAACAGCTCGCGCGAGAGGCCCAGCGCCGTCATCCCGCGCCCTCGAGCTGGTCCCAGGCGAACTCGACGAAGTCGACCCAGGGCGGGTCCCAGGCCCCGTCGGAGGGCGGCACGTGGAGCTCGATCCAGAGGCGCAGCGAGCGGTCGGCGTCGAGGGCGGCCGGGTAGTCCACGCCGCGGGGCGCGGGGTCGCCGAGGCCGGGCACGTCGTCGACGTGCAGGAAGCGCACGCGGTACGACCCGGCGCCCGCGTGGCCGCCGACGTTCACGCGCGGACGCCAGCGGCGCACGCCGCCGCTCGGGGGAAGGGGCGCGGAGAGCACGGAGAACGTCAACGGCTCGCGGAGGGGGTTCGCTTGAGGCGGATCCACGACCAGGGGCGCCTCGTGGGCCAGCAACCCTCCCCCGCCGCCCTCCCGCAGGCGGAACACCCCGTCCTCCTGCGCCGACGTGATCGTCCCGCTGTTGCGGATCCGGCCCCCCGCGACCAGCAGGAGCGGCCCCGCCACGCGCAGCTCGCCGCGCACCAGCAGGTCGCCCCCGGCGACGAGCACGGTCCAGCTCGACTCCGAAGCGGCCGCGTCCTCCAGCCAGCTCGTCAGGGTGCGCGGCGGCCCCTCGGAGGGCCGGATCCAGTCCGGCGGCCCCACGGCGCCGCGCACGAGGGTGCCGTCGATCTCCAGCGAGCCCTGGGCGCGCAGGACCACCAGCCCGGGCTCGCGCGCGAGCTCGCAGCGCCCGCCGGCGGGGAGCTCGAGGCGCGTGGCCCGCACGTCGCGGCGCTCCTCGACCGCTCCGAGCACCGTGGCGCCGTCGGCGCCGTCGCCCGCCGCCCGCGGGTAGCGCACCTCGACCCGCCCGGTGCCCCCCCACCAGGCGGCGCCGTCCGCGCCGGGCACGCGGGCGGTGGAGGCGGTCGCGGGGTCGAGGAACGACTCGCGGTACGTGCCGCTCTGGGACTCGCTGGGCCGCTCGACGACCTCGACCACGTGGACCTGCCCCGGCCCGAGCCCGCGGACGAAGGCGCGGTTCCCGCCGAGGTCCTGCAGGCCGAAGCGCTCCGGGTCGAGGCGCAGCTGGTACAGCCCCGGCTCGAGCGGGATGCGCGGGCGCAGCTCCAGGTGCATGCCGGGCCGCGTCGACGCGAAGCGGCGCTCGCGGTTGTCGCGCAGCAGCGCCAGGAGCGGCACGGGGTCGCCGAGCTCGGGCCGCGGCCGCGTCGTGAGCACCGGCTGGAGCACGAAGTCCTCGGCGGAGACCGTCGAGGGGTCGACCGGCTCCTGCCCGACGATCGAGATCGGCTCCGCGGGGCCGATGCGCCCGGCGCCGGGGGCCAGCTGCAGCGCCAGCGGGGTGCCGGGCGTGCGGTCGACGAAGAGGCCCGACGGGGAGTCGCGGTCCGCGGCGCGGAACCTCCACTCGAGCGAGCGCTCGAGCGGCGCGCCGCTGCGCCCGCGCAGCGCGTCCGGGCGGGGGAAGCCGGCCAGCACCGCGCGGTAGCGCCGCCCCGGCAGGAACCCGCCGTCGTCGAGCGCGGCCGCGAGCACGGGCGCGGGGACGAAGCGCACCTGGCTGCCCGCCACCTCGAACTCGCCGCGCGCCCGCTCGCCGTCGGGGCCGGTCACCGCGAGGCTCGCGGAGGTGACCGAGGACGGGTCGAGGTCCTCGGAGAAGTGGAACACGATCGGCTCGTTCAGGAACACGGCCTCGGGGTTCGCCGGGCGCACCTGGACGAGCGTCAGGACCCGCGGCGCCTCGACCTCGGCCCCGCAGGCCGCGAGGAGCCCGGCCAGGAGCGCGATCCACCGACCCACGCGGGAGGGAGCTGTCACCGGCTCATGGAACCCTCCCGCGCGGCGCGATTCCACCCCGGGTCCGGCGCAAGCGGGCCCGCGGGCGCTCGCCCGGAACGCGCCGCGCCCCGCCCGCTCCGGTGGAGGCGGACGGGGCGCGGTTCGCGGCCGTGGAGGGCGCGCCGGGGCGGCGCCCGGCCGGGCCGGCTAGTACGCGAACGGCAGGCGCAGGAAGCGCAGCCCGGGCTGCGGGGAGTCCAGGCCGAGGCCCTGCGTCATCGTATCGATGTCGAAGAGCACCTGGAACCGCAGGAAGCGGTAGTCCGTGCCGTCGTTCAGGGTCGTGATGTCGGGCGTGAACATCGGCGTCACCGGGTCGATCGGCTGGCCGAGCACGCTGGCCGTGGTGGCCTCGAACTGGATGGTGATCGAGGCCGTGTCCGGCAGCGAGTTCACGACGCCGTCCGTCTCCACCACGAAGAACGTCTGGTAGACCTGCGCCGACACCGTGCCCAGGGGCTGGAACGAGTCCAGCGCCGGCCCGCTCGCCGAGACGGTCAGCCGAGCCTCGCCCGCCATCGTGTCGACGGTGGCCGCGACGATCTCGAAGTCCATGTCGTTGCTCGGGTTCCCCGTCTGGAACAGGTTCACGACGAAGCGCTTCAGCAGGCTCGGGTTCTGCATCTGCTCGGGCGACAGCGAGCTGGAGTCCATCACCAGCGTGCGGTCGTCCGCCGGGTCGATGTAGGGCAGCGTCGGCGCCGCCGCGAGCATGGCCGGTCCCAGGACGGGCGGAGAGATCGGCGTGACCATCTGGTTGTTGGTCATCACGAGCCCGGTCATCGGGTCCGTCCCGCCGAACGAGAAGGTCGGCGGCGTGAAGCCCGCCATCATGGACCGGAAGCCACCCAGGCCGAGCGGGATCCAGTCGGACTGCGCCCGCGAGCGCTTGCCCACGACGGGGATCAGCGGCGCCTGCGCGTTCGGGGAGGCCAGGTCGTCGAGCGTCGTGCCGCCGGGCAGCAGGATGTCGAGGAGACCGCCCTCGGCGTGCAGCTGGATGACGCCCGGGCCGCCGTCGCCGCCCGCGCCCTGGACGAACCCGAAGCACTGCGAGTTCGCGCCGGTCTCCCAGCAGGCGTCCATGGTCGGGATGTTGTCCTCGCCGAACTGGTTCGCGCCGCCCTGGTTGTTGCGACCCGCCGCGCCCTGACCGCCCGTGGCGATGATGGCGGTGCGGTTCTGGGCCATGCCCGTGAAGTCGATCCGACCGGCGGTCTGGATGATGACGTGGCCGCCGGAGCCGCCGCCGCCGCCGCCGCCGATCCACATGAAGTTGCCGACCGACTCGCCGTGGCCGCCGAAGCCGCCGCGGGCGCGGATCTGGCCCTGGCCGGCGAAGATCACGTCGCCGAGGGCCACGATCACCACGCTGCCGCTGCCGCCGCCGCCGGCGCCACCCTTCTGGTTGGTGGCCGGGTTCCACGGCGGCGGGAACACGCAGCTCGAGCCGGGGCAGCTGACCGCGTCGCCGCCGCCGCCGCCGCCCGCGCCCGCGGAGAGCTGCAGCAGCTCGCCCTGGGTCACGGTCATGGTGAGCGGGTCGTACTGGCGACCGAAGAAGTCGTTGGTCGAGCTCTGGTCGGAGAACGGCGAGCCGCCGACCAGGCCACCCTGGGCGCCGTCGGCGTCGTAGTGCCCCATCTGGGTGCCGTCGAAGGCCCCGTTCTCGGTCGGCGGCGAGCCGCCGGAGGACGGGAAGCCGTTCTCGGCGTCCAGGCCCAGCGCGGTCTGGTCGAACACGTCGGTGCCGCTGTTGCCCTGGTTGAGCTGGTTGGGACCGAAGCGCCCGCCGCCCGCGCCGGCGCCGCGCCGGCCCTCGTTGCCACCGGTCGAGCCCCAGCCGGACTCGCCGCCCGTGCCGCCGCCGTTCAGGCGCTGGAACGGCCCCGCGCCGGTGTCACCCACCGGCGTGGAGATGGTCGTGAGGCCGCTGGCGTCGCCGCCGTTGCCACCCCCCGCGCGTCCGGGCGAGCCCGACTCGGCGGTGTTGGCGGTGCCGACCGTGTTGGCGCCGAGGTTGCCCTCGCCGCTGACGTTGATCGTGCCCTCGATGCGCACGGTGCCCGACGCGTAGATCGTCAGGGGGTTGGGGCCGATGGCGCGGATCTCGGCACCCGCCGGGATCTCGAGGTTGTTGACGTCGATCACGCCGCCCACGACGGGGAGGTCGAACTGGGGCGTGAAGCCCGGCCCGCCGCGGATGGTGTCGAACGTGGTGTTGATGATCTCGACGTCCTGGGTCGGGACGCGCCAGTCGAAGTCACCGGTCGAGCCGCCCGTGCCGGGGAAGGAGAACGCCGCGCGCAGCTCGCCCTGGCCCCACTCGGCGCGAGGCTCGGCGAAGGCGACCAGCTGGTCGAGGTTGGCCGTCGTGTTGAAGTTCTCGACGAAGTCGTCGGCGAACGGGGTGGGCGCCGGAGCGGTCGCCGCGATGGCGAAGGCGTCGAGCGGGACGAGGTTCGTCTCGCCAACCAGGTCCTCGAGCAGCGTGGTGAGGACGGCGCGGACCATGGTGTTGCTGGGCAGCACCCCCACCGGCTCGAGCCGCAGCCGGGCGCCCGTGCCCGAGCAGTTCGCCGTCAGGCTCACGCGGGTCTCGAGGTCCCGCCAGGTGCCGCCGGCGTCCATGTACTGGAGCCGCGCGGTCGCCTGGCTGATGTTGGACGCCAGGGGGCTGATCGGCTGGTTGATCGCGATGACGAACGCGATCGAGGTGTCCTCGGCGCTGTAGAGGTTCAGCGCCAGCGACGTCGGCGGGTTGACCGAGATCGCGCCCGTCATCGGGTCGCGCTCGAAGAACACGCGGTTGTTCGGATCGCCCGCGATCTCGACGTAGGAGGAATTCTGCTGGGTGCCCCCGACGTCGCGCACGACCGGCGCGGGCGCGCCGGGCAGCGTGTCGAAGAACAGCTCGGTCGGGTCGGACGAGTTCGGCGTGAAGAACCGACGCGTCTCGCTGATCTGGATCGGGGCGCCGCCGCGGCTGCGCACCGCCAGCGGGTTGCCCGCGCTGGCCGCGATGATCGCGAGCTCGTACTCGACGCCACCCGGCAGGAACCCGCCGTCGGAGAAGTCCGGCTGGGTCGGGCACGTGGGCTGGAACGAGATCGTCCGCGAGTCGACCTGCGTGAACGTCCCGGTGACCGGCACGCCACCGGCGGAGGCGATCCGCACGGTGTTCAGGCTGACCGTCGAGAAGTCGATGTCCTCGGTGAAGGAGATCTGGATCGCGCGGTTGATCTTCAGCACGCCGTTGTTCGTCACGGACACGCCGTTGACCCGGAAGGAGGGCAGGCCACCGCCGCCGCCACCACCGCTGCAGGCCGCCACGAGCGTGGCCGCGCCGAGCAGGCTCAGGAAGGTGCCGAACGTGGAGAGTCGAGTTCGCATGGCAGGAGTCCTAGCACCGATGACGGCGCGGAGGAGAAGGGGGTCGAGGCCGGGCTCCGGGTTGGGACGAGCCGCTTGCCGGTCGCGGGCGGGTGAGGGGGAGGACGCGGTCGATCACTTGTACGCCGCGAGGCCGTAGCCCTGGACGCGGGGGGTCAGGCCGCTGATCGGGTTGGAGACCAGCGACATGCGCGTCTGCACGTGGCGGGCGCCGTCGACGTCGTCGATGGAGTCCTTCCAGGCGCTGTCGCCGCCGTTGAAGAACACGACGGAGAACGACGAGTTGTTAACGCCGTAGTAGTTGATGTTGCCGGCGTCGCGGGACGCGCCCGAGCCGGAGCTGGCGTCGGTGACGCTGTCGGCGCCGCGGAACGCCAGGACGATCTGGGTGCCCGTGGGCTGCGAGCTGGGTCGCGGCTCGACGGCCGGCGGCTGCCAGTCGACGAGGCCCGTGGTCGAGCCCGAGTCGAACCAGATCGTGTGCACCACGCTGACGCGGACGATGAAGTCCACCTGGCCGAAGTAGAACGAGTTGTCGCGCGGCGGGGTCGGCAGGCCCGGCGGGGTCGAGCCGGGGTTGTAGCCGCCCGACGCGACCGGGTCGTTGTCGGGGTCGACCTTCTGCACCGTGTTGGACGAGTCGACGCCACCCGTGGAGAAGGCGCGGAACTCGGGACGCGGCGAGGTGTTCAGCACCAGCGCGATCTGGAAGCCGTTCAGGCCGACCGCCTGGTCGTCGGGGTAGCAGCGGAACTCCATCAGCAGCGGCAGGCCGATGGTCGGCACCTGCGCGGCCGGGTAGACCGGCGGCGGCGCGGGGACGCCCTGCAGCTGGGACAGCGACGGGAGGTCCACGCCGCCGCCCTGCGGGCCGCCGACGCCGAGCACCGTCGTGTCGCGCCAGGTGAAGTACTCGAACTGGTCCGCGGGGATCGTCCGGTTGATCGGCCACGGCATCATCACCGTGCCGCTGGGCGCGGTGAACGCCTCGAGCGGGTTGATGTTGTAGCCCAGCGTGCGCGGGTGCATGATCGTCCGGTTGTCCAGCAGGTTGTTGTTGTAGACCGTGAGGACACCGGAGTTCGGGTAGAGCGGCAGCAGCGCGCCGTTCAGCGACTCGTCCGGGAGGCGCCGCGAGTGCGCCACGGCGATCTGGTACTCCGCGAAGCTGTCGATCGAGACGACGCCGGAGAACGGCGCCCAGTTCAGGCCCTCGACGTCCACGTTCATGGTGGTCTCGTCCTCGAGGGCGAACCCGACGTCCGGGTAGCGGTACAGCGTCATCATGTGACTGCCGCGCGGCGCCAGGGGCGTGGCGATCGCCTGGCCGAACGGCGTCATCGCGCCGGTCGTCAGGTTGCCGCCGTCGGCCAGGGCGCCGAAGCGCGTCAGGCCGCGCGGCTTCAGCTCGGTCGCCGCCACATCCAGCAGGAACTGGCCGCGGAACTCGGGGTTCCCGTCGCCGTCCTGGTCGTCGGTCTCGAAGCGGAACACCTCGCCGAACGTGTCCTCGTCCGGCGCGAGGGCGCTGAGCGTGAAGGGCACCTGCGGCAGGTCGTTCACCAGCTGGTTGCCGGCCAGGTCGGTGACCCCGCCGGTGCCGCCGGTGAGCGTGAACAGGTACGTCTCGGCGGTGCCGTTGACGTGCGGCATGGGCACGGTGGGCACGAAGCGGAACTCGAGCAGGTCGAGGGACGCCTGGATGCGGCCGACGATGTTCTCCTGGAGCAGGTCCAGGGTCGGCGACGACGGCTTCGTCAGCGTCATGGTCTTGAACGCCTCGAAGCGGCCGGGGTCCATCGGCTCGCTGAAGCGCACGAGCGCCGAGGCGAAGGGCACGACGTCCGTGGTCGGCGGCGACAGGGCGGACGGCGAGAAGTTGATGAAGCACTCCGGCGGGTCGCCGTCGGCGGGCTCGTACGCGGACAGGAACAGCCCCGGCCCCGGCAGGAGATCGCCGGCGTCGCCCGCGCGGAGGCGGATCGGCGCGTTCGAGATCACCGTGCTGCCCGGCGGGGGCGCCGGGAGGTTGACCAGCAGCTCGCCGATGGCCGCGCCGACGCGGACGACGTCCCCGATCTCGGGGGCCGTGACGCAGGCGGAGGCCTGGAACTGGAAGTCCACCAGGAAGTCGTTGCCCGCCTGCGGCTGCACCATGGTCACGGTGATGGCCTGCGAGCCGATGACCTCCGGCGGGGTGTTGTCCGGCAGGAAGCCGTTGGACGGATCCGGGGGCGAGAACCCGCCGCCGCCCGAGCGGAAGTCGCGGACGATGTCCAGGGTGTTCGACGTGGGGTCGTTGGCCCCGTTGTTGTTGAAGCTGAGCGGGTGCTGGGAGGTGTTGGTCAGCACCTCGAACTGCCCGACCAGCACGTTCGCGGCCGTCGGCAGGCGCAGGCGGACGTTGGGCTGGGTGCGGTCGAGGGCCTCGGGCAGGCCGACGGTGTTGACGTTCAGCGGCTCGGTCGAGGCGATCTGCTCGACCTCGGAGACCGTGAAGTCCACGATCACCCGCGTCGTCCGGAACGAGTCGATCAGGCCGTCGCCGTTCGTGTCGCTGCCGTCGCCGTGGTTCGGGTCGGGGATGACGCGCGCCTCGAACGGGCTCGTCGGCGGGTTGCCCGTGAACAGGCGCACCGTCGTGTTGTTGATCTTCGAGCTGTCCAGCAGGTCGTCGAACACCAGCACCATCGCGGAGTTCCGCGCGGTCATCGTCAGCGGGTTGCTGAAGGGCTGGATCGACTGGAGGTTCAGCGTCGTGCGCGCGAGGCGCGAGCGGAAGCCGGGGTCCGCCTGCCCGTCGGCGTCCGCGTCGTACGGGACGCGGATGGTCAGGTTCTCGACCCCGGTGACGGGGTTGCGCTCGAGCAGGAAGTCGGCGTCGCTCTGGATGTCGCGGCCGATGACCCAGTCGTTGAAGATCAGCTGGCCGTTCACGTCGAACACGTCGACGAGCCGACCCCAGGCCGTGTCCAGCAGGCGGATGCTGCTCGCACCCCCGCTGAAGTTGGCCTCGACGATGAACCGGGTGCCGTCGGTCTTGGTCAGGATCGAGCCCAGCGCGGCGCTGCCCCCGCTGCTTCCGCTGCTGCCGCCCCCGCAAGCCGCCAGCCCGGCCGCTGCGACGAGGGCCAGCGGGAGGAACGTCCGGGAGCGCGGGGACCGGTGGGTCGAGGAGGAGCGTGCGTTCATGGGTCGGGGCGGGCAGGCGGGCCCGCGGGGGGTGCTGTGGGCGTGGGATCGAGTCGCCACCGAGGAGACCGAGTGTGCAGGCATCGCGCGCCCGGGAACGCCCCCCGGCAGGGGGGTGCTCCGGCGGGAGGAGGAGCGATCTCGGTGGAGGCTTTGCAACAGAAGATTATTCGCCGGCCCTGGAGGCGGGTCAACGGAAGCAGGTCATCGTCGGGCGCGCGGTCGCGGTCGGCGCGGGCACCGGGGCGGGGTCTCCCCCCGCGGGGGGAGCTCGCCGGGCCCGCGCCGGCGGGGCCGGGCGCAGCAGGAGCCGGACGAGCGCGGTGACGCCGGGAGGAGGCGCCCCGGGAGCCGCGGAGCCCGGAGTGACGGGTCTCCATCAAAGTCCATGCCGCCCCCGGCCCCACCGCCCGGTCCCCGGCGCAGGCGCGCAACTGTACCTGGCGAAGGCACTTGGGGCGGCGTCCGGAACCTCGCCCCGGAGGCCGTCGAGGTTTCTCCCCGGCCGACCGAGCGCCCCCCGAGGGCCGTCGTGCGCTAGCGCACAGCCCCGGCCGGCCCACCGCCGGGCCGCGACGGAGCACCCGGCCGGCTCCGGCCCCCCCGCCCCCGGCCTCCTCCCCCCGGCCGGCCGGGGCCCCCGCGAATCCGCTCGGGCCGCCCCGGGGATTCCGCGGGCCGGCGCCGGCGGCCTCAGCGGGCCGCCGCCAGGCCCAGCCCCTGGAGCCGGGGGCGCTGGCCGGTCGCGGCGTCGGCCACGAAGGTCGCGCGGAACTGGACGAGCCGGGCGCCGTCGAGGTCGTCGACGTCGTCCTTCCACGCGGCGTCGCCCTGGAAGAACGTCACGCTGGCCGAGCCGTTCCGGATCTCGCCGTAGGCCTCCATGTTCGCCGCGTCGCGCGCGGCGCCCGAGCCGGGCGAGGACTCCACCACGCTGTCGGCGCCGCGGAACGCCAGGGTCACCGACGTGCCCGGCGGCTGCGCGGCGGGCTCCGGCTCGACCACGGGGTCGACCCAGTCGACGACGCCGCTGGCCGCGCCGGAGTCGAACCACATCGAATGGACGACGCTCACGCGCACGACGAAGTCGACCTGCCCGGGCACGACGACGTTGTCGGTCGGCGGCAGCCCCTGGCCCGGGGGCACCGAGAACGGGTTGAAGCCGCCCTGCGCCACGGGGTCGTTGTCGGGGTCGATCCGGTGCGGCTGCTGGACCGTGTCCACGCCGCCGGTCGAGTACGCCCGGAACGACGGCGCCGGGAAGGCCGTGACCGCCGTGGCCAGGCGGTTCGAGCCGACCGCCTGGTCGTCGGGGTAGCAGCGGAACTCCATCAAGAGCGGAAGCCCGATGCTCGGGACCTCGCCCCCGGCGTAGACGGGCGGCGGGGGCGGCGTGCCGTTCAGGATCGAGAGGATCGCCAGGTCCACGCCGCCGCTGTTCGCGCCGCCCTTCCCCAGGAGCGTCGTGTCGCGCCACGTGAAGGTCTGCAGCTCGCCGTCGGGCCGGTCGCGGTTCATCGGCCAGGGGACCATCGTCAGCCCGGTGCTGGACGTGAACTGGCTCAGCGGGTCCACGACGTAGCCCAGCGGTCGCTCGTGCACCACGGCCGGCGTCTCGAGGTAGTTGGCGGCGTACGAGGACGACAGCCCGGAGGCGGGGAAGGCGGGCGCCACGCCCGTGGCGTCGGGCTGCTCGTCGGGCAGCGCCCGCGAGTGCGACAGCAGGATCTGGAACTCGTCGAAGCGGTCCAGCGAGACGAGCCCGCTGGCGGGCGACCAGTTCAGGCCCTCCACGTCGAGGTTGTAGTTCGCCTCGTTGAACAGGTCGAAGCCGAGGTCGGGGTAGCGGTAGACGTGCTGCAGGTGCCCCCCGAAGCTCGAGAGCGGGTCGGTCAGGCCGACCGCGATCGGCACGGTGATGCCGTAGGTCGGCTGGTTCGAGTCCGCCACGGCGGAGAACCTCGTGACGCCGCGCGGCGCGAGCCCGCCGACCGCGGGGTCCAGCAGGAACTGGCCGCGCACCTCCGCGCCGCCGTCGCCGTCCTGGTCGTCGCTCGAGAAGTCGAGCGCGTAGCCCACCGTGTCCGCCGGCGGCGCCAGCGGCGACAGCGTGAAGTCGACCGGCGCGAGCGCGTCGAGCAGCGCGTTGCCGCCGAGGTCGGTGACCGCGCCGCCGAGCTCCACCCGGTAGGCCTCGGCGCCGCCCGCCGCGTGCGTCAGGGGCAGGCTCGGCAGGAAGCGGACCTCCGCGAGGTCGGTCGAGGCGCGGACGCTGCCGACGACGCGCTGCTGGAGGCCGTCGGCGACCGCGCCCGGAGCGCGCAGCACGCCGAAGGTGGAGAGCGCCTCGAACCGCGCCGGCTCCATCGCCTCGGAGAAGCGCACGACGACCGACGACCCGGGCAGCACGTCCGCCGCCGGGGGCGACCCCGGCGCGGGGACGAACTCGACGAAGCAGGCGGCGGCGTCCCCCTCGGCGGGCTCGTAGGGCGCCAGCGCGCGGCCCGACCCGGGGACGAAGGCGGAGGGGGCGCCCGCGAGGCGGCGCACGCGCACGCCCGGCACGACCGCGGAGCCGGGCGGGGGCGGCGCCGCGTCCTGCGCGACGCGTCCGAGCGCGCCCGAGGCCAGCTCGAGCACGTCGCCGACCTCGGGGACGAGCAGGCAGGCCGGCTGGTCGAAGGCGACGTCGACGAGGAACTGGTCCCCGGTCGCGTCCAGGGGCGTCACCTGCGTCACGGTGACGGGCTGGCTGCCGACCACGCGCGGCGGCGTGGCGTCGGGGAGGAACCCGTTGTCGGGGTCGGGGGGCGTGAGGCGACCCCCGCCCGAGCGGAACGCGCGCACCACGTCGAGCGTCGGGGACCCGAGGTCGACCGAGCCGTTCCCCACCGTCCCCACGGGGTGCTGCGACAGGTTGCGGAGCACGTCGAACTGCCCGGCGGCCAGGTCGACGCGCGACGGCACGCGCAGCTGCGCGTTGGGCTGGTTCCCGGCCGTCGCCTCCGGCAGGCCCACGACGTTGACCGACAGCGGGTCCTGCGACAGCGCGAGCTCGAACTCCGAGACGCTGAGGTCCACCACGACGCGCGTGGGGTGGTGCTCGGCGACGCCGTCACCGTCGCGGTCCAGGGTGTCGCCGTGGTTGCGGTCGGGGAACACGCGGGCCTCGAACGGCAGCGCGGCCGGGAGCCCGGTGCGGATCCGCAGGGTCTCCGCCCCCACCGAGTCGCGCGCGAGCAGGTCGTCGAAGCGGACGAGCAGCGCCGCGTTGCGCGCGACCATCGTCAGCAGGCCGCCCGCCCCGGGGTCCTGGACGGGCTGCAGCCCCAGCTCGAGGCGCGGGAAGGCCGCGTCCCAGCCGGGCGAGCCGAACGCGTGGAGCACCACGAGCTCCTGCACGCCGGTCACCGGGTCGTCGCGCAGCTCGAAGGTCGCGCCGTCGCTCGCGAGGTCGCGCCCGACCACCATCTCGCGGAACCGCAGGGTCTCGACGCCGGTGGCGGGGTCGCGGTCGTATACGTCGACCAGGCGCCCCCACGCCATCTCGGAGAGCCCCAGGGACGACGCCGCGCCGCCGCGGTGCGCGTCGACCACGAAGTAGGTCCCCGTGCCGTCGGGGTGCGGCTGCACGGAGCCGACGGGGTGGCTCGCGCCGGAGCGGCTCGAGCTCCCTCCGCCGCAGCCGGCGGCGAGCAGCAGCGCGAGGCCGAGGGCCGCCGCGCGCGCGGCGGCGGCGCGGGGGGCGCGGGCGAGGGACGGGCGGGTACGGTCGTGGCGCGGAGCCATCGCATCCTCCTGGGGGTGTCCGGCGGAATCGGTCGGGTTCGACCGCTCGACGGAACAAGACCCGTGCCCGGCGCGTCGCCCGCGGCGCGGGCGCGCGCGAACCGGTGCGCGAACCGGCGCGAAACCGGGCGGAGACCGCACGCACCTCGCGTGCGGGGCCGCGCGAAGCCGGGCGGCGGTCGCGCCCCGCGGTGCGCGGAGCGGGGTGTGCGGCTCGCGCACTCGCGGCGCCGCCACGCGATCGTTACCGGAGAAGCTCCCCGCGCGCGGCGGCGCGGCGCCGCGCTACGGCGTCGTCGTGGAGCGCTGGGCGCGCGTCGCGCGTTCGAAACCGAGCGCGCGTGCCTGCACCTCGTCCTGGAAGAACACCAGGTGGTCCGGCCGGATCTTGCGGATCGCGCTCGAGTCGGGCTCGTGGAAGTTGCGCGAGGTGCTGCACCCCACGAACGAGGCGGGGATCTCCTGCGAGCAGTAGCCGCAGTGGGCCCGCACGGGCATGCGCGCGGCCAGCTTGAAGGTCGGGGTGACGTGCCGGGCCTCGGTGCGCGAGATGCAGGTCGGGTTCGGGCAGGGGTTGTCGCCGACCTGGACCTCGTAGAGGCGCGACTCGACGACGTCCGCCTCGACCCCGAGGTCGATGCGTCCCAGCAGGAAGGCCAGCAGCGCCATGCGGATCGGCACGCCGCGGGCGGACTGCTTGAAGTAGATGCTGCGCGGGTCGGAGTCGATGTCGGAGCTGATCTCGTCGCGCCGCGGCAGCGGGTGCATCACGACGGCGTCGCGCAGGGACTCGACGGACATCTCCTCGCGCCCGAGCTGCACGTAGCGCGCGGCCGCCTCGTCGTCGCGGTAGCGCTCCGTCTGCGGCCGGGTCATGTACAGCGCGTCGACGCGGTCGACCCGCAGCCCCTTCGTGTCGGTGAACAGGCTGAGCTGGTGCGGCTTCTGCGGCGTCAGGTACGCGACGTCGCTCTCCTTGGCCAGGTCCCCCAGGCGCGAGGCGTCCGCCCGCACCGGCTCGACGCCGAACTCCTCCCGCAGGCGCTGCAGCACGTAGGGCGGCAGCTCGAACCCGGGGTGCGGCACGAGCACGATGTTCGCGCCGAAGCGCGCCAGGGCGCACACGAACGAGTGGACGGTCCGGCTGTAGCGCAGGTCCCCGGACAGGACCACGTTGACGCCCTCGATGCGGCCCCGCTCGATCCAGAGCGTGTACAGGTCGCAGAGCGTCTGGGTCGGGTGCTCGTGGCTGCCGTCGCCGGCGTTGACCACCGGCACCGGCGCGTACATCGAGGCCAGGCGCGCGGCTCCCTCGCTGGCGTGGCGCAGCACGATGAGGTCGGCGTAGCCGCCCCCCACCACGCGCACGGTGTCCGCCAGGGACTCGCCCTTGGTGGCGGAGCTCGAGGCCATCTCGGCGGCGGTCAGCACGCCCCCGCCCAGGCGCAGCATGGCGGACTCGAACGAGAGCCGCGTGCGCGTGGAGGGCTCGTAGAACAGGCTCGCGGAGATCAGCCCGCGGCACGTGTCCGACCAGGCGCGGAGGTCGCCGGAGAACTTGCGCGCCCAGTGGAAGAGGCCGCGCATCTCGGCCAGCGAGAGGTCGTCGATCGAGACGAGGTTGCGCGCGGCGGTGGGCATGCTCGGGGGCTGCGGACCCGCGGTCGGCGGACGCGCCCTCCGAGGGTCCGAGCCTACGCCCCCGGACGCGTGGGCTCAACGCGCGGCCACGATCCGCGCGGCGGAACCTGGCCGGCGCGCGGTCCGCCGAGCAGCCCGGCGAGCGCCGCGCGGACCGAGCCGTCGGCGCGGGCGGCCGCGGCGGCGAGCGCCTCGACCCCCGCCCGGGAGGCCGCGTCGAACGGCGCCGGCGCCCCGGGGACCCAGGCCGGGTCGGGGGGGTCCAGGGCCGCGCGGAAGGTCGCCTCGACGACGGCGAGCGCCGCGGCGGGCTCGTCGCGCGCCGACACGGACCAGGCCGGGCGCTCGCCCGCGGCCAATCGGTCGGCGCAGCTCCACAGCAGCGCGACGGGGGCGTCCCCGGGCGCCGCCGGCGGCCGCGTCCCCGGCGCAGCGCCCGGGGGGGCGCCGTCCTCCCCCACCGGCTCGAGGCGCAGCACCAGGCCGGCGGCGCGCCGCGCCTCGGCCGCGAGCCGCTGGCCCTCGCGCTCGACCTCCGCCGCGGCCGACGGCGCGCCGGGGTCGCGCTCGCCCGCGCCGTCGATCCACTCCACCGGCCACGGGCCGAGCACCCCCGGCTCCCGGACGACGTCGCGCGTCGTCCCCGGCGTGCCGGACACGACCACGCGACGCCGACCGACCAGCAGGTTGAAGAGCGTCGACTTGCCCGCGTTCACCGGCCCGGCCAGCACCACGGGCGTCGGCTCGAGCACGCGCCGCGCGGACCGGCCTGCGCGGGCCAGCGCGGCGGCCGTTCGCCCGACCTCGGCGTCGCCAGCGCCGGCCAGCGGCTCGAGGGCCCGGCGCAGCGCGCCCTCGGCCTGGTCGAGCAGGACCCGCGCGGCCGCCTCGCAGGGCGCCTCGGCCAGCAGCGCGAAGGCGCGC
>JAUIDW010000476.1 GCA_030428395.1 bacterium | reverse complement strand
CGCGCGCGCGCTCGCCCGCCGCCTGCGCCTGGGCGAGGGCGAGCCGTGGCGCCTCGAGCTGCGCTGGATCCCCGAGGTCGACGTCGACCCCGACGCGGCCGAGGCCGCCGACCGGGCCGCCACGGCCGAGGCGCCGATGCCCGAGCGCTGGGGCCTGGGCCTGGGGGGCGTGCGCGTCTCCGACGGCCGCGGCACCGCGCTCGCGACGGTGCCGGCTCCCGCGGAGGGCGCGCCCGATCCGCTGCGCACCGTGCTGGCGCCGCCCGCCGAGCCGCTGTACCCCGGCCAGGCCGTGGACCTGGTGCTGTGGGGGCGCGCACCCGAGGGCGGCGCCGAGCTCGACGGGCTGCTGCCCGAGGACGACGAGCTGCGCGCGAGCTTCCGCGCCGCGACGGGGCTCGAGCGACCGTTCGTGCTGGAGGCCCGCGGCCTGCCGCGCAGCGAGCTGCGCAACGCTCTGGCGCGCACCGAGCGCGCGGCCGCCGTCCGCGCGCCGACGCCCGTCGCCGGGCAGGCGGCCGACCTCCGCGCGCCCGCGCCGGGCGCCGGTGAGAAGGAAGGCCGCAGGTGAGCCGCGGCGCGCTCGTCGCGGCCCTCGGCGCCGGGCTCCTCCTCGGGCTCGCCGCCTGCGGGGGCGTCGAGGACCCGCCGGCGCCCGCCGGGCCGGCGCCGCAGGCCGCGGACGAGGGCTCCGCGGTCGCGCGCCGGCTGGCCGACCGCGTGCTGGCGCTCGAGGCCGAGCTCGAGACCGAGCGCGCGGCCCGCGCCGCGCTCCAGCGCGACGTCGAGGAGCTGCGCCTCGAGCTCGCGCGCTGCGAGGAGTACCGCGTGCGGCGCGAGGAGGAGTGGCTGGGCTACACGCGCCTGGTCGCCACGCTCGACCCGGCCTCGATCCCGCCCGACGTCCGCTTCCGCTCCGAGCTCGAGGACCCCGGGCCCGACCCCGCCGACGCCGAGGCGGCCGCGCGCGAGGCGGCCCGCGAAGCGCGGCGCCTGGCGGTGCAGCGCTCGCTCGCCAGCCTGCTCGTGCTGGAGGGGGTCAACTCCCTCGACCTGCTCGAGCTCGCCGGCGTCCACGACGGCTGGGCGGGCCCCGTGGTGTTCCGCCAGCTCGACCACCGCGGCCGCCTCGCCGGCAGCCTGTACGCCGAGCGCCTGCGCCTCGAGGGGAGCCGCAGCAGCCGCACGCTGACGATCGTGCTCGAGAACGGCCACGAGAGCCACGGCGGCGTGCGCACGCCCTTCGCCTCGCTGCGCAGCGTGGCGCCCGCGCCGCCCGCCGAGCCCGCGCCGTCCGCGGACGACCCCGCGTCCGACCCCGGATCGCTGCCCGCGCACGCCGGTCCGCCCGCGCCAGCCGCCCCCGCCGCATCCGTCGCCGACGGCCCGGACGAGTCCCCCGCGTCCGACGGGGAGGCGGACGGCGCCGAGTCCGACCTCGTGAACCGGCGCCGCATCCTGCTGCCCGACGTCGACCCGCAGCCCTGGTACGAGTCGTTGCCGGAGCTGTTCGACGCCTCGCCGCTCGACCTCGCGGTCGACGACGGCCTCTGGAACCTGCCGGTCCTGCGCCACTCGCTGAACACGCTGCTGCGGCGCGACGCCGCGGAGGGCTACTACCAGGTCGTCGCGATCGCGGGCGTCGTCGACGAGGTGCTGCGCAACGTGCAGCTCGAGCAGCACGACGAGCGCGGCGCGCCCGTGCGGCGGCTGTTCGCGGACTTCGTCCGCTGCCTGCCGGCCGAGCGCGGCGTCGTGCTCGAGCTGCGCGACGGCGCCGTCGTCCGCGGCGGGCGCAAGGCGCCGTTCCTGGACGGGATGCTGCGGATCTACCTGCCGCGCGCCGAGCCGGACGACTGGGCCGAGGCCGGGGTCCCGGGCTTCTCCGCGCCCCCAGCGGACGTCCCGCGCCGCGCGCCGGCCGAGGGAGCCGGGCCCCGGTGAACCTGTTCGACGCGCTGCCCCCCGAGCCCACCAGCGGCGGCGACCCCGTGCTGACCGTGGGCGAGCTGACCCGCAGCATCCACGCGGCGCTCGGCAAGCTCGGCCGCGTGGCCGTCGAGGGCGAGCTGTCGCGCCTGACCCGCGCCGCCTCCGGGCACGTGTACTTCGACCTGAAGGACCTCGACGCCCGCCTCTCGTGCGTCGTCTGGCGCAGCCGCGCCGCGACGGCGCTGCGCGAGGAGCCCCGCGAGGGCATGCAGGTCGTCGTCCACGGCCGCCTCGACGTGTACGCGCCGCGCGGCTCCTACAGCCTGATCGTCGAGCGCCTCGAGCCCGCCGGCGTCGGCGCGCTGCTCGCGAAGCTCGAGGACCTGAAGCTCGAGCTGCGCGAGCTGGGCTGGTTCGACCGCCACCGCCCGCTGCCGGCGCTGCCGCACACGGTCGGCGTGGTCACCAGCCGCGACGGCGCCGCGCTGCAGGACTTCCTGCGCACGCGCAGCCTGCGCTGGCCGCTGTACCCGGTGCGCCTGGCCCACGCGCCCGTGCAGGGGCCCGGAGCCGCGGAGCGCATCGCCGAGGCGATCGCGCGCCTCGACGCGAGCGGCGTCGACGTGATCGTCGTGTGCCGCGGCGGCGGCTCGCTCGAGGACCTGTGGGCGTTCAACGAGCGCCCCGTGGCCGCGGCCGTCCACGCCTGCAGCGTCCCGGTCGTCTCCGGGGTGGGGCACGAGACCGACGTGACGCTGTGCGACTTCGTGGCCGACCACCGCGCGCACACGCCGACCGACGCGGCCCAGCTCGTGATCCCCGACCGCGGCGCGCTCGACGAGCGCCTGCTGCGGGCGCACGACCACCTCGGGCGGGCCCTGGACCGCGCGCTGGGGACGCGCCTGGAGCGCTTCGAGCGCGTCGCCGGCGCGCGCGTGCTGCGCGAC
>JAUIDW010000475.1 GCA_030428395.1 bacterium | reverse complement strand
CTCATGTCCTCACCCCACCAGCGATTCGCTGTTCCTCATGCGGACGACGGTCTCGATCGAGTACCGGTGCACCAGCCCGTTCTCGTCGGGCTGCCGGAAGAAGATCTCCACCCCGACCGACCCGAGCGGGACGGTGGGCGAGAACTGCCGCGTCGAGAAGACGACGCGCTCGACGTAGCGGGCGATCACCTCGGGCTGCAGTCCGTCGATGCGGCGCTGCAGCTCGTTCACACCGTCCGCGTTCGTGACCACCACGTAGCTGAACTCGCGGACGTCCCACACCAGGCTCCCGCCCGCGTCCACGTCGGGCACCCCGTCCACGTCGGCGTCGGCGGGCAGGCGGAAGACGATCTCCCGCGTCGCACCGAAGTCGTAGTCGTCGGCGTCGGCCTGCTGGTTCGCCTGGACGTGGTCGTGCACGGCGAACAGCGGGTCGGCGAACCCCGGCTCGAACAGGTACGGATAGTCGGGCAGGCCCACCTGGGAGACGATCCCCGACACGCGCAGGTCGTCGACCACGCGCTGCAGCGCGCGCTGGCCGCCGTCCTGCATCCGCGCCGCGGTCCCGCCCGACGTGGTCGCCTGGCGCAGCCCCAGCAGGGACTGCAGCAGCATGCCCGCGAGCAGCAGCAGGATGCCCGTGGCGAGCAGCATCTCGAGCAACGTGAAGCCGCCCCTGCGGCTCGCCCGTCGCCTCGCCCGGTCGTTTCGTGCCGCCGTCATCGCGTCCTCATCGAGCTCATGGTCATGTTGCGCGGACGCCCCCGGAAGTCGTTCCAGCTCATCACCAGCTGGATCTCGAGCGGGTCCGCGCCCGGCGCGGGGTACACGACCTGGATGCGCTGGCCCTCCAGCACGCGGTCGTCGTAGGCGGGGATCGTCTGCCCGTCGGGGTAGTCCACCGCCAGGTCGTCGAACGGCTCGCCGAGCAGCTCCTCCATGGCCGTGCGCAGCTCCGCGACGGCGACCTTCGTCTCGCGGCTCGTGCTCACGAGATCCGCGGAGGTCACCTGCGAGGCGTACGCCGCCACGATCGCGACCAGGAAGACACCGATGGCGAACATGAGCTCGACCATCGTGAATCCCGCGCTCGAGCGGCGCCTGCGCCGCTCCCTCCCCATCGTGCTTGCCATCGACTCCCCAGTTCGATTGGGCCCCGCACCCCTGCGAGGCGCCTTCCTCTTCGGCATCCCCGCCGCCGCAAAGGCGCGGAAAAATACATCCCTTTCACCGTTCGGCAAGTCGACCGCGCCGAATGACGAAGCCCGTACGCCCGCACCCGCGCGCGCGCCGCCTTCCGGTGGGGAACCGGAAGCAATTTCCTAGAGCAGGATCGCGCGCCTCAGCTGCCGACCCACTCGCACAGCACGGCCGTCAGCGTCGCCAGGTACGTCCCCAGCGCGTAGCCGATCAGCGCCATGAGGATGGAGACGGGCACCAGGCTCTCGCGGTGGGCCGCCGCGACCACGGGCGCGGAGGCGGCCCCGCCGACGTTGGCGGCCGAGGCGATGGCCGCGCTGTGGACGTCGATGCGCAGCAGGCGCGCGCCGGCCAGCGTGAAGGCCCCGTGGATGGCGATCCACAGGAAGGCCGCCGCCAGGAACGCGGGCGCGTCCGCCAGGCCGTCCAGGTTGGCGCGCGCCCCCATCTGCGCCACGTAGACGTAGACGACCGCCATGGCGATCTCCTGGCTGCCCGGCAGCCGCCGCGCGGGCGTCAGGGAGAGCCCGATCGACAGCGTGGTGATCAGCAGCACCTTCCACGTGCTGGTGCTGACCACCGGACCCAGCTCGGGCAGCAGCGGCGCCAGGACCGACCCCGCCCAGGTGACCAGCGCCGCCAGGGCGCCGAGGTAGAGCAGGTCGCGCATCTCGGCGCGGGCCTCCTCGCGGCTCTCGAGCGCCGCGGCGGCCTCCATGCGCTCGAGCCGGTCCGCGGGCACGCGCGCCCAGGCGTTGAAGCGGTCGGCGAAGGCCTTCGAGCCGAGCAGCAGCGGCAGCCAGACCACGTAGACGACGTTGTCCGCCAGCACGGCGAGGCCGAGCTGCGGGCTGCCCTCGGCCTCCAGCGCCCCCGCCACGGCCCCCATGTTCCCCGTCCCGCCGATCCAGCTGCCGGCCAGCGCGCCGAAGCCCTTCCACGCGTCCTCGGCGAGGAAGCGGTGGAACACGGCGTAGGAGACGACGCCGCCCACGACGATGCCCACGCTGCCGAGCAGCATCACGAGCACGCCGCGGCCCATGACCCGGAAGGCCGCGCCGACGTCGATGCCGATCAGCATCAGCGCGATGAAGAACGGCAGCCCGAACGCCTTCAGCGCGTCGTAGACCGGCGAGCTGCCCGGCAGCGCCGCGCGCTCGCCCAGCCCGAGCACGGGCAGGTTGGCGAGGATCACGGGCGTCGCGTAGATGAAGATCAGCGGCGGGAAGACGTCGAAGACCTTCCAGCCGGTGCGGTGCTGCAGCCAGAACCAGAACGCCGCGATGCCCACGAGCGCCGCCAGGACGGCCTCGGGCGAGCTGAGCAGCGCGCCGGGGACCTCCTGCGCGGCGCTCACGCCCGGCCCCCGCGGTCGCCTCGCTCGATCGCGGTCGGTCCGTTCACGCCGTTCGCATCGCCGGGCATCGTCGCGCTCCTCTCGGATTCCGGGGGCCGCCGCGCCGCGCGGCGCGCGGCGCTCGCGGAGCCGGGCGCGGCAGTGTAGCCGCGGCCGCGCGGCGGGGGGAGCCTCGCCCGCGCGGAGCGACTCGCGCGGCGGACGAGCCCCGCGGCGCCGCAGCGTCTAGACTCCCGCGCCCCCCCCGATGGACCGCCCTCCCCTCACCGCGCCGGACCGCCCGGTGCGAGCGCGCGCCCCCGCCGGGCGACGCGCGCGCCGCGCCGCGCGCGCCGCGCGCGCCGCG
>JAUIDW010000474.1 GCA_030428395.1 bacterium | reverse complement strand
AGGCGGGGCACCCGTTCGACGCGCACTACGACGACCAGCTCGCGGCGTTCCTGCGCGGCGACAGCCGCGCGGTCGCGTGGAGCGAGGCGGCGATCGCCGCCGCCGCGGTGTCCGAGCTGACGCTGACGCCGGCGCCCTGACGGCGCCCGGACGTCGAGCGGATCGCCGCGCTACGAGGCCTGCTTGGAGGCGGGCTTGATCAGGCCGGCCTCGAGCAGCACGGGGTACGCGCCGCGCTTGGTGATCGTGCGCAGGGCGCGCGTCGAGACGCGCACGCGGACGTACTTCTTCAGCTCCGGCACCCAGATGCGCTTGGTCTGGACGTTGACCTTGAACTTGCGCTTGGTGTGGCCGGTGGTCCGGAGGCCGATGCCGCCCGACTTCTTCGGCAGACCACGGCGGGCGATGCGGCCGCCCGTGGCGGTGCCGCGCTGGGTGACTTGACAGGTTCGACTCATGGGGTCCTCCGGGGCCGGACCGGGCTCGCGGGAGCCGCCCGGGGGGCAGGAAGGCGGAAGAGACTACCCGGAGCCCGGGGCCGGCGCCAGGGTCCCGGCGCGGTCTCCGGCCGGGGCCTCAGCGCGGCAGCGGCAGGTCGGCCCCCAGGCCGGGGCCGTACACGACCGCGTTCAGCAGCAGGCGGGCCGCGGCGCGGTCGGTGCCGCGGTAGCCGGGCTGGGTGGCGAACAGCACGACCTGGCCGTGGCCCAGGCGCTCGACGGTCAGCCAGGCCGAGCCGGCGAGCCGCTCGCGGGCCTCGGGCCAGAGCAGGCCGCCCAGGCGCAGGGTGTCGGCCTCCTCGAGCCGCACCGGCGTCCGCACGGGCTCCCGCGCCAGGAGGACGGCGTCCCCCGCGAGCGGCACGGGCAGCCGCGGACCGCAGCCGAAGGTCAGCCACGACTCGGCGTCGACCCGCGCCGCGCCGTAGGCGCCGCGGGGGGAGAACCGGCGCGCCCAGGCGTCCCGGCGCGCACGCGCGGCCTCGTCCGCGTCCCCGCCGGACGTCTCTTCCTCCCCGGCCGCGTCCCCGGTCGGCGGCGCGTCGCCGGCGTCCTCCTCCTCCGGCGCCGCGGCGTCGCCCCAGACCTCCCCCGCGTCGACCTCGACGCGGTCGGCGGCGAGCTCGCGCCCGGCGGCCTCCGCGTACGCCTCCAGCTCGTCGAGGGCGTCGCGCCGCAGGCGGACCGCGGACAGGCCCAGCTCCTCGCTCGCCAGGGCCTGGGCGGTCGGCCCCATGGCGACCAGCGTGCCGCCGGCGGAGACCCACGTCGCGAGCGCCTCGGCCGCCGGCTCGAGCAGGCGCTCCGCGCCGCCCCAGGTCGGGGGCAGCACCAGCACGTCGTAGCGGCGCAGGTCCGCGCGCGCGAGGTCGGTGCCCTCGAGCTGCGTCACGGGCAGCCCGACCACGCGGTCGAGGAGGTGCCACAGGTGCCCGAAGCGGTCGGGCGCGACCGGCGGGCCGCCGACCAGCGCCACGCGCGGGGCGACCAGCAGGCGGAAGCGGCCGCCGCCCAGGTCCGGTCCGTCGTCGGGCGAGCGCGCCGTGCTCGTCGCGAAGGCCCGCACGCCCGCGGCGCGCGCTGCGGCGGACACCACGTCGGCCGCGTCGTCGCCGTTCTCGCGCCGGCGCACGAGCAGGCTGCCGCGCGCGAAGGAGCGCCCGGCGGTGCGGAACTCGCGCTCGGCGGCGTGCACGCGCAGCCCGGCCCGCAGGGCGCGGACGGCGAACGCCACGGAGGCGTCGTCGTGGCCGTCGACGACCCAGCCGTGGACCGGCGCGTCGACCTCCGGCGCCGGCACCACGCCGGAGCGCGGGGCCGGCGGCGCCGCCAGGCGCGTCAGGCCGGCGAGGTCGTCCGCGTCGACCCAGCGGGCGTCGAGGTCGAGCGCGTGGGCGAAGCTCCACGCCGTGGCGTCGTAGATGCGCGTCTCGCCGCGCTTCTCGAGCTCGTGGCGCTCGTCCCGCAGCGTGTCGAGCGTCATGCGCGGGTCGCGGTCGAAGTACGTGCGCACGAGCGCGCCGAGCGGCTGCCGCGCGGGCACGACGAAGGCGCCGGCGGGCAGCGCGAGCTCGTCGACCGCGCCGCCGAAGCGGTCCTCGGCGTTGCGCCAGCGCGTGGGCTCCTCGGCGCGGTACACCTCGACGCCCTGGTCGATCAGCGCGCCCAGGAGCAGGCGCTGCCGGGACGGGTGGCGCGCGTCGTGCAGCACCACGGCGCGCGCCGGGAAGTCCTCGAGCTGCGCGCGGCGGTGTTCGGCGAACCAGCGCAGCATCGCCTCGCGGTTCGCGGCCAGCGTGCGCAGGTTCGCCAGGCTCGACACCGCCTGGTGGTGCGCGGCCTCGCCGTAGGTGTCGACGATGCCGCTGCGCTGGAGCCGGGGCTGGCCGTCGTAGCTCGCCTGCTCGTACAGGATCCCGAGGGCGCCGCGCAGGGTGGACCAGGACTCGGAGTAGTACGGCCCCCAGAACTCGAACCACTCGCGCGTGTAGTAGCTCCAGCCGAACGCGTCGAAGGCGCGCGCCTGGTCGTCGGCGAAGCGGTTCGACCAGTCCAGGAAGTCCGGCGGGACGTCGCGGTTGATGGGCTCGCGCGGCGGCGAGAACAGGTACGTGTCGTCGCCGCCCATCTCGTGCGCGTCGACCAGCAGCTGCGGCACGTACTTGCGCACGCTGCGCCAGCGCGCGCGCGTCTCGGGCAGCACCCCGGCCATCCAGTCGCGGTTCATGTCGAACAGGTAGTGGTTGCCGCGCCCGTACGGCCAGCGCCCGCGGTGCATTCCGCGCGGGTCGGGGTTGCCCACGTAGCCCGCCGCCTGGTTCAGCATCGACAGGAACCGCTCGCGCCCGTCGGGGTTCATCATCGGGTCGACGACCACGACGACGTCCTCGAGCAGCGCCGCCGTCC
>JAUIDW010000089.1 GCA_030428395.1 bacterium | reverse complement strand
GACCCGCGCACCGGGCGCTTCGAGTGGCCGGACCTGCTGCCGGGCGAGTACCGCGCCTTCGCCTACGCGCCGGAGCTCGGGGGGACGTCGCTCGGGACGTGGACCGTCGCGGCGGGCGCGCAGGACCGCGGCGCGGTCGCGCTGCCGGCCACGGGGCGGCTGCGGCTCGCGTGGCGAACGGAGCCGCGGCCGTACGAGTTCTCGGTCTTCTACCGCCTGACCGACTGGGACGGGAACGAGGGCGCGTTCGGGGCCAACATCCTCGAGCGCGCCTCGTCGCGGTCCGAGGACGTGACCCTGCTGCCCGGGCGATACGTCCTGTCGGTCTTCGAGGACGAGCAGCTGCGCCTGTGCAGGTACGTCGACGTCGAGAGCGGCGGCGTCACCGAGGTCGACGTGACGTTCTGAGGGCCGCCGCTACCCGGCGTCCTCGTCCTCGAGCGCCGCGCGGGTCTGCTCGACCCAGTCGTGCAGCAGTTGCTTCTCCTCGTCGGAGAGCTTCGCCTCGCCGTGCAGCCAGAGGTACGACTCCTCCGGCATCGCGCCGGACTCGACCTCGTCCCAGACCTCCTCGAGCTTGTGGTCGCGCTTGCCGACGCTGTAGGTCGACCACTCCGAGAAGTTCAGGTGCTCGCGCCCCTCCTCGACGTGGTCGGCGACGAGCCACGAGGCCGGCGCGACGTAGGCGTACCAGGGCCACACCGTCTCGTTCGAGTGGCAGTCGTAGCACGCCCGGCGCAGCACGGCGTCCACCGCGGGCGGGGCGCCCAGGTCGCCGACGACCGGCGGGTTCGAGCGCTCCACGGGCTTGGCCACCTGCGCGACGACGAGCAGCAGGACGAGGGCGATCAGGCCGTACTTGAGCAGCTTCTTCACGGTCGGGTCTTCCTCCGGCGGGTCTCAGCCGGGCCAATCATAGCCATCGAGCGACGCGTCGAACTCCGCCCAGCGCGCCTCCGCGTCGGCGCCGTCCTCGACGCGCTTCCAGAGCAGCAGGGCGCGGCCGGGGTCGGCCTCGGTCGCGGGGAACAGGTGCACCTCGGGAGCGTAGCGCCGGGCGAGCGGGTTGCGGCGCCACTTGGCGGCCTCCTTCTCGACGTCGCGGCGCATGCGCGTGCCCCAGTAGATCTTCACCTCGAGGTAGTCCGGGTCGTACTTCGCGAAGAACCGCGGCAGCACGCCCTTGTCGTGGCCGGGCGAGTTGCGCGTCGGGTCCTTGGCCTCCTGCAGCGCCACCTCGTGGTTCACGAGGCCCGCCTTGTCGAAGATGAAGAGCTCGGAGTAGTACCCGAAGTTCCCGATGGCGCCGGCGACGACGGTCGCGTCCGGCGCCGCGATGCGCTTCATGTCCTGGCCCTTGACCCGCCAGCGCAGGCAGTTGTCGTCCATGTACTTCCACTGCTCCCACTCGCTGACGTGGCGCTTCACGTTGTGGCGGAAGTGGTAGCGCTCGCGGAAGGACTTCGGCACCAGGTGGACGTTCCAGGCGGGCAGCAGGCCGACCGTCAGGACGGCGGCCGTCAGCAGCCCGGCGGCGGCGCGGCGCGGCGCGGCCTCGCCCCACAGGCCCTCGAGCAGCAGCCCGAACAGCACGCCGTTGAAGGCGAGCCCCGGCACCAGGAAGCGCCCCATCGCCATGAAGTCGCCGCCCACCACGACCGGGTACAGGAAGAACCCGAAGGCCATCGCCGCCGTGGCCAGCGCCGGGATCCACCAGCGCCGCCGCAGGCACGCGAACAGCCCCGGCACGAACAGCAGCGGCGTCAGGAACGTCGCCAGGTACACGACGACGTAGCGCCAGCCGCGCGCGGCGACCGGCGCGCTGAACCCGACCTTGGCGTAGGCCGTGTTGGGCACCGGCAGGCCGTAGTACGAGTAGCGCCAGGCGTAGTAGGCGCCGAAGCCGACCCCCAGGATCGCCAGGTAGACGACCAGCGGGCGCGCGACCGCGCGCCGCTGCAGCAGGCGGACGAGCAGCGCGATCGCGGCGACCACCAGGCACCACGCGAAGGCCTCGACGCGCAGCAGCGACACGAGCAGCGCGGCGATCCCGCCGCCCACCCCGTCGGGCTCGTCGCGCAGCACCAGCCGGTCGAAGGTGACGAACAGCAGCCACGCGAACGGCATCGTGGCCAGCCCGCCGGTCGACCACACCGCGAAGGGCGGGAAGCAGCCCAGGGCCGCCGTCGCCAGGAAGGTCGCCGGCAGCCCGAGCCCGAAGCGGTCGCGCAGGACCCGCAGGAAGGTCCACAGCAGCGCCGTACCGCACAGGAACGACAGCAGCGGCATCCAGAAGGCGACGTCGGCCCCGGCGCGCTCGAAGCCGGCCGCGATCACCGTCCACAGGAAGTTGCTGTAGCCCTCGACCGGCGGCTCGACGCCGAGGTTGTAGCGCAGCCCCAGGCCGCGGGCGAGGTTGCGCGCGTAGCGGAACGAGATGTACGAGTCGTCGGTGACGAACCAGAAGCGCCGCACGAGCCACGCGTAGGGCAGCCAGGCGACGAGGAACGCGACGAGCTCGGCGCGCCGGTCGCCCGACCCGGCGCCGGATCGCGCGGCTCCGGAGTGTGCGGGGTTCATGCGAGGGAGGGGCGGCTGCGCCGGCGGAGCGGCGGCCGGATTCTAGCCCGCGCCGGATGCGCCACAAGCGGCGCCGGCGCGCGAGCCGGGCGCGCGCGCCCGTCCCTGTCCGTGCGGGCCACGTCCGTGCGGGCGCGCGCGGTGGCGGCTGCTAGGCTACCGCCGTGTCCGACGCCCCTGCCCCTCGACGCGCGCGCCGCGCATCCCGCTCGACCGCGCTGCTGGTCGCCGCGGCGCTGAGCGCCTGCGGGGGCGCGGCGGACCCGGACGCGACCGGCGACCTGCGCGGCCCCGGGGCGCCGCGCAACCTCGTGCTGGTCTCCCTGGACACCCTGCGGCCCGACCGCCTGGGCGCCTACGGGCACGACCGCGACACGTCGCCCGCCCTGGACGCGCTGGCCGCGGACGGCGTGGTGTTCGAGGACGCGTCCGCCACGTCCCCGTGGACGCTGCCGTCCCACGCGAGCCTGCTGACGGGCCTGTACCCCAACCGCCACCGGCTGCGCGGGCACGCGGACGCGCTGCCCGCCGGGGCCCGCACCGCCGCGGAGGTGCTGGGCGAGGCGGGGTTCGAGACACTCGGGGTCGTCAGCTCGCCCCTGCTGGGCCCGGACTACGGCCTGGACCGCGGCTTCGACCGCCTGCGTGTCGTGTCCCCGCTGGGCGAGACGATCGCGGGCTACCGCCGCGTCGAGAACCGCGCGCGCGAGGTCACCGACGCCGCCCTCGAGCTGCTGGACGCGCGCGGCGCGGCGCCCTTCTTCCTGTTCGTCCACTACTACGACGCGCACACCGACTACGCGCCCGACGCCGACGTCGCCGCGCGCTTCGTCGACACGCCGGCGGGCGTGCTGGACGGGCGCATCGAGACGCTGCTCGCGGTGCGGCGCGGCGAGCTGCGCCCCGGCGAGGCGGACGTGGCCCACGTGCTGCAGCTCTACGACGCCGAGGTGCGCCAGCTCGACGACCAGCTCGCGCGGCTGTTCACGCGCCTGGCCGAGGCGGGCCTCGCGGACGACACGCTGGTCGTCGTGACCTCCGACCACGGCGAGGAGTTCCTCGAGCACGGCTCGGTGCTGCACAGCCGCACGTACTTCCAGGAGGTCGTGCGCGTGCCCCTGATCCTGCGCGGTCCCGGCGTCGCGCGGGGCCGCCGCGCGCCCGGCCTGGTCAGCCTGGTGGACGTGCTGCCCACCGCCTGCGCCCTGCTGGGCGTCGCGCCGCCGCCGGGCCTGCCCGGGCGCGACCTGCTGGCGCCCGCCGACCCCGACCGCGTCGTGTTCGCCGAGGGCGACTACCTGAACGAGCGCCCGAACACGTACCGGATGGCGCGGCGCGGACCGCACAAGCTGATCCGCAACGCGTACTCGGGGAGCGAGCGCCTGGTCGACCTGGACTGGGACCCGGCCGAGCGCCGAGACTCGGCCCTGCGCGCGCCCGCGGCGGCCGACCGCCTGCGCGCGGAGCTGGACGCCTACGCCGCGCGCGCGGCGGCCGACGCGGCCGCCGGCGACGCGCCCGACGACTCCGAATCCGACGCGCGGATCGAGCAGCTCCGCCAGCTCGGCTACGTCCGCTGACCCCCGCCATGCCGAAGACCTTCGACCGCACCGACTGGTACGACACGCCGCTCTACTACGACATCGTGTTCGACGAGGACACGCGCCTCGAGGGCGCGTTCCTGGAGGCCGTGTCGGAGCTGTACGGACGCGAGGGCGGCCAGCGCGTCCTCGAGCCCGCCTGCGGCAGCGGGCGCCTGGTGGCGGAGATGGCCGGGCGCGGCTGGGCCGTGACCGGCTTCGACGCGAACCCCGCGATGCTGGCCTTCGCGCGCGAGCGCCTCGACGGCCGCGGCCTCGACGCGCGGCTGTTCGAGGCGCGCATGCAGGACTTCCGCGTGCGCGGCAGGTTCGACCTGGCCCACTGCCTCGTCAGCACCTTCAAGTACCTGCTGACCGAGGCCGACGCCCGCGCCCACCTGCGCGCCGTCGCGCGCGCCCTCGCGCCCGGCGGGATCTACGTCCTGGGCTTCCACCTGAGCCAGTACGGCTACGCGAAGCGCAGCCGCGAGCGCTGGGTCGGTCGCCGCGGCCGCACGCACGTGACGTGCAACATCCAGAGCTGGCCCCCCGACGCCGGCACCCGCCTCGAGCGCGTCCGCTCCCGCCTGGTCGTGCAGGAGCACGGCGTCGAGCGCCGCCACGAGACGACCTGGGACTTCCGCACCTACGACGCCTCCGAGACCCGCGCCCTGCTCGCCGCCGTCCCCGAGCTCGAGCTCGTCGCCACCTACGACTTCACCTACGACCTCGCCGCCGAGCGCGAGCTGGACGACGACCAGCTCGACACGGTCCTGATCCTGCGCCGGCGGTGAACGCGGTTCAGGGACGCGGCGCGGGCGGCTCGAGGCCGAGCGCCTCGGTCGCGAAGCGCAGGCGGCGCCCGGCGGGCTCGTAGTCGGGACGCAGGTCCGCGCACTCGGCGTACAGGCGCGCCGCCTCGCCGGCGTCGCCGCGCGCCTCGGCCAGCAGGCCCTGCGCGTACGCGCGGCGCCAGCGGTCGCCGGGGTCGCCCAGGCGCTCGGCCAGCTCGAGCTCGCGGGTGGCCAGCGCGAGCTCGCCGTCGAGGTAGGCGACGCCCGCGAGGGCCTCGTGGCCGCGCGCGGAGTCCGGGCGCAGCTCGACGTGCTGCTCGAGCATGCGCCGCGCGAGCGGCAGGTTGCCGGCCTCGGCCGCCAGGCGCGCGCGCAGGAGCACGGCGGAGTCGTCGAGCGGGTCCAGGGCCAGCGCCCGGTCGAGCCGGCGCTGCGCGGCCACGGCGTCCCCGCGGTCGTAGGCGAGCGCCGCCGCGGCCACCAGCGACGCGGCGTGGTCGGGCTGGCGGAACGGCAGCCGCTCGATCTCCGCCGCCAGCCCGGCGGCGCCCTCGCCGGCGAACTCCTCGCCGCGCTCGGCCGCCAGCCGGTCCAGCAGGGACTCGAGCTCCGCGTCGGGCGGCGGGGAGTACTCGGGGTCGGGTGTGAGGCACGCGCTCCCGAGGAGCAGGGCGAGGAGCGCGGGGACGGCGAGCTTGCGTCGGAGCATGGGTCGGTCTCGGAGGCCCGGCTCAGCCGCCCGCTCCCCGGAGGACGCCGTCGGCGATCTCCAGGAACTGGGCCAGCGCGGGGCCGAAGGTGAACACGAAGATCCCGGGCAGGAAGCAGAGGACGAGCGGCACGGCGAGCCTGGTCGGCAGCGCCTGGGCCCGGGCGAGGGCGTCCTCGCGCCGCCGGTTCCAGACCTCGTCGGCCTGCTGGCGCAGCGTGTCGGCCAGCCCGCTGCCGACGTGCTCGGCGTGGACGACGGCCGACACGAAGACGGACACCGAGGGCACGTCGAGGCGCGCCGACAGCCGCCGGAACGCCCGCACGCGCGGGACGCCGGCCAGGACCTCGCGGCGGAACGTCGCCAGCTCGACGGCCAGCGGCCGGTCGGGGTCGAGCCCGCGCAGGGCGCGCTCGATGGCGGCGTCCAGGCCGGTGCCGGACTCCGCCAGCGTCGCCAGCAGCGCGAGCGTCGTCGGCAGGTCGCGCTCGACCGATTCCACGAGCTCGCGGCGGCGGCGCTGGACGGTCGCCACCGGCAGCAGCGCGAGGAGCAGCACGACGATCCAGGGCGCGAGCCCCAGGACCGGCGCCAGCATCGGCCCGGCGCCGGGGACGTCGAGCAGCCAGGCGCGCATCTCCGCGAGCGGCGCGCTCCACGAGAGCAGCAGGCCCGCGAGCACCCCCAGCGCGGTCAGCCCGACGATCTGGACGAGGAACCCGCGCGCGGCGCCGGGCTCGCGCCGCCCGGCGAGGCCCAGCCAGCGGGAGAGCCCGCGGCCGACCGCCGCCTCCTCGACGGACGCGCGCGCCGCCGCCTCCCGGGCGGGCGAGACCACGGCGCGCTCGAGGCGCTCCATCGCGCGACGCCGCGCCGCCGCCGCGCTCGCCACCCGCGACGCGACGACGCTCGCGAGCGCCGCCGGGACCAGCAGCCACCACGGCCAGGTCAGCAGCCCGCTCACGTCTCGATCCTCGTCATGCGCGAGATCCAGAGCAGCCCGAGCGCCTGGAGCGCGACCGCGGCCGCGACCAGCACCGCGCCGACCTGCGTGCCGAAGAACGTCTCCATGCGCGCCGGGTACGTGCGCCACATCATCCAGGCGAGCAGGTACGTCACGACCAGGACGCCGACGGCGGACACCTGCGACTCCATCGCCTGGGACCGGACGCGGCGCGTCACCGCGACGCGGTCGCGGATCGTGCGCCCCACGGTCGCGAGCGTGCTGGCCAGGCTGCCGCCCCCCTGCCAGTGCGCGGCGAGGGTGAAGGAGAACAGCCGGAAGCTCTCGAGCGGGACGCGCGCCTCGAGCTCGGCCAGCACCACCAGGGGGTCGTCCCCCAGGCGGACGCGGTGCACGAGCTCGTCGACGTAGCGGCGGAACGGAGCGCGGCTCTCCGCCGCGGCGCTCGTGAGCGCCTCGGTCAGGCTCCCCCCCGCGCGCAGCGACCCGACGGCGAGGTCGATCGCGTCGGCGAGCTGGAGCTCGACCCGGATCCGCCGGCGCGCGTGGCGCTCGCGGCGCACCACGACCAGCACCGCCGCCGAGAGCGCGCCCGCGGCGAGCGCCAGGGCGCCGCCCAGCGCGCCGGTCAGCGCGAGCGCCAGCGCGACGGCGACGCCGCAGGCCCACGGCATCCACGCGCGCGGTCCGAGGGACCCCGAACCCGTCCAGGCCTCGGCCCGGGGGCGCGCGGCCGGCGCGACGGCCTCGGGCTGCGCGGCGCGGGGCTCGGCACGCGTTTGCCGGACCAGGCCCAGCAGCGCCAGGACGAAGAGGGCGAGCAGCAGCTCAAGCACCGCGGCCCTCCTGCGGCGGACGCTCGCCGTGCGGCTGGAACATGGCGAGCGACACCTCGCCGCCCTGCCCGCGCAGCCGCTCGACCACCCGCGGGACGATGCCGGTCGGCTGGAACTGTCCCACGAGGCGGCGGCCGGCGCGCCCCTGCGCCTGGAAGACGAACACGTCCTGCAGGAGCGGCGTGCTGCCCTCCATCCCGGTGACCTCGGAGATCGCGGAGACGCGGCGCACGCCGTCCTCGAAGCGACGCACGTGCACCACCAGGTCGAGGGCCGACGTGATCTGCTCGCGGATCGCGCGCGAGGGCAGCTCGATCCCCGCCATCAGGACCATCGTCTCGAGCCGCGACAGCGCGTCGCGCGCGGAGTTCGCGTGGACCGTGCCGAGGCTGCCCTCGTGCCCGGTGTTCATGGCCTGCAGCATGTCCAGCGCCTCGCCGGAGCGGACCTCGCCGACCAGGATGCGCGTCGGCCGCATGCGCAGCGCGTTGACGACGAGGTCGCGCGTGGTGATCGTCCCACGCCCCTCGATGTTGGCCGGCCGCGTCTCGAGGCGCACGACGTGCTCCTGGTCCAGCACCAGCTCGGCCACGTCCTCGATGGTCACGATGCGCTCGTCCTCGGGGATCGCCTCGGCCAGCGCGCCGAGCAGGGTGGACTTGCCGGCGCCCGTGCCGCCGGAGATCAGCACGTTGGCGCGGGCGGACACGGCGAGGCCGAGGAACTCCCACATGTCCTCGGTCAGCATGCCGAGGCGCAGCAGGTCCCCGCCGCGCAGCCGCGCCTTGCCGAAGCGGCGGATGGACAGCGTCGGCCCGTCGATCGACACGGGCGGCAGCGTGGCGTTGACGCGGCTGCCGTCGGGCAGGCGCAGGTCCACCATGGGCGACGACTGGTCGATGCGGCGCCCGACCCGCATCGCCAGGCGCTCGATGATGCGCTGGACGTGGTCGTCGTCGCGGAACCGGACGGACGTCCGCTCGAGCCGGCCGAAGCGCTCGATGTACACGTGGTCGTGGCCGTTCACCAGGATGTCGGTGACGGCGGGGTCGGACATCAGCGGGGCCAGCGGACCGATGCCGAGGGCCTCCTCGACCAGCTCGTCGGCGAGGCGCTCGCGCTCGACGGCGTTGATCGCGAGGTCCTCCTCGCCCAGCACGCGGCGCACGAACTCGTGGACCGCGCGCGAGACGACGTCCTCGTCGGCGCCCAGCAGGTCGCGCTCCTGGATCTCGTTCAGCACGCGCTCCTGCAGGTCGGCCTTGATGCGCACGTAGTCGGTGCGCGACCGCGGCTCGTCGCGCCCCGACCCCGGCGCGCGCGCGACGCCGGTGCGCCGGACCTCGCGCCGCGGGCGGCGCTGGCGGAACAGGGCGCGGACGTCGTCGTCGCCGCCCGCGGGGCCCGGCCGGGTCGCGGCGCTCACGGCACCACCCCCTCGACGGCCGCGTCGGACGCCGACGGCTCCGGCGGCGCCACCGCCTGCGGGGCGCGGCCGAGGATCAGGTCGCGCTCGAGGCGCCGCAGGCTCCGCCGGAACCCGGACCACGGCCGCGCCTGCATCACGTGCGGCACGCCGGTGTTCATGGAGCTCAGGACCGACCGCCGGTACGGCAGGACCGCGTCGATGCCCCGGTCGAGTCGCGTCGCCACGTCGACGGCGCGCAGCCGGCCGCGGAACCCCGGCTGGTTGCGGTTCAGGACCACGTGCACGCGGTCGGAGGGCACGCCCAGGCGCCCGACGACGTCCAGCAGCTCCACGGCGCCGATCACCGTCGGCACCATGTCGTTCACGACGAGCAGCACGACGTCGGCGACGTCCAGGATCGCCACGGTGACCGCGTCGATCAGCGGGAACGTGTCCACGACGACGTGGTCGAAGGCGCGGCGCGCCACGCTGAGCACGCGGCTCAGGGCCAGGTCGTCCACGGCGGCGCCGGCGACGGCGTTCTCGGGCGCGGCCAGCAGGCGCAGGCCGCTCTCGTGGGGCAGGGTGAGGCTGCGCAGGAGGCGCTCGTCGAGGCGCTCGAGCTCGCGCGCGGCGTCGACGATCGACGTCTCCGGCGACAGGTCCAGCAGGGCGGCGCACGCGCCCTGCTGCAGCGAGCCGTCGACGAGCAGGACGCGGTCGGGCGCGCTCCGCGCCAGGTCGCAGGCCAGGTTCGTGGCCAGCGTGGTCTTGCCGACGCCGCCCTTGTTGCTGAGCACGCACGTGATCCGCCCCATCCCCGCGCGGCGCGAGGCGGCGGCCTCGAAGTGCCGGCGGAGGATGCCCGCGACCTCGTCCGCGGAGACGGGTCGTCGCAGGAAGTCG
The DNA here is from genome assembly GCA_030428395.1 of bacterium. Taxonomy (GTDB): domain Bacteria; phylum Planctomycetota; class UBA1135; order UBA1135; genus JAUIDW01. The sequence goes on along the minus strand of JAUIDW010000089.1, from coordinate 8,062 downwards.
CGCACGCTGGCGCGCATGACGTCGATCAGGACGGCCGCGCTGCGCTCGTCCTGCCCCATGTCCTGCGGGCGGTAGGCCGCCACGACGAGCGACCCGGGCGAGCCCGCCGCGACGTCGGACGCGACGCTGCGCACCGCCGCCGGGTCGGCGCCCATCTCGAGGCACACGACGTCCGGCTGCCGGTCGCGCGCCACCTCGACGCCGCGGCGCGGGTCGCGCTCGGCGTCGAGGACGAAGCGCACCTCGGGCAGCTCCGAGAGCGCGCGCTCGAGCTCCTCGACGAACGAGGCGTCGGGGGCGATCGCGAGGACGTGCAGCGTGCGGTCCATGGAGCGGCGGCCTAGCGGGCGAGGACGGCGGCGAGCAGGGGCTCGCGCTGGGGTGCGGCGGGGACGAGGGCCGAGACGTCGAGGGCCAGGCCGGGGACCGCGCTGGCGTTGGCGGGCGCCACGCGGCTCGCGAGCTTCACGCCGAGCAGCCCGAGGACGAGCTCGCCGGTCGCCGCGTCCTGGACGACCTGCGCCTGGTCGATCCGGACGGCGGCGAAGCCGGTGACGGCCGGCGCGCCGCCGGCGACCGCTCCGTAGAGCGCGACCCAGCGCTCGCCGAGCAGCTCGGCCGGGTCGGCGGGGAACTGCACGGCGCCGGCGACGCCCGGGAGCGTCTGCGCCGGCGCGCCCACGCGCACGGGTCCGTCCGCGGGCTGGGCGACGCCGTCCACCTGGAGCGTGGGACCGCCGGGCGTGGGCTCGAGGCGACCGTCGGAGCGGACGCGCACGTCGAACGCGGCGCCGACGATCAGGTCGGCGCTCCACGAGAGCTCCTGGAAGGCCAGCACGCGCGCGACGGCGGGGGCCGCGGCGTCGGTCCCGAGGACGGCGAGGCCGGGCAGGCCCGGCGCTGCCAGCCCGGCCGCGACCGCGGGACGCGCGTCGGCGATCGACGTGGCGCGGACGGTGAGCCCGTCGCGCCGCGGGTCGTACGCCGCGGGGTCGACCGGCGTGAGCGCGGCGGTGCCGAGGCCGAAGAGGAACGGCAGGCTCGGCCCGCGCGAGCTGATCCCGGCGATCTCGTCCAGCCCGTCGGGGTCGTGCGTCCGGCGCAGGCGCGCGAGCAGCGCGGGGGCGTCCGGGGACTCGAACGGCGCGGCGGGCGCGAAGTCGGTGCGCGCGTAGGCGGCGTCCTCGCGGTGCCAGTCGGGGTTCCCGGGCAGGGCCGGGTCCAGCGCCTCGAACGTGCCCGCCACCAGGTCCCCGGGGGCCGAGTTGCCGCCGGCGTTGGTCTGCAGGTCCGGCACCCACGGTGCCCCGCCGACGAGCAGGCCGCCCGCGGGGTTCGACGAGTCCACCGCGCCGTTGTCGAGCACCGGACCCGCGCCGAGGCGGTGCGTGGCGTTCGGCGTCGAGAGGTCGCGGTCGTCGTCGAACACGGACGCGGCGAGGTCCGCTGCGGCCCGCCGTCGGATCAGGTCGGCCTGGGCCGGGTCGGGGTCGCCGTCGCGCAGGCGCAGGCCCTCGAGCGCCGCGGCGTCGGCGGCGACCTGCATGGAGCCCTGCGTGACGCGCACCAGGCCGAGGTCGACCACCAGCGCCGCGAGCGCGACGCCCAGGAAGATCACGAAGAACGCCTGCAGCAGGACCGAGCCGCTGCGCGTGGACGCACCCGGGCGCCTCATCCGTCCTCCGCGGGGCTCGGCGGACCGGCGGTCGCCCGCGTGGGGACCGGGCGGATCTCGCGGTCACCCCCGCCGATCGTCTCGACCAGCGACAGCGCGGTGCCGGCGCCCGGACGCGGCTCGCCGGTCGGGCCGAGCCCGCCGTGCGGCCCCCAGAAGGTCGACCGCGGCGCGGAGGACGGCGTGCGGCTCGCCGGGTCGTCGTCGGGGCGGCCCGAGCGCGCCAGGCACGACACGTCCGCCTCGATCGCGATGGCCTCGAGCAGCGGCGCGACCTCGTCCGGCTCCACGGCCAGGACGACCTCCTGCACCGGGACCTGGCTCGTCGTCGTGCCGCGCGTCAGCGAGGTGTTCTGGCGCGGGATCATGCGCGTCTCGACGGGCGAGACGACGACGCCGTTCTGGACCAGCACGTCCACGCGCGCCTGCTTGGCGAGGCCCGCCAGGCTCGCCTGCAGCCCCATCTGCTCGGCGTAGACGCCGGCGAACGGGAGGTCGGCGGCCCTGCCCGCCGCGCCGCCGTCCAGGGGCACCGCGGCGACGACGTCGAAGCGGTCGCCGGGGTTCAGCCCGACCAGCCCGCGCACGCTGCCGACCTCGACGCGCAGGGCGCGCTTGCCCGGCGGGATGCCGCCGACGATGCCCGGGCGCGTGCCGACGGGCAGGAAGTCGGCCTCCGTGAACACGTAGCCCGGCGACTTCGGGCGGGCGAGCACGCGCCCCACGACAGCCTGCACCTCGACGAAGATGCCGGCCTGCCCCACGAGCTCCTCGGCGACGTCCAGGTAGGCGGGCTCGCCGCGCTCGAGGTTCCAGACGTCGTCGCGCGACACCTTGGTGTAGGCGGGGATGGCGCGGCCCGACACGGGGACGCGCACGTGTCCGGCGGGCACCGCGCGCTCCGAGGCGCGGACCTCGTCGCCGCCCAGCGAGAGCACGAGCGGCGGCTCCAGGAAGTCCAGCGTGATCGTCCTGCCCGTGAGCAGGTACGCGAACACGCCGCCGGTCCCCAGCACGATCGCGGCCAGGAACACGGTGGCAGCCCAGGGTCTCCTCCCCCTCGAGCGACGCGGTGCGACGACCATCAAGAACTCCTGGTCACTGGAAGACCTCCCTGCGGAACATCGCCTGCGCGGCGACGAGCCGGCGGAAGGGACGGACGGTCTCCCCCATCGGGCCGAGGGCCTGCAGCTGCCCGAGCCCGTACGTGCCCGAGTACGGACCGGTGCCGTCCGGGCCGGGCCCGACGATCGGCCGGTAGGCGCCGCCCGGCGCGGAGACGGCGCCGTCGTCGGCGAGCACCTTGCGGTTGGGCGCCGCCGGGTCGGTCTGCAGGTACGCCGACAGCGTGGCGGCCTGGAACGGCACGTTGAGGCGCAGCGCGACGAGCCCGCCGTCGGGCGACGCGACGCTGAACGAGCCGTTCCCGACCTCCTCCAGCACGGGCGCGAGCTCGATCGTCTCCGCGCCCGTCGCGCCGTCGCGCGCGAGGACGCGCGGCACGACGACCGTCAGGCCCGTCGGGCTCGTGGGCGAGTCCACCAGCGCCCCCGGCAGGTGGAGCAGCCGCCGGACGGTTCCCCCGACGTCGACGTCGGAGGTGATCATCAGCGGGCGCAGCGCGCGGTTCACCACGGGCATCCCGGCGAACTCCGCCTCGAGGGCCGGACCGGGCGGCGTCGCGCCCAGGTCGACGACCAGGCGGTCGGCGTCGTAGACGGCGCCCCGGAACGCGGGGTCCGCGAGCGCCTGGCCGAAGTCGTAGCCGGCCGGCAGCGGGAACAGCGCCATCTCGCGCGCCGCGAACCGCGCGGCGTCCTGGGCCGACTGGGCCACCAGGATCCAGCGGCCCAGGCCGAGGATGGCGGCGAGCAGCAGGTAGAGCGCCAGGGCGACGAGCGCGAACTCGACGAGCGCGGCGCCGCGCCGGCGGGTCGCCGGGATCGAGCGGGTCCTGCGCATCGCGAGCCTCACGACGCGAGCGACGCCAGCGGGACCACCGCGAGGAGCGCGAGGAGCGCGGCGAACATCGCCGGAGCCTGCGCCGTCTCCCGCGCGCCCAGCGCCCGGCCGGCGAGGGAGAGCCCGGCGCCGAAGACGAAGAAGAGCCCCAGGAACACGAGCACCGCGGGGAAGCCCAGCGCCGCGCCGACCGCGGCCGAGAGCTTCACGTCCCCTCCTCCCATGCCCCCCAGCGCGAACAGCGCGAAGGGTCCGGCGAAGCCCACCACGAGACCGACGGCCATCTGCCAGGCCGGCACCGGGTGGAACCCGAGCGCCTTGGCCCCCACCGCGGCGGCGAGGACGACGACCGGGATCCAGTCGGGGATCTCGCGGCGGCGCAGGTCCACCGCCGAGGCCACGGCCAGGAGCGCGAGGAGGAGGAAGTACATGGCGAGCCGCCCGACGCCAGGGGGCCAGGCCCCGCGCACGCGCGGAGCCTGGCCCGGAGATCGGCGGCAGCGGGGGGGCTACTGCTCGATGACCAGGGACGTGCCGAGCCCGGTCATGCCGAGGTTGTTCTCCAGGCGGTCGGTGTCGGTGTTCGCGACGATCGTGGCCACGTCGACCGCGATCTGGCCGGAGGAGGCGGGCGTCGTCTCGATGACCTTGCCGCTCGCGATCGGGCCGTTGTCGTCGGCGTGCGCGCCCGGAAGCACCGCGGCGACCGATGAGATCATGTCGTTGGTCTTGTGGCCGAAGACGGCCACGCCGGCGGCCGCGACCAGCGAGACGCCGGCGGCGAGGAGGGAGTACTCGAGGAGGGCCGCGCCTTTGCGGCAGCGGAAGAGCTTCTTCAGCATCGGGGGTTCCTGTTGTCTACGGGGGTGTCGTCGGTCGGGTTCGAAAGGACGGGCTCCCTCCGGACGCCGCGCCCCGGCTCGGCCCTGCCAGCCGGGCCTGCGAACTCGCTCCTGCACGAGCTCACTCGGTCGGGGTCGCGGCGCCCGGAGACGCTCCATCCGCTCCATGCCCCCCGGGGTCCCGCGGTTCGCTCGATTCGATTTTTTCGCGCCGCGCCCGGAGGTCGGCCCGGCAGGCCACCAGGGCCTCGCCGGGCTCCAGGAACGGCCACAGCCGGGCGTCGGGGCGCGGATCGCGGACGATCACGGGCTGGACGACGATCACGAGCTCGAGGTCCTCGGACTGCTCCAGCTCGCTCCGGAACGCCCAGCCGAGGCCGGGGACGTCGCCGAGCCCCGGGGTCTTGCCGACGGCGGTGCGCTCGTCGCGCGAGACCAGACCGCCGATCAGCATGGCTCCGCCGTCGAGCATGCGCGCGTGCGTCCGCGCGGCGCGCGTCTCGAGCGCGGTCGTCCCCGGGTCCGTCCCGCTGGCGGCGCGGATCGCGGCGGTCAGCTGGGCGTCGGGGAAGCTCACGCGCGGCGACACGTCGAGCGTGACGAGGCCCTCCGGCTCGACCAGCGGCCGGATGGACAGCTGGATGCCGAACGAGCGGAACTCCACGCCGCTGAGGACGCCGGCCGCGCCGACGCCGACGCCCGGGGCGAAGTTCACGGGCACGGGGATCTCGCCGCCGACCTGGAACAGGGCCAGCTCGCCCGAGAGCACGGTCAGCGCCGGCTGCGACAGCGTCCGCGCGACGTTCTTGGACACCAGCAGGCGGAAGAACGCGTCGATCGCGAAGCCGTCCTGGACGAGCTGGAACTGGTTGGAGAGCCCCCCGTCCAGGAAGCCGAGGGCGTCCTGGACGTGCCCGTCGGCGACGGGGAGGGCGCCGCCGACCTGCTGGCCGCCGGCGCCGAGGACGGGGTCGCCCTGCAGGCTCCGCGCGAGGTCGCCGGGCAGCAGCGGGTTCTGGTCGAAGTCGGCCAGGAGGGCCGTCGTGTCGCTGCGCCACTGGCGCAGCTTGCTCAGGTTGACCTCGTAGAGCCGCACGTCGACGCGCACGAGCGGCAGGTCCTCGACCTCGACGAACGACAGGATGCGGCCGTCGGCGGCCTCGACCGCCTTGGCGCGCGCCAGGTTCGTGCCGATGCGGTTCGAGAGCAGCAGCCCCTGGTTGCCGCTCCCACCACCGCCCGTGACGCCCTGCAGCGAGCCCAGGCCCACCTGCTGGGACTGCCCGCCGATGCCCGCGGCGCCGAAGACGTCGCGCACCTCGACCAGGGCGCCCGACTCGTCGGCCAGGACGCGGATCGACTCGCGGTCGCTGCCCGTGCTCCCCAGCACGCTCTCGGCCGCGTACAGGACGCGCGCAAGGGTCGCCTGGTCGGGGACGGTGCCCTCGAGCACGAACACGTCCGCCCCGTCGTCGGGCAGCTCGCCCAGCTGCACGCGCCGCACGGTCACGCCGTCGCCGGCCAGCGGGCCGATGGCCTCGCGGATGCGCCTGTCCGCGCGCGGCGGCAACGCCTCGAGGCGGATCAGGTTGATCACCGCGGCCGGACCGCGGCCGCCGGACGCCTCGGGGGGGCGGACCTCCGCGACGCCGACCCCGGGCTCGTCCACGGGGACGAGCGGCGCGGGCGTCCGCGCGCCCGACTCCTCCGCCTCGAGGTACGCGCGCGCCGCGGCCTCCGCGGCCTCCGAGAACGAGACGTCCGGCACGGTCCCCCGCAGCACGAGCGCGTCGCGGTCCGGAGCCACCTCGGCCGTGAGCGTCGGGTGCAGGTCGCGCAGCGCCTCGCGCAGGACCGACAGGTCGGGCTCGACCGCGAAGAGCAGCGTCTCGCTGGAGCCGTCGGCGAACCACACGATCAGCGTCGTGCGGCCCGGCGCCTCGCCCAGCAGGAGCAGCTCGCGGCTGTCCAGCGGCTCGAGGCCCATGACGCCGGGCCGGCCCACGGCCGTGCGCAGGACGTCCTGGCGGAACGACAGGCGCGCGTGGGTTCCCTCGAGGAGCGTGCGCACGCGCTGCGGGTCCGGGTCGGCGAACGACGCGGCCTCGAGGGACGACTCCTGCGGGCAGCCCGCCAGCGCGAGCAGGGCGAGCGGGGCGAGCACGTCCATCAGGCGGCCTCGACCCCGACGTCCGCGCCGAGCGACGCCCGCAGCAGCGAGCGCGCGCGCGCCAGGCGCGAGCGCACGGTGCCGACGGGGATCGCCAGCCGGCGCGCGACCTGGCCGTAGTCGAGCCCCTCGAGCTCGTACAGCTCGAAGACCGCGCGCGGGCCGGCGGCGATGCGCTCGAGGCGCCGGCGCAGGTCCTGCTCGACCTCGCGGTCGCGCAGGGCAGCCGCCGGGTCGTCGTAGCAGCAGCTCCCGACGCCCGCCGAGAGCTCCTCGTGGTCCCGGCGCCGCCGCAGGCAGCGCCGCACGTGGAGCGCGGAGCGCACCACGAGGTGCACGAGCACGGGCTTGGGGTCCTCGGGCAGCGACCCGCGCAGCCACACGCGCAGCAGGGTCTCCTGCACCGCGTCCCAGGCCAGGTCGTCGCTGGGGAGGATCCGGCGCGCGACGCGCGCCATCAGGTCGAAGTGGGGGGTGACGAGGGCGGAGAACTCCTCGTCGGGCAGGCGCCGGGGGTCGGCGCCAGCGGGTTCGAGGTCCCGCTCGCGCACGCTCGGCGCGCGGCGGGGACCCCGGGGTTCCAGGGTGAGCATCGGAAGCTCCGGGAGCGGATGGACCGTCGACCTCCGACCGGCGGCCGGAGGGGTCCCGGGGCCGCGGCGCGTGCGCGCTGGGACTCCGGGCGTCGAGGACGGCGAGGCGCTCCCGGATCTCCGGGGAGGGACCTCGACCGTCGGGGCGAGCCGGCGGGGAGCCGGCGGTCAGCCCGCGACGGGAGGAGACTGCTTGGGCGCGACGAGCCAGCGCCGCTGGTGGACCGACGTGCGCTGCGGCGCGCGGACCGTGTCCGCGACCTGCGCGGGCAGCGTGGCGAGCAGGAGCACCGGCCGCGGCGCGTCGCGATCCCCGAGCCCGCGCAGGCCCAGGTCGCAGTGGTCGCCGTGGACGTCGGCCTGGCCGCGGGGGGCCACCTCGGGCCCGTCCGCGTCGTGCGGGTCGGTCGCGTGGAGGCCCTCCCCGTGGTCCCCGTGGTCGATCGGGGCCGCGTGCGCGACGTCCAGGAGCGCGTGCCCGTGGCCGTCGTCGTGGGTCAGCTCCCCGTGCTCGAGGCACACCGTGTGGCTCTCGAGCGCCCGGTGCCCGAAGGACAGGCCCTCGGCCAGCACGAAGAGCGCGAGCAGGACCAGGGTCCAGGCCCGGGTGCCGCGGGGATCTCCACGCAGGGAGCGCATCGTCGGCGAGACTAGGCGCGCGCCCGCGGTTCCGTCAAGGGGGCCCGTCGGGCCGGCAAGGGGGCCCGTCGGGCCGGCCGGATCCCCTCAGGCCCCCCGGGCGACCGCGTCGGCGACGCGCGCGGCGTTCGCCATCAAGGTGAAGGTCAGGTTCTTGGCGGGCAGGAAGGGGAAGCCCGTG
>JAUIDW010000088.1 GCA_030428395.1 bacterium | reverse complement strand
GCCAGGGAGGCGCCCTCGGGCACGGGCCCGAGCAGCGAGGGGCGCGAGGGCGGCGCGCGGCCCGCCCTCGGGGACACGCGGAGCGAGGCGTCGCTCTGCAGGGCCGCCTGGATGGGCGTCCTGGCGGGCGGCTGCGGGGCTGGGTCGTCGAGGAGCATCTGGAAGCCCGACTCCGTGCCGGGCCCGCGCGCGGCGCGCCCCCCGCCCGCGGCGCGCCGCGGCGACCGGCTCGCTCCCCAGCGGCCGGCCCCGCCGGCGCCGGGGACGGACTCCCGCGCGGGGCGTCGCGCTCGGCCTGACGCTGCTGCTCGCCGCGGGGTGCGCCTCGAAGCGCGAGTTGATCGTCACCTCCGAGCCGCCGGGCGCGCTCGTGCGCGTGGGCGACGAGATCGTCGGCGAGACGCCCCTGCGCCACCCGTTCCTCCACTACGGGGCCGTCCGCGTCACGCTCTACGACGACGAGCACCTCACCTACTCGAAGGTGGTCGACCTCGAGCCGCCCTGGTACGGCTACCCGGTGGTCGACGTGGTGTCCGACCTGTTCCCCTGGCGCGACCGCCACCTGCTGCACGTGCGGCTGAAGCCGCTGACGGCGGAGTCGCGCGCGGGCGAGATCGACTCCGTTCTCGAGCGCGCCGAGGTCCTGCGCCGCGCGGGCCCCGAGGGCCCCGAGCTCCTCCCGCCGCGGCGCAACGTGGCGCCCGCGCCCGGCCCCCCGCCGGCGGCCGACGCCGCGCTCGAGGAGGAGGACGAGCCGCCCGCTCCCCCACCTCCTCCCCCCGGCGACGGCGGCGCGGGGCGGACGTGAGCGGCCCGGGCGACCTCGCCGGACGACGCGTCACCGTCATGGGCCTCGGCCTGTTCGGCGGCGGCGCGGCCGTCGTGCGCCACCTCGCGTCGCGCGGCGCCCGCGTCACGGTCACCGACCTGCGCGCGCCGGAGCTGCTGGCGGAGTCGCTCGCCGCCATCCGCGGGACGGGCGCGCGCGAGGTGCTGGGCGAGCACCGGCCCGAGGACTTCGCGGAGGCGGACCTCGTCGTGGCCAACCCGGCCGTGCCGCCCTCCTCTCCGTTCCTGCAGCTCGCCCGCGAGCGCGGCGTGCCCGTGACCTCGGAGACCGAGCTCTTCCTCGAGCAGTGCGCCGCGCGGGTCGCGGCGATCACCGGGACCCAGGGCAAGAGCACGACGTGCCGGATCCTGGCCACGCTGCTCGCCGGCGCGGGCCGGACCGTGCACCTGGGCGGGAACATCGGCGCGCCGCTGATCGAGCGCGCGGCGGAGATGGCGCCCGGGGACCTCGTCGTGCTCGAGGTGTCCTCGTACCAGCTCGAGGCCCTGGGCCCCGGCGCGCCGGCCCGGGCGGCCGCCGTGGCGGTGACCAACGTGCTCGCCGACCACCTCGAGCGGCACGGCTCGCCCGCAGCGTACGCGGCGGCCAAGCGGCGCGTACTGGAGCTGCTGGCGGAGGACGGCGTCGCCCTCCTGCCCGGCGACGACCCGGCGCTGGCGGACTGGCGGCCGCCGCGGGGGCGCGTCGAGCGCTTCCGCTTCGCGCCCGCCGCGGAGGGCCCGTGCCTGGACGACGAGGGCTTCCTCCGCGACGGCGAGCGACTGGCGCGCTTCGACGACCTGCCGCTGCCGGGGGCGTTCCAGCGCGAGAACGCGCTGGTCGCGCTGGCCATGGCGCGCGCCCTGGGCGTGGAGCGCGAGGCCCTGGCGCCCGCGCTGCGCACCGTGCGCGGGCTCGACCACCGGCTCCAGGACCTGGGCCCGCACGGCGGCCGGCGCGTGTGGGACAACGGGGTGTCCACGACCCCCGACTCGACCGTCGCCGCGCTCGCCGCGCTCGCGGAGGACCCGGGCGGCCCCGTGGTGCTCGTGTGCGGCGGGCGGGCCAAGGACCTGCCCCTCGGGGAGCTCGCGGCGGCCGCCGCGCGGACGCGCGCCGCCGTGTGCTTCGGGGAGAGCGCCGCACACCTGGCCGGGGCCCTGGAGGCCGCCGGGGCGCGCGTCGAGCGCCGCGACACGCTGGAGGCCGCCGTGCGGGCGGCCTACTCGCTGTCCGACGCGGGCGATGCCATCCTGTTCTCGCCCGCCTGCGCGAGCTTCGACGCCTATCGCAACTTCGCCGAGCGCGCGCGCGCCTTCCGCGCCGCCCTGCCCCCACCCGACCCCGCCCCGCGATGACCCTCGACCCGTCCGACGCCGTCCTGCAGGAGGCCCGCGCGCGGCTCTCGCCGTACGGCCGCGAGACGCTCGAGCGCGCCGCCGCGCTGGCCCTCCGGATCCACTCCGACCACGTCGGGCCCGAGCACCTGGTGCACACGCTGCTCGGCGACGAGGACTCGGCCGCGCACCGCGTCGTGCTGCACGCGTTCGCGGACCCCGAGACCCTGGCCGACGAGGTCCTGGCCCTGGCGGAGGGCATCCTCGTGGTCGGGTCCGCGCGCGCCCGTCCGTTCTCGGCCGGCGCCGTGCAGGCCCTCGGGGCGGCGCGCGGCGACGCCGCGGCCGCCGCCGCGGGCGCGGTCGAGCCCGCCCACCTGCTCCTGCACGCCTTCGACCGCCTGGAGGCGGGCCTGGGGGACGTGCTGGTCGCCGCGGGCTTCGAGCGCGCGCGCGCCGCCGACGCCGCGGCCGAGCTCGGGGGCCGCGGGCCGGTGGAGGACTCGGGCCCGCTCTTCCGGTCCTTCTCCACCCCGGCGAAGCAGGCGCTGTCCCGCGGGGCCCACCAGGCCGCGCGGGAGGAGATCGAGGCCGTCAGCCCCGGCTGCGTCCTGCTCGCCTGCCTGGAGGTCGAGCCCGCCCTGGAGGGGACGGCCGGCCTGCCGCTCCACCGCGCGCGCATGGCCCTCGCCGGCAAGCTCGGCGACCCCGGCGCGCCGGCCGACCGCGTGCTGGAGGCCGACGAGCCCCTGAGGACCCTGCTGGGCCGCCTGGCGGCGGGGAGCGGCACGCTCGAGATCCTGCTGGCCTGCCACGGCGACCCGGCGCGCGAGCTGGCGCAGCTCCTCGGGCGGCACCGCATCACGCCGCCGCTGCTGGAGCGCTCGCAGGGCGTCTTCCGGGATCCGGGCGACCCCCCGGCGGGCTCCTTCGAACGCTCCTGAGGGCCGCTCCGCGCGCGGGAACGCACGGAGGCGGACCGCCGCGAAGTTGGCCATTCCCCGATCGACCTCCTCGGCCGATAATCCCGCCAACGGCCGTCCCGAGGGCCGCAGGGAGTCCGCCGCCAGATGATCTGCCAGAAGTGCCAGCAAGCGCCCGCCAGCGTCCACGTCGTGGACGTGCCGCCCGCCTGGTCGCCCGAGGCGACCGACGCCGCTCCGGTCCAGGAGCAGAGCCTCTGCGAGGTCTGCGCGCAGGGGGTGGGCGTGGCCGGGGTCTCGGCCAAGCCGGCCATGACCGCCATCTCGAAGATGCTGCGCAAGGCCCAGCGGACGCGGAAGTTCCCGACGTGCCCGGGGTGCCAGATGTCGCTGCTGGAGTTCCGCCAGCGGGGCCGCCTGGGGTGTCCCGAGTGCTACAAGGCCTTCCGCGAGCAGCTCCACGAGCTCCTGGAGCGGGTCCACGGCTCGACCCGGCACGTGGGACGCGTCCCCGGGCTGGACGCCGAGGCCCTGGAGATGCTCGAGCAGCGCAGCCAGCTCGAGCGCGAGCTGGAGCACGCGATCCGCGAAGAGGCCTACGAGCAGGCCGCGAAGCTGCGCGACAAGCTCAAGAGCCTGCGGGGCGACTGAGGCCCCCCCACTGCGACGCGGCCCGCGGGACGGGCTCTCCGGCGGCCGGCGCACGCGCGGCGGCGAATCGGACCTCCCGTGAGCGGAACTTGTGCGCAGGCGCCCTCCCGGGCGGTCGGGCCGAGGGGACCGCGACCTGGGTTCCCGTACCCGGAAACGGCTATCCTGTGCGAATCCGAGTCCCGGGGCCGGGGCCGCGGTAAACCCAGGGCCCCTTGAAGGACGAAGACCAGGATCCAAGTACCGGCATCGGCCCCGCTCGCCTTCCCCGGCCGATCCAGCCACGGAGCTCCGCCGACATGTTCGATCGTTTCACCGACCGCGCCAAGAAAGTCATGAACCTGGCCCGCCAGGAGGCGCAGCGGTTCAACCACGAGTACCTCGGAACCGAGCACGTCCTGCTCGGCCTGGTGCAGGAGGGCAGCGGCGTGGCCGCGAACGTCCTCAAGAACATGGGGATCGACCTCAACAAGATCCGCACCGAGGTCGAGAAGATCGTCAAGACCGGCCCGTCGACGGTCACCATGGGCCAGCTGCCCTTCACGCCGCGGGCGAAGAAGGTGCTGGAGCTCTCCATGGAGGAGGCCTCCAACCTCGGCCACAACTACATCGGGACCGAGCACCTGCTGCTGGGCCTGATCAAGGAGAACGAGGGGATCGCGGCACAGGTGCTGCTGAACCTCGGCGTGAAGCTCGAGGACGTCCGCGAGGAGGTCCTGGAGTTCCTCGGCGCCGACACCTCCGAGGAGGAGGACGACGAGGAGGGCACGATCTCCGAGGGCGGCGGCGGCGGCTCCGGCAAGAGCAAGACGCCGGCCCTGGACGCGTTCGGCCGCGACCTGACCGAGCTGGCGCGCGAGGGCAAGCTCGACGCCGTCATCGGCCGCGCCAACGAGATCGAGCGCGTGATCCAGATCCTGTCGCGCCGCACGAAGAACAACCCCGTGCTCCTGGGCGAGCCCGGCGTCGGCAAGACCGCCATCGTCGAGGGCCTGGCCCAGCGCATCGTCGAGAACGAGGTGCCGGAGATCCTGCGCAACCGCCGGATCGTGGTGCTGGACCTCGCCCTGATGGTCGCCGGGACGAAGTACCGCGGCCAGTTCGAGGAGCGCATCAAGGCCGTCATGACCGAGGTGCGCCGGGCGCGGGACGTGGTGCTCTTCATCGACGAGCTGCACACGCTGGTCGGCGCCGGCGGCGCCGAGGGCGCGATCGACGCCTCGAACGTGCTGAAGCCCGCCCTGTCGCGCGGCGAGATCCAGTGCATCGGCGCCACGACGCTGGACGAGTACCGCAAGCACATCGAGAAGGACGGCGCGCTCGAGCGCCGCTTCCAGTCCGTCGTCGTCGACCCGCCCACGCCGGCCGAGGCGCTGGCCATCCTCAAGGGCCTGCGCGAGCGCTACGAGTCGCACCACCGCGTCAAGTACACCGACCAGGCCCTCGAGGCCGCGGTCGAGCTGTCGACGCGCTACATCAACAACCGCTTCCTGCCGGACAAGGCCATCGACGTGATGGACGAGGCCGGGGCCCGCGTGCGCATCAAGTCCATGGTGCCGCCGCCCGACCTCAAGGAGCTGACCGTCGAGATCGAGGAGAAGGAGCGCGCCAAGGACGAGGCCGTCAGCGCCCAGGATTTCGAGAAGGCCGCGCAGCTGCGCGACCAGGCCTACCAGCTGCGCAAGAAGAAGGAGGCCATGCAGAAGGACTGGCGCGCCGAGCAGGCCGCGCGCGAGGAGAGCGGCTCGGTGGACTCCGAGGTGATCGCGGAGACCGTCTCCAAGATGACCGGCATCCCGCTGACGCGCCTCGAGAAGGCCGAGGCCGAGCGCCTGCTGCAGATGGAGCAGGACCTGGGCAAGGTCGTCATCAACCAGGAGGACGCGATCAAGGCCATCGCGCGGTCGGTGCGCCGCTCGCGCTCGGGCCTGAAGGACCCGCGCCGTCCGATGGGCTCGTTCATCTTCCTCGGCCCCTCGGGCGTCGGGAAGACGTACCTCTGCAAGCAGCTCGCCAAGTTCATGTTCGACGACGAGGACGCCGTCATCACCATGGACATGAGCGAGTACATGGAGAAGCACAACGCCTCGCGGCTCGTCGGCGCCCCTCCGGGCTACGTCGGCTACGAGGAGGGCGGCCAGCTCACCGAGAAGGTGCGCCGGCGCCCGTACTCCGTCGTCCTGCTCGACGAGATCGAGAAGGCGCACCCCGACGTGTTCAACATGCTCCTCCAGATCATGGAGGAGGGTCGCCTGACCGACTCGTTCGGCCGCCACGTCGACTTCAAGAACGTCATCCTGATCATGACGTCCAACCTGGGGTCGCAGCAGCTGAAGACCGGCGCCTCGCTGGGCTTCGGCAAGGTCGAGGAGCACGCCAGCGCCGAGGACCGCCGCAAGAAGATGCACGCCGACGTCATGATCGAGGTCGAGCGGCACTTCCGCCCCGAGTTCCTGAACCGCGTCGACGAGCTGATCATCTTCAACCCGCTGACGATCGAGGACCTGCAGCAGATCGTCCGCCTGCAGCTCCGCGAGGTCGAGAAGCGCCTGGCCGAGCGCGGCATCTTCTTCGAGCTGGCCGAGGAGGCGATCGAGTTCCTCATCGAGAAGGGCCACCACGAGGACTACGGCGCCCGGCCGCTGCGCCGCGCGATCGAGCGCTACATCGAGGACCCGCTCGCCGAGGACCTGCTGCGCTCCGAGGCCGACCCGGCGAAGAAGCACGTGATCAAGATCACGCGCGCCGAGGACGGCGAGAGCCTCGCCTTCGAGCACCGCGAGGTCGAGGAGGAGGAGCCCGTGGGCTCCGCCGCCGACTGACCCGTCGGGCGAAAGGGCTCGCGGCCCCTCCGTAGGTCCCTCGCCATCGAGACCAGGCCGGCCCCCCCGCGGGGGGCCGGCCTCTTCGCTTCCGGGGGCCCAGGTCCCTCCCCCTTGCTGTCCGGCGGGGTCGGGCCCAGCATGGAGTCGGCTCGGGCGTCGATGCGCACCGTATCGCCCGCCAACCAGGAGGATCGCCATGCGCTGCGCCATGCCTCTCTTCGCGGCCGCGCTCTGCAGCTCGCCGCTGGCGGCCCAGGCTCCGACCTGCGCGGAGCACGAGGCGACCCTCGTCCCGCCCTCCAACCACGGCGCGCGCTTCGGACAGACGCTGGACGTCGAGGGCGACGTCGCGGTGATCGGAGCGCCCCAGTGGGGAGGCACGAACGACGGAGGCGTGTTCGTGTACCGGCGCTCCGGAACCACGTGGAGCCCGGAAGCGTTCCTCGCGCTCGCGAACTCGAACTGGTTCGGGACCGAGGTGCTCCACGAGCAGGGGACCCTCTTCGTCAACTACGGCAACGACGGGGGCACCAGCGGGTACGTCGCGGTCTTCGAGCAGGTCGCCGCGCAGTGGATGCTCGTCGACCAGATCGCCACCTCGCGCGGATACCCCACCTACCCGCTCGCCTTCGACGGCGACACGCTCGTCAGCTTCTCGCGCAACGCGTTCTTCACCGACGACGACGCGGTCTACGTCCACCGGCGCAGCGCCGGCGCGTGGGTCCAGGAGGCGGAGCTGGTTCGACCCGTGCCGGACAGCGATCGGCGCTTCGGAGAAGCCGCCGCGCTCGTCGGGGATCGGCTCGTCGTCGGCTCGCCCGGGGACTCCGGCGATGCCAGCGAGCTCTCCAGCGCGTACGTCTACGAGCGCACCGGGACCGTCTGGACCGAGAGGGCGCTCCTGCGCGGCTCCGACACCGCCCCCGACGACGAGTTCGGTCTGTCGGTGTCCGTCCGCGGCGCGACGATCGCGGTCGGGGCGCCCGGGAACGACGAGATCGCCGCGAACCGCGGGGCCGTCTACGTGTTCGAGCACGACGGCTCCGGCTGGACCGAGTCCACCAAGCTCGTCCCGGCGGTGGCCTCCGCCGGCCAGCGCTTCGGGGTGGTCGTCGACCTGTCGACCGAGCACCTGTTCGTGGGTGCCCCCGGGGTGCCGGACGTGCCGGGCCTGGCCGGTTCCGTGCACGTGTTCGACGGTTCCTCCGGGGGCTGGCAGGAGAGCCTCCGGGTCGTGTCCCCGGCGAACCCGACGTTCCGCTTCGGCGTCGACCTGGCCCTGGACGGAGACACGCTGCTGGTCGGGGAGCCCCAGGGGTCGCAGGGGACCGGGATCGCGCACGTCCTTCGCCTGGACGGCCCGACCCCGTACTGCGCCGGCAAGGTCAACTCGGCGGGCTGCGTGCCCTTCGTGTCGGCGAGCGGCATTCCGAGCGTCAGCTCGTCGGGTCCGTTCCGCGTCTCGGCGCACGACGTGATCGACGGCAACTTCGGCTTCCTGCTGTACGGGTCCAGGAAGGCCAACCTGGACTTCCACGGCGGCAAGCTCTGCATCAAGGCGCCGGTCGAGCGCCTGCTGCCCCCGAAGTTCGCCAAGCCGGACGGTGCGCCGCCCTGCCGCGGCGTCCTGCGCCGCAACTTCAACGCGCACATCCAGGGCGGGACCGACCCCTCCCTCTCCGCGGGGGCGGTCGTGTTCGCCCAGTGGATCCAGCGGGACGCCGGGGACCCGGCGGGCTTCGGCGACTCCCTGACGGACGCCCTGCGGTTCGAGATCTGTCCGTAGAGCGGCCCTCGGCCCCCTGGAGGAGGCCGGAAACGGAGATCGCGCTCCGGCGGAACCTCCGCGGCGCCTCCCGGTTCCGTACCCGGCAGCGCGCCCCATAATGGCGGAGCGGCTCCGGAGGTCTCCATGATCGCATCCCTCGCCCTCGTCCTCGTCGCCTCGTTCCCCGCGCTGCAGGATCCCGAACCGCCCACGCCCGAGGCGGTCGAGCGGGCGGTGGCGGCGATGAAGGAGGCCTTCGGCCCCGGCGGGGACTCCGCCGCGCGGATCGAGGCGCTGGCCGAGACCGCGTCCGTGCTCGACCCGGAGGTCATCGCGCTGCACGCGCGCGCGGTGGGCGACCGGGACGACGAGGTGTGCCGGGCCGCGCTAGGGACCCTCGGGACGATGTCCCACCCCGACGCGCTGACCGCGCTGCACTCGCTCTACCGCCGCGACCGCCGGATCCGCAAGGAGCCGGAGAGCCTGGCCGTGATGCTGCGCTCGATCGGCATGCACGGCGACCCCGCCTCGATCGGCCTGCTCGGCGACGGCGCGCTGTCCGAGATCGACTACCAGGTCTCCCGCGCCCGCGTGTACGGCCTCGGGAACATCCGCGACACCCGCAGCGTCGAGCGCCTGATCGGGATGATGAAGAAGGCCGGGCGCCGCCGGACGCAGCCGCACATGGAGAACCTGCGGGTCGCGCTCATGGTGCTCACCGGCGTGGACCAGGGCACCTCGCAGGACGCCTGGCTGGCGTGGTGGAACGACCACAAGAAGACCCTCGAGGTCTCCCCCACGCCGCCCGCCCTGCCGCGCTCGGTCCAGGTCCGCTGGAACGAGTACTGGGGCCTGCGCGGCCCGGTCGAGCGCCGCACGCGCCGGACGGACCGTGGCGGCTGACGCGGCCGGTCGCGGTCCGGTCGAGCGGATCCGGCCCGAGCCCGAGCCCGACCCCGACGACCTGCCGGGCTCGGAGGAGGAGGTCGCGGCGCACCTCGCCCGCGCGGTGGAGCTGTTCGACCGGGGCGAGTACCACGCCGCCCACGAGGTGCTGGACGAGCTCTGGCTGGTCGCCAGCGTCGCGGAGCAGGACTTCTTCAAGGGACTGATCCAGGCGAGCATCGCGCTGCACCACCACGCCCGCGGCAACCCCGAGGGCGCGCGCAAGCTGTACGCGGGGCACCGGCGGCTGCTCGCCCCCTATCTCCCCCGCCACCGCGGGATCGACGTGGAGCGCTTCCTCGGCGACATGCAGACGTTCCTGCGGGGCGTCGTCCGCCCGCGACCCGGGGTCCCCCCGCCGGCGTTCGAGTTCGCACTTCGCCCCCGCCTGGGTGACGGAGAGCCCCGCGCGACGGGTTGAAGGAATCTTCAAGCGAGGACGGGTTGTCGATTCGCGACCCTCGCGCCTAACCTGTCGCGTCCCGGGGGAAGGGAAGCGCGCGCTGCGGACCGCATGGGTCGCGGACGCGTGCGCGCTGCAGGCACGCACCGAGAGATCACCATGAGAGCCCCCCGCGGCCCCCGCTCGCCCGGGCCGTCCCTCCCGCAGCTCGCGCCCCTCGCGGCCGAGCCCCCCCGCCCCTCCCCCGCGACGGCGCGTCCCGCGCGCTGATCCGAGCGGACCGGTCCGCCCCGCGGACCCACGCCTCCCCTCGCTCGCGATACGTCGCATGGGACCGGTGACGCTGTTCGCCGTCTGCACGCTGCTCTGCGTGGCCGTCGTCGGCACGTGGTGGCTCGAGGACCGTCGCCACCGCGCGCGCCTCCGGCGCCTCCCGGTGCGGGTGCACGTGAACGGCACGCGCGGCAAGTCGACCGTCACGCGCCTGATCGCCGGGGCGCTGCGCGGCGCCGGCGTGCCGACCGTGGCTAAGACCACCGGCAGCGCGGCCGCGCTGATCCCCGTGGACGGCGTCGACGTGCCCATCCGCCGCCGCGGGCAGCCGACCATCCTCGAGCAGCTCGGGGTGTTCCGCCACGCGGCCCACACCGGGGCCGAGGCGGTCGTCATCGAGTGCATGGCGCTCGACCCCGGCAACCAGGTGGTCAGCGAGGAGCGCATGGTGCGCTCGACCATCGGCGTGATGACCAACGTCCGCGAGGACCACCAGGACGTCATGGGCGAGTCGCTGGAGGAGATCGCCGACTCGCTGCTCAGCACGTGCCCGCGCGACGGCGTGCTGGTCACCGGCGAGCAGGACCCCGCGCTGGTCGAGCGCATGGCGCGCGCCGCCGAGGAGCGCGGCTCGCGCCTGGTCGTGGCGCGGCCCGAGCAGGTGTCCGACGAGGACCTCGCCCGCTTCGACTACGTCTCGTTCGCGGAGAACGTCGCCGTGGCCCTCGAGGTCGGCGCGCTGCTGGGCGTCGACCGCGAGGTCGCGCTGCAGGGCATGGTGGCCGCCGCCGCGGACCCGGGCGTCCTGCGCTACGTCGAGGCGACCGTCGGCGGGAAGCGGGTCACCTGGATCAACCTCTTCGCCATCAACGACTCGGAGAGCGTCATCCTGGTCGCGCGGAGCGCGCTCGAGAAGCACCGCGGGCCGGACACGACGACCGTCGGCCTGCTGAACAACCGCCTGGACCGCGAGCAGCGCGCGCAGCAGTTCGCGGACATCGCCTCGCGCAAGCTCGAGTTCGACCGCCTGGCGCTGCTGGGCGCGTACGAGCGCAGCGTGCGCTCCCGGCTCGTCGAGAACGGCTTCGACGACGAGCGCATCCTGCTGCTGGGCGAGCAGCGCCGGCTGGACCTCGCCTCCATGCTCGAGCTGCTGGTGGCGGACGCGCCGACGCAGCACGTCGTGCTGGTCGCGATGGTGAACATCCACAGCCGCCAGGCCGAGCTCCTGCTGGAGCACTTCGAGGGCGGGGAGGACTGACCGGTGGACCCCATCGCCGTCTTCGACGCCAACGTCGTCCACCTGGCCTTCGTGCTGGGGGTGGTCGTGTCGGTCGCGTTCTACGACCGCTCGCACCTCTCGACCGGCAGCGTGGTCGTGCCGGGCTACCTCGGCCTCTGCGTGGCCGCCCCCGCGACGCTCGTCGCGACGCTGGCCAACGCGGTCCTGATCTTCGTCGTCGTCCACCGGATCCTGCCGCGCTTCGTCATCCTCTCGCGCGAGGCCAAGTTCCACGGCGTGCTGCTGGGCTCCGTGCTCGTCCAGGTCGCCTGGACCTGGCTCGCGTCGGGCGGCGACCGGCTGCCGGACGCGCTGCAGAGCGTCGGCTTCCTGATCCCCGGGCTGATCGCCCACGACCTGAACCGCCAGGGTTCGCTCAAGACGCTCGCGTCGATCGGCGCCTGCTCGGCGGTCGTGGCGGCCGGGGTCGTGCTGGCCTCGCTGGCCGGGACGGGCGAGCCCCCGCGGCTCCCCGCCCAGGCGCCCCAGGGCGTGCTCAGCGTCGGCCGCGAGCTGGTGCCGTTCGTGATCCTGCTGGGGACCACGGCCGCCGTCGCGCTGCAGCGCAACTACGGCGCGCGCTGCGGCGGGTTCGTCGGCAGCGCGTACCTCGGCCTGATCGTGCTCGACCCGTTCCAGGTGCTGTACCTGGCGGGCACGGCGATCGTCACCCACGCGTTCGTGACGCGCTTCCTGAAGCCGCACATGGTGGTGTTCGGGCGGCGCAAGTTCGCCTCGATGCTCCTGTTCGGCTGCTGGTTCGCCTGGGCCGGCGTGCTGGCGATGCAGGCGCTGCTCGACGTGCCCGTGGCGACGCGCTGGGTCTGGACGGCCCCGCCCTTCGTCGGCGTGGTGCTGGCCGGACTCCTGGCCAACGACATGGAGCGCGCCGGCCCGCGCCAGGTACTGCTCGGCACCGGCATGGCGACGATCCTCGTGCTGTCCGGGGCGCTCCTGCTGGCCGAGGCGACCGGGAGCGCGCGTCCCCCGGTCGTCGCCCTGCTGGGGCTCGCGTTCGCGGCCAGCCTCGCCGTCGTGTTCGGCCCCGACCTGCTGCGCCTGTGGCGCGCGCTCGAGCCGCAGGCCCCGCGCGAGCGGGTCCCGGCGACGAGCCGCGGCCTGCGGCTGCCCGCCCTCGGCCTCGCCGCGTTGCTCGCCGTGCCGCTGGCGCTGAGCCCGCGCGTCGCGGGCCTGACCGGCCACGCCGAGGCCGCCCTCGTCGAGCACGGCCGCCGGCGCACCGCCGAGCTCGAGGGCCCCTGGGGCGACCGGATCGCCCGCCGCGCCGCCGCCGGCGCCCTCGCCGTGCGCTCGGCCCACCTCGTTCCGCTGCTCGTGGACCTCGCCGGTGTGCTGGTCCCCTCGACCCTTCCGGAGATAGACCGATGACCTCCCGCCGCCCGCCCCACAACGTGACCCGCGCCCTGCTCCAGCTGGCGCTCCTCGCCGTCGTCGTGATCGCCGCGGGGGTCGGCGCGGTGCGCGCCGCGCACTGGTACTCCTACCGCCGCGACCACATCGTGACCCGCGACGCCGCCGTCTGCGGACGCATGACCGACGTGGGCCCGCAGATCGACGGGCAGGTCGCGCGCGTCCACGTCCGCGAGGGCGACCGCGTGGTCGAGGGCCAGGTGCTGGCCGAGCTGGCCGACGGGCCCCTGCGGGCGCGCGTCGCCGAGCGCCGCGCGGCCCTGGCGCGCGCCGAGGAGGCGCTGGCCGTCGAGCGGCTCGCGATCGACTTCGAGCGCCGCCGCCTCGAGGTCGCCCTGGACCGCCGGCGCGCCGAGCTCGAGGAGGCCGAGGCCGGCGTCGACGTCGCCGAGAGCCACCTGCCGCGCTGGAAGAACGAGCTGGCGCGCACGGAGGCCATGGTCGAGAAGCGCGCGGTGTCGGCCAACCGCCTCGACGAGGTCCGCGCCGCCCGCAACGCGGCCGAGGCCACGCACGCGCTGCGCCAGGGACGGCGGCGGACCGCGGAGGCCCGCCACTCCGCCGCGGGCGTCGACCTCGACGGCGTGCAGGTGCTCGAGGCCAACCTGCGGGTGCTCGAGGCCGAGCTCTCGATCGCCCAGGCCGCGCTCGAGCGCGCCGAGGCCGAGCTCGAGGCCACCGTCCTGCGCGCGCCCGCCGACGGGCGCGTCGGCAGCATCGCGCGGGGACCCAACGCGTCGGTCCGCGTGGGGCAGCCGGTGCTCGCCCTCTGGCTGGACGACGAGCTCTGGATCGACGCCTGGATCGACGAGGAGGAGCTCGGCGACGTGCACCTGGGCGGCGGCGCGTTCGTGTCGCTCGACGCGCACCCCGGCGAGGTCTTCGAGGGCCGCGTGGAGGCGATCGTCGCGCTCCCGCCCGAGACGACGCGCGAGCGCGCGCAGGCCTCCGCCTCGAGCCCGATCCTGGCGACGCGCGCGCGCCTGCGGACGCGCATCCGCTTCGACCCGCGCGAGCACCAGGTCCTGCCGGGGCTCTCCGCCGTCGTCGGCATCGCGCGCGAGGACGAGCCGGACGACGCCGGCGGGCTCGGCCCGCTCGCGGGCGGCGGCCCCCGCACCGGTGACCGCTCCCGCACGGGCGAGGGGCACTAGTGCGCGCCCTGTTCGCCCGCCGGGCCTCGGCGGCGCCTTCCCGGCGCCCCCGCGGGCTCGCAGCGCTGGCGCTCGGCCTGGGCCTGCTCGCGCCGGCCGCACGCGCCCCGCGCGCGGAGGACGCCTGGCCCACGGCGATGGAGCGCGTCGAGCCGGCCGCCGCGTCGCGCGCCGGGCTCGTCGTGGCCGCCCCGCACGCCGGGTACGACCTGCACACCGAGGAGATCGCGCGCGCCGCGGCGGAGCACCTGGGGTGCACCGTGGCCGTGGCGCGCAACTTCCGCAAGAAGGCCGCCCGCCGCTACGTGAACGTCAACCGGCCCTCGGAGGCCGAGGTCGACGCCGGCGGCGAGGTCGGGCGCGAGCGCGAGACCGAGCGCGCCCGCGAGGTGTTCGAGCGCTGGTGCGCGACGGTCGCGCCCGACGGCGAGGCCGTCCCCCTTTATGTGGAGGTCCACGGGTTCGCGCGCTCCGTGCGCCGCGGCGGGGAGAGCGTGCCGCTCGAGGTCGTCGAGCTCGCCACCGTCGACGTCGACCGCGCCACCGCGCGGCGCCTGGTCGAGGCCTGGAGCGCCGAGGAGGGCCTGCCGCCGCTGCGCGTCGACGTCCTCGACGGGGACTACGAGTTCCGCGGCGCCCGCGAGCGCTTCCACCACCACGCGACCCAGGCGCGCACGCGCGGCATCCTGCGCGAGCCACACGTCGAGCGCGCCCTGCACTTCGAGCTGCCCGCGCCCCTGCGGCGCGACCCGGCCGGCCGCCGCGCGGCGGCGCGCGGCATCGCGGCGGTCGTCGAGGCGCTCGCGCCCGCGCCGGCGCGGCGCGACTGACCGTCGCGCGGCGTCGGAACCGCCTCGCGCGACGGATCGCCGCGCGAGGGATTTCCGACGCCGTGCGCAACCGACGGCGCGCGGCTCGGTCTGCGGGGCGTGGACGCTCCCGTCACCTGCCTGCGGATCACGCCGCGCTCGCGGGCCTGGCCGGCAAGCCTGCGCGAGATCGAGGCGCCGCCCGACGAGCTGTGGCTGCGCGGCCGCGTCGACCTGCTGGCGCGGTCGCCGGCGCTGGCGATCGTGGGCTCGCGCTCCCCCACCGCCTACGGCGAGGCGCAGGCGCTGCGGTTCGCGCGCGCCTTCGCGGACGCCGGGGCGACGGTGGTCAGCGGCCTGGCGCGCGGCGTCGACCAGGCGGCCCACGCCGCCACCCTCGAGGTCGGCGGCGCGACCCTCGCCGTGCTGGGCAGCGGCGTGGATTGCCCCTGGCCCGCCGGGCCGCTGGCGGACGACCTCGCGCGGCGCGGGCTACTGCTCTCGGAGTTCCCGCCGGGGCTGGGACCGCGGCGCCACCACTTCCCGCTGCGCAACCGCATCCTGGCCGGGCTGTGCGTCGCGGTCGTGGTCATCGAGGCCGGGGCGCGCTCCGGGTCGCTCATCACGGCGCGGTGGGCCGTCGACCAGGGGCGCGAGCTGTTCGCGCTCCCCGGGCGCGTCGACCACCCCATGGCGCGCGGCTGCCACCGGCTGCTGAGAGAGGGCGCGCACCTGGCGGAGTCGCCCGAGGAGGTGCTGGACCACCTCGGCCTCGCTCCTCGATCCGGCGCGGAACACGACCCCACCGGGGAGCCGGTCGGCGCGTCGGGCGCTCCCCCTCCGCACCCGGGCGGCGGCGGCCGGACCGCGCGCCACAGCGCCGACCGGTTCCCCGGCGGGAGCGGCGCCTCGCGCGGCGGGGACGCGCGCGCCGGAGGCCGGGACGGAGCGCGGCCCGCGTCCGCCGTCGAGCGGGCGCTGGTGGGCGAGACCCTGTCCGCCGACCAGATCGCCGGCGCGCTCGGCTGCCCCGTCGAGGAGGTCCTCTCGGAGCTGGTTCAGCTCGAGCTGTGCGGACGCGCGATCCGCGGCCCCGGAGGTCTCTATCGCCGCGCCTAGACCCTTCGCGGCCCCTCGCGGCCCCCCCCCGGCGCGGCGCGCTGCCGTGCCCGGTCGGCGCTCGGCCGGCGCGCGCCGGCGCGCGGTGCGGGCTCAGGGCACCGAGACGAAGAGCGCCTCGAGCACGAGCATCACGGCGGTCAGCGCGGCGCAGCCGAGCAGGAAGTAGGTGAAGCGGCGCGGGAGCGAGCGCAGCGCGGCCGCGTCGTCGCGCTCGGAGTAGAAGGACCCCAGGACGACGATCGCCGCCGCCACGACGAGGAACAGGGCCACGTGGAGGACCAGGTTCACGGCGCGGCTCCGTCGCCGGCGCCGTCGGTCGCGGGGGTGGCCGCGGCGGGCAGGCGGCCCTCGTGGCGGTCCTCGGCGAAGGCGTACACGTCGATCAGCGCCAGGACGTTGAGCAGGCCCGCGACGCAGCCGAACACGAGCCCGGCGTCCCCCAGGGCGAGGGGGCCGTCGAGGCGGATGCCGTGCCCCAGCCACTCGCCGAGCAAGGCGGGCAGGCCGAGCAGGAACTGGCCGGACCAGTAGTAGAAGTGCCGCTCGCGGCTGAGGTTGGACCCCTCCGCCAGGACGGTCCCCACGGCGAACAGGCCGACGAGCAGCGCGAACACGATCGCCGCGCGCCGCTTCCGTCCCTGGACGAGGTGGCCGAGCCCGGGCACGAGCCAGCCCAGCGCGACCAGGCGCGCCGGCGACGCGGCGGCCGGGCGGCCCTGGGCCTCCCAGTGCGCCTGGATCATCAGCATGGCGTTGGCCACGCCGGCGAGGGCGGAGAGGACGCTGCCGAGGACGACGGTCCCCGGGAAGAGCTCGACCTGCATCCCGCCGTACCCGTAGGTCTGCACCTGCCAGAGGAAGCCGCCGAGGCAGCCGGCCTCGGGGGAGAGCGCCGGCGCGAACCGGGAGCGCAGCTCGGGGTCCAGGTACTGGAACGTCATCCCGTCGGCGAGCGAGACGCCGAGCCAGTAGAGCCCGCCCACGAGCGCGAAGGCCACGAGCGCGAAGGCGGTGCGGCCCATGTAGAGGTGCCCGGCACCCGGGACGAACCACGTGAGCAGCGCGGCGACGTTGGGGTCGGCGCGGCGCTCGGGGTGCAGGGGCTTGCGCTCCAGGGGCATGGGATCGGGACGGGGTGGGCGGGCCGGCTGGCCGCTCCGGCGGCGGGGCGTGATCCGGCGCCGCGGGCGGGGCGGCTCGGGGCTCCCGGCCCCCGGCGGCGCGGCCGGCGGCCGGGGAGGGGTGCCGCGGGCGGAACGCGAAGCTCCGCAGAGGGGGGTCGGTTTCTACCAAGTGGGCCCGCGCGCCCGCCACCCGCAAGGCCCCGCACTCCGGCTCCCGGGCCGCGGGACGCGCGTCCGGACCCCGGAGCGCCGACCGGGCACGCGCGCGCCGCGGAGCGGGAGAGGCGGGCCCGCGAGACGGGAAACGCGGGCCGGGGGAACCGGTCGGGCGGGGCCGGCTCGGCGCGCGGGCTGGTCCGGGGGGCGGCGCGTTGCGAAGATGCCGCGATGGAGGGCTCCCGCGAGACGGTCCCGGTGGGCGAGCACGTGCTGCGCGTGCGGTACGGCGAGACCGACCAGATGGGCGTGGTCCACCACGCGAACTTCCTCCTCTACATGGAGGAGGGACGGACCCGCCTGATGAGCTCGCTGGGCCTGCCCTACGCGGAGCTCGAGCGCCGGGGCTGGGGCCTGGTGGTCCGCGGCACGGAGCTGCGCTACCGCGACTCCGCGCGCTACGACGACGAGCTGCGCGTCGTCACGCGCATCGCGCGACTGCGCAAGGCCTCCGTCCTGTTCACCTACGAGATCCGGCGCGCGGCGGACGACGCCCTGCTCGTGGAGGGCTCCACCGACCTGGCCTGCGTGCGGCTCGACGGCGACCGCCGGCCGGTGGCGCTGCCCGGGGAGCTCGTGGCCCTGCTCGGGCCGCGCTGATCTCGCCCGGCTGGCCGCTCAGTCCGCGCCCGAGGCGCGCTCGGGCGCGCCCAGCTCGTCGCCGGTCGTCGCCTCCGGCTCGTCGACGGTCTCCGCGGGCTCGCCGCGGTCGGCCGCGCGGGGCAGCGCCGGCGGCAGGGTCTCGAGCAGGCGGTCCCGGCAGGCGGGGCACGGCGAGCCGTCGCTCAGCCGGTGCAGGCGCGGGACCTCGCCGAGGGCCTGGCCGCACGTGATGCAGATGGTCTCGCGGATGTCGGGCATCCCGAGGTGATCGGGCCGCGCCCCCCCCGTCCTTGAGCACCCCCGCCCCCCGGGACCACCTCCGCCCCGCCGGCCCCCCGCCCCGGTCGATCCTCG
>JAUIDW010000087.1 GCA_030428395.1 bacterium | reverse complement strand
GCTCCTTCAGCTCGGTCGTGCGCACGTACCACGCGTCGGCCGGGAAGTAGTAGAGCGGCGTGTCGCAGCGCCAGCAGTGCGGGTAGCTGTGCGGCTCCTGCGCGTCGTGGAACAGCAGCCCGCGCGCGCGCAGGTCGCGGCGCACGAGCTTGTCGGCGTCCTTGAAGAACGTACCCGCCTCGACGACGACCTCTCCGCCGGGTGCGCATACGTCCTGCAGGAAGCGGCCGTTCGGTCCGACCCCGAGGATCGTCAGGATGCGGTGCGCGCGCGCGGTCTCCCAGTCGTCCGCGCCGTAGGGCGCCTGGTGGACGAGGCCGGTGCCGTCCTCGACGGTGACGAAGTCGCCGAACACCACCTGGTGCATGTTCGCGGCGAGGTCCGGGCCGCCGTCGGGGACCGGCTCGAGGTGGTGACCGGGAAGCGCCGGGTAGAGCGGCTCGTAGCGCCGGCCCCCCAGGTCGCGCCCGGGGCGGCGCTCGAGCTCCTCGAACTCCTTCCCCAGGACGGCCTCGGCGCGCTCGGCCACGACCCACACGACCTCGTGGCCGGCGGACCCCGGCGCGGCGCCCTTCTCGACGGGGAGCGCGACCCGCGCCCGCACGTAGTCGCGCTCGGGGTGCACCGCGAGGGCGAAGTTCGAGGGCAGCGTCCAGGGCGTCGTGGTCCAGGCGAGCAGGCTCTCGGGCTCCGCGCCGTCGGCGTCCGCCAGCCGGAAGCGCAGCGTCACGCTGGGGTCCACCACGTCGCGGTACACGCCGGGCTGGCCCAGCTCGTGGGACGACAGGCCCGTGCCGCAGCGGCCGCAGTACGGCAGGACGCGCTTGCCGCGGTACACCAGGCCCTCGCGCTGGAAGCGCGCGAGCAGGTACCAGAGCGAGTCGACGTACTCGCCCGCGTAGGTCACGTAGGGGTGCTCGTAGTCGAGCCAGTAGCCGATGCGCTCGCTGAGGCGCTCCCAGTCGTCGCGGTACTTCCAGACCGACTCGCGGCACTTCGCGTTGAAGTCCGCGACGCCGTGCTCCTCGATCTGGGGCTTGCCGCTGATGCCGAGGGCCTTCTCGACCTCGAGCTCGACCGGCAGCCCGTGGGTGTCCCAGCCGGCCTTGCGGTCCACGCGCCGCCCGCGCATCGTGCGGTAGCGGCACACGACGTCCTTCAGCGTCCGCGCCAGCACGTGGTGGATGCCGGGGCGGCCGTTGGCCGTCGGCGGGCCCTCGTAGAACACGAACGGCTCGGCGTCGGCCCGCGCGCGCTGGACGGCGCCGAAGGTGTCCTCCGCGCGCCAGCGCTCGAGGACGGACTCCTCGGCGCGCGCCGGGGCGCGCTTCAGCTCGGGCGGGAGCGGCGGGTAGCGCTCCGCGCCGGGCGGGGCGCTCTCGGGCCCGGAGGCTCGTCGTTCGGAGTCGGTCGCGCTCATCGCGCGCGCCGTTCTACCAACCCTGGGCCCGGATTTCCGCCGCGATGCGCTCGGCGAGCGCCAGGGCGCGGCGCCCGTCCTCGCCGGTCACCTCCGGCTCGCGTCCCTCGCGCACCGCCGCCAGGAACGACGCGAGCTCGGCCTGCAGCGGGCGCTCCTCGCCCTCCAGCTCGAGCTCGACGACCTCGAGCAGGTCGCCCAGCACGGCCTCCGCCTCGGCCGGCGACGTGGTCGGCGGCAGCGCGCGCAGGCGCGCCCGCGCCTCCTGCCAGTTCGGTCCCTTGCGGACCATCAGGCCGTAGTTCTTGTGGAAGTCGAGGCTGACGTAAAGGTCGCCCGAGAAGATCCGGAACCGCCTCATGGGCTCGAGCGACGCCCGGCTGGCGGTCACGTTCGCGCGCGAGCCGTTCGAGAACACGAGCCGCACCGACGCCACGTCCTCGCGCTCGGTGAGGATCGCGCCGCCGGCCGCGTCCAGCCCGGTGACCTCGACGTCGCCGAGCAGGTCCATCACCAGGTCCAGGTCGTGGATCATCAGGTCGTGGACGACCCCCACGTCGGTGCTGCGGAAGCTGAAGGGCGCCAGGCGGTGGACCTCGATGAAGCGCGGGTGCAGGTCGAGGCCGCGGAGCTTCCGCAGGCCTGGCTGGAAGCGCTCGACGTGGCCCACGGCGAGCGTGGCGCCCCCGCGGCGCGCGGCCTCCAGGATGCGGTCGGCCTCGGCCACGTCCGGGGCCAGGGGCTTCTCGACCAGGCAGGCGAGCCCCCGCTCGAGCAGCGGGATGGCGACCGCGGCGTGGTGGACCGTCGGGACGGCGACGGACACCGCGTCGAGGTCGGCGGGGAGCTCCGCCGGGTCGGAAAGGGCCCGGGTGCCCAGCTCCGCGGCCACCGCGGCGGCGCGCTCGCCGTCGGCGTCGACGACGCAGACCAGCTCCGCCCCGGGGTCCTCGGAGTAGATGCGCGCGTGGAAGCGTCCGAGGTGCCCGACCCCGACGACGGCGACCCGCAGGGGCCGGGGCGCCTCGGTCATGCCGTGCGGGCCTCGCCGAGGATGCGCTGCGTCCCCTGGCGGAACTGCTCCTCGCGCAGGCACTCGCGGTAGCGCCCGTGGCTGCCGCGCTCGATGTTCTCGAGGAACTCGACCAGCTCGATCACCACCGGCGTCGCGTTGGGGTGCTCGCGCAGGCGCTGCAGCGTGCTGCGCCGCGGGTTGCCGGAGCGGTAGATCTCGCGGTGCGCCCAGCGCAGGGACTCGATGTCCGCCTCGCTGAACCCCTCGCGCCGCAGGCCGGTGTCGTTGACCTTCCAGACGCGCGTGCCCTGCCCCTCGACCAGCATGAACGGCGGGACGTCGGTCGTGATCTTCGTCATGCCGCCGGCGTAGGCGAAGCGGCCCAGCGTGACGAACTGGTGGACGCCGCAGGTCCCGCCGAGCTTGGCGCCCTGCTGCATGTGCACGTGGCCGCCGATGATCGAGCCGTTCGTGAGGTGCACGTCGTCCTCGACGACGCAGTCGTGCGCGACGTGGCTGCAGGCCATGAAGAGGCAGTTGCTGCCGATGGTCGTGATGCCGCCGCCCTTCACGGTGCCGCGGTTGATCGTCACGAACTCGTGGACGACGTTGCGGTCCCCCATCTCGAGGATCGTGGGCTCGCCCCGGTACGTGACGTCCTGGGGCGCGCCGCCCAGGCTCGCCTGGCCGACCACGACGTTCTCCTTGCCGAGGGTCGTGTGGCCGTCGATCACCACGTGCGGGCCGATGCGCGTCCCGTCCCCGATGCGCACCGCGGGCCCGATGACGACGTAGGGCCCGACGACGACGTCGACGCCGAGCTCGGCACCCTCGGCGATCATGGCGGAGGGGTGGATCGTGGTGGCCATGGTGGATTCCGTTGCTGCCGACGGGGCGCCCTCAGGCGTCGACCATCGTGAACATGAGTACCGCTTCGCACACGACGCGTCCAGCCACGGTGCCCTTCCCCCGCACCTGGGCCGTCACACCCTTCATCCGCATGGTCTCGACCTCGATCCGGAGCTGGTCGCCCGGCACGACGGCGCCGCGCAGCTTGACCTTGTCGATGGACCAGAGGACGGCCAGCTTGCCGGTGTTCTCCAGCTTGCGCAGGAGCAGCACCCCGGCGAGCTGGGCCATGCCCTCCAGCTGGAGCACGCCCGGCATCAGCGGCGACTCCGGGAAGTGTCCCTGGAAGAAGGGCTCGTTGATCGTGACGTTCTTGATGCCGACGGCGCGCTGGTAGCCCTCCATCTCGATGACCCGGTCGATCATCACGAAGGGGTAGCGGTGCGGCAGCATCTTCAGGACCTCGCGGATGTCGAGGCCCGTCTCGCGGCGCAGGACGCCGTCGGTCTCGCGCGCCTTCATCACGGCGTCGAGGCGGCGCACCAGCTCGGCGTTGGTCGCGTGCCCCGAACGCGTCGCGATCACGTGCGCGTAGAGGTCCGCGCCCAGCAGCTGCAGGTCGCCCAGCAGGTCGAGCATCTTGTGGCGCACCGGCTCGTCGGCGATGCGCAGCTCGGTCTGCGGGTCGCCCAGCACCACGGTGTTCTCGCGGTCGGCGCCCTTGCCCAGGCCCGCCGCCTGCAGCGCGGCGACCTCGGACGCCAGGCAGAACGTCCGCGCGGGGGCGATCTCCCGGCGGAACGCCTCGGGCGTCACCTCGCAGAGCAGCGACCCGCCGGTCACGCCCGGCTCGTCGAACGACGCGAAGTACTGCAGCGTGAGGTTCTTCGACTCCGACGGCAGCGCCACGAGCGTGGCGCTGTCGCTGCGGACGTGGATGGGCTCGTCGAGTGGGAACACGCGCGCCTCGGCGCGCTGCTCCACGATGCCCACCTGGGCGAACATGTCCGCCAGCGCGAGGCCGCTGCCGTCCAGGCCGGGCAGCTCCTGGCCGGAGAGCTCGATCGACAGGTTGTCGACCTGCATCCCGTTGCACACCGCGAGCAGGTGCTCGACGGTGTCGACCTCCGCCGGCCCGCGGCGGAGGCGGGTGCGCCGCTCGGCGTCGACCAGGTAGTCGATGTGCGCGGGGATCGGCGGCGCGTCGGTGAGGTCGGTACGGACGAACTCGATGCCCGTGCCGTGGGGCGCGGGCAGGACGCGGGCGTGCACCACCTCGCCGGAGTGCAGCCCCTGTCCGGAGAACTCGACGGCGGTGCGGAGCGTGCGCTGGAGGCGGGTCATGCGGGGTCGGTGGGCTGCTGGGGGTGCCCCGGGGGCTGGCTGGCGCCGCCTTCCAGGCGCGCGAGGCGGGCCTCGAGGTCGCGGACGCGGTCGGCCAGCGCTCCCAGGCGGGCGACCTGGGCCTGCTGGCGCAGGACCTCCGCCCGCGGGCGCGCCGGGGTTCCCCACAAGACGGTACCGGCCTCGACGTCCCGCGTCACGCCGGCCTGCCCGCCGACCTGGACGCCCGGGCCGATGTTCACGTGCCCCCCGACCCCGACCTGCCCCGCCAGGATCGCGCCGGCCCCCACCGTGCTGGAGCCGGCGATGCCGACCTGGGCCACGAGGAGCGCCCCCTCGCCCACCTCGACGTTGTGGGCCACGTGGACGAGGTTGTCGATCTTCGCGCCCCGGCGGATGCGCGTCGCGCCGAACCGGGCGCGGTCGACGGTGGTGCCGGCGCCGATCTCGACGTCGTCCTCGAGCACCACGATCCCGCACTGGGCGATCTTGCGCCAGCCGGCGTCGGTCGGCTCGAACCCGAACCCGTCGGCGCCGAGCACGGCCCCGGAGTGGACCACGCAGCGCTCGCCCACGGCGGTGCGCTCGCCCAGCACGGCCCCGGAGTGGATCCACGTCCCCGCGCCGACCGTGACGTCGCGCCCGAGCACGGCCCCGGGCTGCACGACCGCGCCCGCGCCGATCGTGCAGCCGGCCCCGACCACGGCCAGGGCGCCGACGGCCGCGTCGGGCGCCACGCGGGCGGAGGCGTCGACGAAGGCCGTCGGGTGGACCCCCGCCGGCGGGCGGTCCGGCGGCGGCGCGAAGGCCTCGACCAGGGTCGAGAACGCGCGCCCGGGGTTGTCGCTGCGCAGCAGGGCGAGGTCGCTCCGGGGCAGGTCCCCGTCGCGCGCGACGACCACGGCGCCGGCGCGGGTGCTCTCGAGCTGCCCCCGGTAGCGGGGGTTGTCGTAGAAGCTCACCTCGTGCGGCCCCGCGGCCGACAGCGACGCGGGCCCGTCGATCCGCAGGTCCCCGTCGCCCGCGAGCTCGGCACCGCACAGCTCGGCCAGCTCGCGCAGGGTCTTCGCCTCCGCATGGCTCACGACGGGGTTCTTAGCCCACCGCGGCGCGGGGTGTCAATTGATGCTCAGGCCGAACGAGAAGACCTGGAGCTGGTCGCCGTCCTGGTCGCGCAGCGGGAAGCCGAAGTTCAGCGTCAGCGGCAGCGGCGCCGCCAGGCCGATCCCGAAGCCCGCCGACACCCGCAGCTCGTCCACGTCCGGGAAGCCGCCGTTGGGGTCGAGGATGCCGTAGTCGAGGAACAGCACGCCGCGCAGCGTCTCGACCTCCTGGAACGTGCGCCGCTGGGTCTGGGAGAGCAGCGGGATCACGTACTCGAGCGTGCCGTTGAGCGTGCTCTCGCCGCCCTCCGCGAACTCCGTGATGGGGTCCACCGGGCCGACGCCGCGGAACTCGAAGCCCCGCATGCTGCGGACGCCGCCCAGGAAGAAGCGCTCGCTGTAGGGCACGACGTCGGTCGACCCGAAGGGCTCGGCGACCCCGAAGTCCACCTCGAAGTGCAGCACCTGGTCCAGCCCGCGGCGGTCCTGCCGCACGGACGTGTACAGGTCGAACTGGTTGACCGTGCTGAAGAACTCGTAGCCCGACCCGAGGGCGTCCGTGTAGAAGGCGTTGTTCGAGCGGAAGCGGATGCCGTTGCGCGGCGTCAGCAGGTTGTCGAGCTCGCGGTACACGAAGTCGCCCAGCAGGCCGTTCAGCGCCTGCGTGCCGTCCGCCTCCTGGTCCACGAGCGACTGCGGCCCCGGGGGCGGCTGCCGCGGGGCGCCGAAGTTGATCAGCTGGTTGGTGATCGTGCTGTCCAGGTTGCTGACCCGCACGTCGCCGATCTGCACGCCGCCGAAGATCGACGTGTTGCGCCCGAAGCGGCGCGAGAGGCGCAGCACCAGCGCGCGGCGGCGCTCGTCGTGGGACGAGAAGATCTGCTCCCGGGCGTACAGGTCGACGTCGAACCCGATCGGGTCGAGGTGCCGCCGGAAGACGTCGGGCTCCTGGAAGCGGATGCGGAACCGGTTGACCTGCGTGCCGGGCGAGACCTCGATGTCCAGGCGCTGGCCGGCGCCGTGGAAGGCCTCCTTGCGGTACACCTCGCCGGGCATGGCCAGGATCCCGCTGGGCATGCGCGACACGTCGAAGTTGCGCATCGACACGCTGAGCAGCGCGAACAGCCCGTTGTTCGTGTCGAAGCCGCCGGAGACGTTGAAGTCCACGACGCGCCCTTCCTCGACCAGGAACTCGATGTCGACCTCGCTGTCGAGCCCCTCGACCTCGACGAACCGGAACGTCGGGTCGGGGTGGTCGATCGGGTTGCTGGGGTCGGAGAAGTAGCCGGTGCCCTGGATGCGGGCGAGCGAGCGGCGGATCTCGACCATGTCCGCCGGCCCGCCGGGGAACACCGACAGCTCGCGCCGCAGCACGCGGTCCAGGGTGTGCTCGGTCCCGGCGAAGCGGATCTCGCGGATGCGCAGCTCGCGCCCCTGCACGACCCGGTAGGTCACGTCGACCGTCCGGTTCTCGACGTCGTAGATCAGCAGCGGGTCCACGATCTGGAAGCGCATCGCCCGCGGCAGGCTGAAGTGGTCCACGAAGCCGCGCTCGCCGTAGTAGTCCAGCAGCGCGCGCTCGTCGCTGGCGCGGCCGGAGGCCGAGAACAGGTCGCCCTCGTGGAGCTCGAGCAGCTCGACCAGCTCCTCCTCGGGGAACAGCAGCTCGGCCGGCTCGAAGGACGGGGTGCCGTCCTCCCGGCGCGGCCCCCACTCGACCGCCTGCACGCCGACCCGCGCGACGCGGTACGGCTCGCCCTCGTCGACGACGATGTGGATCACGACCCGGTCGCGTTCCTCGTTGAAGTCGAGGCGCTCGACCTCGACCACCGCGTCGAGGTACCCCCGGTCGCGGTAGACCTGGCGCATGGCGACGAGGTCGGCCTGCAGCTCCTCCTCGACGAAGCGGTCCCCGAACCAGTTCAGCACCCCGGGACCGCCCAGGCTGCGCCGGGCCAGGTGCGACAGGCCGCGGCGCCAGAGCAGCATGCCGCGGTCGGGCATGGAGTCGTTGCCGCGGACGATCACGTCGGAGACGCGCACCCGCGGGCCCTCGCGGATCTCGAAGATCACGTCGGGGACCACGCCCTCCTCCGCGCCGCCGCGCGTCAGGACGTCGACCTCGGCCCAGTAGAAGCCCTCGCGGCGGTAGCCGTCGAGGATGCGCTGGCGGACGCGGGGCGCCTCGTGCAGGTACAGCTCCTCGCGGTCCTCCAGCAGCGCCCACTCGCGCAGGTCGTCGGTCTTGACCTTGTTGTTGCCGACGAAGCGCGGGTCGCGGTCGGCCGGCAGCTCGACGACCTCGAGGCGCAGCTCGACGCCGCCCTCGACGCGGCGGACGTACACCGCGGAGCGCACGCGCAGCGAGCGGTAGAGGTTGTCGATGCCGCGGTTGATCGCGAACTGGTCGAGGGGCTCGCCGAGCCCCTGCCCCAGCGCGCGCACGAGCTGCTCGTCGGTGTAGCGCCGGGCCCCCTCGACGACGATCGCGAGCACCGTGGGCGCGGGCTCGCGGCGCGCGGCCTCCTCGTCGCCCTGCGCCCGGGCCGGGCCGGCGAGCCCCGCCAGCAGCCCCAGGAGCGCCAGCGTCACCGCGAGGGCGCGCGCCGGTCCCCGCGGGAGACCGGCGTCGGCGTCCTCCTTCCTCGCCCTCGACGCGCGCGGCCGGCCGGGCGCGGCGCGCTCAGGCGAAGACCGGTTCGGCAATGGACGGCTCGCGGTTCTTGAACCGCATGGTGCTCGGGAAGAACGAGAGCTCGACCTTGCCGGTGGGGCCGTTGCGGTGCTTGGCGATCAGGACCTCGGCGAGGTTCGTGTTCTCCTCCGTCCGGTACTTCTCGTAGTACTCGGGCCGGTACAGGAACATCACGATGTCCGCGTCCTGCTCGATCGAGCCGGACTCGCGCAGGTCCGCGAGCTGCGGCCGCGGCGGGTCCCGCGACTCGACCGCGCGGGACAGCTGCGCCAGGGCGATCACGGGGATCTCCATCTCGCGCGCCAGGGCCTTGAGCGAGCGCGAGATGCTCGAGATCTCGATCTGGCGGCTCTCCGCCTTCGGGTGCGACATGAGCTGCAGGTAGTCGACCACCACGAGGTCCAGGCCGTGCGTCGCCTGGATGCGGCGCGCCCGCGCCCGCAGCCCCATCACCGACAGGCCGGGCGTGTCGTCGATGAAGATGTTCGTGGTGCGCAGCTCGTCGGCGGCGTCGGTGAGGATGGCGTAGTCCTCGTCGGGGATGCGCCCCGTGCGGAGCTTGTGGGCGTCGACCTCCGCGCGCGAGCAGAGCATGCGCGCCGCGATCTGCGACTTGCCCATCTCCAGGCTGAACAGCAGCACGGAGGGCTTGCGATCCAGCCACTCGGGCTGCGACGTCGCCGCGTGCTCGAGCATGTTCAGCGCCAGCGCCGTCTTCCCCATCGAGGGGCGCGCCGCCAGGATGATCAGGTCGCCCGCGTTCAGCCCGCAGAGCTTCTCGTTCAGGTCGTAGTAGCCGGTCTCCAGCCCCGTCAGCCCCTTGCGGTGCGACTGGGCGTCGATGCGGCGGAAGGTCTCCTCGAGCACCGTCGTGATCGGGTCCACCGAGCCCTGGTCGCTGGCGTGCGAGACCGAGAAGATGCGGTGCTCGCTCGAGTCGAGCAGCTTGCGCACCGCCTCGCCGTCGGGGCGCGTCTCCTGCGCCTCGCGGATGATGTCGGTGGCCTCGGAGATCAGCCGCCGCAGCGTGCCCGTGTCGGCCACGAGCCGCGCGTGGTGGACGACGTGCGCCGCGGAGGTGACGCACTGGGCCAGCTCCAGCAGGTACTCGTTCCCGCCGATCGTCTGGAAGTCGCCCGCGCCGGTCAGGGCCTCGCCGACGCTGACGAAGTCGATCGGCACGTCGGCCTCGACCATGTCCAGCAGGCGCTGGTACAGCGTGCGGTGGCGGCGCGTGAAGAAGTCGTCCGCGCGCAGGATCTCCGCCACCTCGCCGGCCCGCTCGGGGTCGAGCAGCAGGGCGCCCAGCACGGCGCGCTCGGCATCGACGTTCTTCGGCGCGCCCTCGGTCCGTTCGTCGCTTTGCATCGTCTCCCCCGGTTGAGCGGGGAGAATACTCCCGCCGAGCGCCCGCGAAAAGGCGCGCGGCGCACCTCGTGGCGAGGTCCCGCGGCGCGCGGGGGCCCCGAAACGACTTGCGCGCGCCGCACGGAATCCGTGCGACGCGCGCTGGATCCGGACGATCCCGATCGCTACCGGGGTCCCGGGCGGGCCGCTACTGCGTCGCGGCCGCCTCGACCACGAGCGTCACGGCCGCCTCGAACTCGCCGTGGACGTGGATCGGCACGGCGTGCTCGCCCACGGCCTTGATCGGCGCCTCGAGCCGCACCTGGCGCTCGTCGACCGTGTGGCCGGCGCCCGCGAGCAGCTCGACCACGCGGGCCGTGTTCACCGAGCCGTACAGGTGGCCCTGGTCGTCGGCCCGCTCGGCGGTCGACAGGCGCACGGCGTTCAGGAGCTCCACCTGCGCGGCGTACTCCTTGTTGCGCTCGGCGGCCTCGATCTCGAGCTTCGCCCGGCGGCGCTCCATGAGCGCCTTGTTCTCCGGCGTCGCCGCCGTCGCGAGGTTGCGCGGCATCAGGAAGTTGCGGGCGTAGCCCGGCGCGACGCGCACGACGTCGCCGCAGCGGCCCAGCTTGTCGATGTCCTCGCGCAGGAGGACCTCCATGGACTTCATCGTCGCCTCCTAGCCCACGAAGGGCAGCAGGGCGAGGTGACGCGCCCGCTTGACGGCCTGCTTGAGGAGCCGCTGCCGCTTCGTCGAGAAGGCGGTGCGGCGGCGGGAGAAGATCTGCCCCTGCGGGTTCAGGTGCTTCGACAGGTAGTCGAGGTCCTTGTAGTCGATCCGGTCGGGGCCGGTCTGCGGGTTGGCGTTCTCCGCCGGGGATCGGTAGTCGGCCATGGCTCAGCTCTCCTTCGGGGCCTCGGTGGCGAGGGCGGGCTTGGACTCCTCGGCGGACGCGCCCTCGGGCTGCGCCTGGGCCTCGGCGGGCTTCTCCGCCTCGTCGGCGGGCGCCTTCTCGGCGGCCTCGCCCTCGGCGGGCTTCTCCTCGGCCTTCTCCCCCGCTTCCTTCTCGGGGGCGGGCTCCTCGACCCGCGCCGGGCGCGGCTCGTCGTCCCGCGGCGGCTCGGGCACGACGAAGTCGGCGCCCTGCTCGGCCTTCGACAGGTCGTCCTCGCCGGCGGGGACGCCCTCGGCGGAGAGGATCAGGTAGCGCAGGACGCGCTCCTCCAGCTCGAGGTCCCGCGAGATCGGGCCGATCGCGTCCGCGCCCGCCTCGACGAACGTCAGGAGGTACGTGCCGCGCTGCTTGCCGCGGATGGGGTACGCGAGCCGGCGCTCGTCCCACCGCCGGGCGGTGTGCACCTTCGCGCCGTGCTTCTCGAGGATCCCGGTCGCGATGCCCTTGGCGTCGGCCCAGCCGGCCCGCACGGCATCGTTGTCCAGGACGAACATCGCTTCATAGAGACTCATTCGCTTCGTCTTCCCGTTTCTCCCCGGTGGCTCCCGGGGCGTCGTGCGGGCCCGCGTCCTCCGCAGGGGAGGCCGGACCCTGGTTCCAGCGGCTGTGAAACCGCGTCATGCACTTCTCGATGTCGCCCCAGAGCATCCAGTGCATCAGCGCCTCCCCGGCCTCGACCAGGGCGGCGTCGATGACGGGCTGCTCGTCCGGGGTGAACCGGGTCAGCACGTGACGCACCGCGTCGGTCGCCGGCGGACCGATGCCCACGCGCAGGCGCGGGAAGCGGTCGGTGCCGAGCGCTTCGATGACGGACTGCAACCCCTTCTGCCCGCCGCTGCCCCCGCCGGGGCGGAGGCGCAGGCGGCCCGGCGGCAGGTCCATGTCGTCGACCACCACCAGGACGTCGGCCGGCTCCAGGCCGGCCCAGCGCATCAGGGGCGCCACCACGTCGCCGGAGCGGTTCATCCAGGTCGTCGGCTTCACCAGCAGGGCGTCCGGCGCGTAGAGCCGGGCGTGCAGGAAGTCGCCGGGACCGGACCAGTCGTCCAGCGTGGCGGCGGGTTCAAAGATCAACCCCTCGTGACGCGCGATCCGATCGAGGACCAGGAACCCGGCGTTGTGCCGGGTTCCCTCGTGCTCGGGTCCGGGATTGCCGAGACCGATGACGAGCCGATCCACCGCGCGACCTTCGAGGGGCAAGGAGTCTAGCGACGCGGCCCCGGAGGTCAACGCGGCGCCGGCCGCCGGATCCGGGGACCCGGGGCCGGCGCCCGCGCAGGGGGCCGCCGGGGGCTACTCGGAGGCCGTCGGGGCCTCGCCCTCGTCGGGGGTCT
This sequence comes from bacterium, assembly GCA_030428395.1. Taxonomy (GTDB): domain Bacteria; phylum Planctomycetota; class UBA1135; order UBA1135; genus JAUIDW01. Next base: position 6,070 of record JAUIDW010000087.1, on the reverse strand, counting down.
CGCCGCCCTCGGCCTCGCCCTCGGCCGCGGCTTCGCCCTCGGCCGGCGCGGCCTCTTCCTCGCCGCGCGGGGCCTGGATGTTCGCGATCAGCGTGTCGGCCTCGATCTCCAGCTCGACGTCCTCGGGCAGCTTCAGGTCGCTGGCGTGGATCGCCGCGCCGGGCTCCAGGCCGTCGACGTCGACCTCGAGGGACTCGGGGATGAGGCTCGGGATCGCGCGGATCGTGACGTGGGTGACCAGGTGGTTCAGCAGGCCGCCCTTCGGCATCCCGACGAACGCGATCTCGACCTCGGCCTCGGTCTTCTGGCCCTTGATCACGCGGCGGAACTCGACGTGGTTCAGGTGCTCGCCGAAGACGTCCCACTGGAGCTCGGTGACGAGCGCCATCTCCGTCTGGCCGTCGAACTCGAGCTCGTACACGTGCTCGTGGCGCCGGCGCGCGTTCATGAACTCGTGCTCGTCGATGGTCAGGTTCAGGGGCAGCTCCTGCTTGTCCATCGAGAGCGTGACCGGGATGCGGCCGGACGCGCGCTCCTTGCGCGCCGTGCGGCTGCCCACCTTCTCGCGCTTCAGCGCCTTCAACACGTTGCTCATCGAACTCAACCTTTCGAATCGGCCTGGCCCCCGTCCGGGCGGAGGGCGCCGGCGGGCGAGCGGGACTCGGGCAGCTCGTCGAACAGCGAGCTCACCGAGCGGCAGTAGTGGATGTTGTGGATGGCCTGCGCCAGCAGCGGCGCCACGGAGGCCACCTCGACCTTGTCCGGAGCCTTCTCCGGGAGCGGCACGGTGTCCGTCACGAGCAGCTTGTCGAGCGGCGCCGCGTCCAGCCGCTCCTTGGCGGGGCCGCAGAACACGCCGTGGGACACCGCGATCACGATGCGCTGGGCCCCCTCGGCGCGCACGATGCGCGCGGCCTCGGAGATCGACCCGCCGGTCGAGATCATGTCGTCGACGATGATCACGTTGCGGCCGGCGACCTTGCCGATGACGTGCTCGACGGCGATCTCGGAGCCCGACAGGCGCCGCTTGTCGACGATCGCAAGGTCGGCCCCCAGCACCTTGGCGTAGGAGCGCGCCAGCTTGATCCCGCCGACGTCCGGGCTGACGATCACCGGGTCCTCGAGCCCCAGCCGGACGACGTGCTGCATCAGCACCGGCTTGGCGTAGAGGTGGTCCACGGGGATGTCGAAGAACCCCTGGATCTGCGCGGCGTGCATGTCGAGCGTGACCACGCGGTCGCACCCGCTGGCGGCCAGCGTGTTGGCGACCACCTTCGCGCTGATCGGGACGCGGCCCTCGTCCTTGCGGTCCTTGCGGGCGTAGCCGAAGTACGGCATCACCGCCGTGGTGCGGCCGGCGCTGGCGCGGCGCAGGGTGTCGAGCAGCAGCAGCAGCTCGGCCCAGTTGTCGTTCACCGGCGGGCAGGTCGGCTGCAGGATGAAGCAGTCCGCGCCGCGGATGTCGTCGTTGACCTTGATGTCGATCTCGCCGTCGGGGAAGCGGCCCACGTGCGCGTCGGCCAGCGGGATCGACAGGCACTCGGACACGGCCTCCGACAGGTCGCGGTGGGCGGTGCCGGAGATCAGGACGATGCGGTCGTTGTCGACGGTCACGGTGCGATCCTCCCTCAGGTCTGGGTCCGGCGTGTGTGGGGCTTCGCGGGGACGCCGATCCAGGTCTCGCCGGGGGGCACGCTCTTGCCCCCGGTGACCACCGCGCCCGCGCCGGTGGTCGCGCCGTCGCCCACGCGCGCGGGCCCGACCAGGATCGTGCCGCTGCCGACGAACGCGTCGTCGCCCACGGTGGTCTCGTGCTTGGCGACGCCGTCGTAGTTGGCGAACACCGTGCCGGCGCCGATGTTCGTGCGCGCCCCGATGACCGCGTCCCCGACGTACGTCAGGTGGCTGGCCTTCGAGCCCGCGCCCAGCCGCGCCTTCTTGGTCTCGGTGAAGTTGCCCACCTTGGCCCCGCGCTCGAGCACCGTCCCCGTCCGCAGGTGCGAGAAGGGCCCGACCTCGCAGTCCTCGGCGATGGCGACGCCGCCGCGGATCACCGTGCACGGGAGGATGCGCGTCCCCGCGCCGATGGTCACGCCCCAGTCCACGTACGTGGTGGCGGGGTCCTCGATCCGGACGCCGGCGGCGAGGTGCTCCTCGAGGATCCGCCACTGGACGACCTCGCGCGCCTCCGCCAGGTGGGCGAGGGTGTTGATCCCGATGGCCTCCTGCTCGTCCTCCAGCACGACCGGCACGACCGGGCGCCCGTCGCGGACGAAGGCGGACACGACGTCGGTCAGGTAGTACTCGCCCTGGGCGTTGTCGCTGGAGAGCCGCGGGGCGTACTCGAGCAGGCCCGGCCCCGGGAAGGCGTAGACCCCGACGTTGACCTCCTCGACGTCGCGCTCGGCCGGCGTGGCGTCCTTCTCCTCGACGATGCGCACGAACGCGTCCGTCTCGGGGTCGCGCAGCACGCGGCCGAACCCGCGCGGGTCCAGCGGCAGGGCGGTGAAGAGCGCCATCCCGGCGCCCTCCTGGCTGTCGCACAGCTCGCGCAGCGAGGCGGCGGTCATCAGCGGCATGTCGCCGTACAGCACGACGACGCGCCCGGTGGCCTCACCCACCTCGGGCAGGGCGCACTGCACGGCGTGGCCGGTGCCCAGGCGCTCCTCCTGGACCACCACGGCGAGGCGCTCGCCGAGGCCGAGGCCCTCCAGGTACGCTCGCACGTCGTCGGCGCCGTGGCCGACGACGACCACGACGCGCCGCGGGTCGAGCGACAGCGCCTGGTCGATCACGTACCCCAGCAGGGGCCGGCCGCACAGCTCGTGCAGCACCTTCGGCAGGGGCGAGCGCATGCGCGTCCCCTGTCCGGCCGCGAGCACCACGACCACGTCGGCTCCGCCGCGCGGGCTAGGCACGGTGCGACCTCCGGGGAGCCGGAGCGGACGGATCCGGGGCAGGCATCGAGGCGGTCCTCGGCTCGGGCGCGGCTGGGGAGGCGGGGAGTCGGCGCGGAGGCGGCCCGGGACGGTCCGGAGCGGCCTCGCGGGCCGCTCGCGAGCCCTCCGGAGCGTTCCCGCGCAGGGGTCCCGGGGACGGCGGAGGGGGCCCTCCAGCGCCGCGGGAAAGGCGAAAGTTTGTACGGGCGCGGCCCCCGAAAGTCAACGGCCGGGAGGGCCTCCGGCGCCCTCCGGCGGGGCCGCCGCGGCGGGTCCGAACAGCCCCTCGAGGACGCCCCGCGCGCGCGCCAGGTGCGGCTCGGCGACGAACAGGTGGTCGCGGCTGAAGCCGCACACCGCGCCGAGGGGCACGCCCGCCGCGGCGAGCGCCCCGGTCACGTGCGCGAGGAAGCCCGTGACCTCCCAGCCCATCGCGGTGCGGAAGCGGATCCAGCGCAGGTCGCGCTCGACCCGCGCGCCGGGGTGGCGCGCCGCGACCGCCTCGAGGTCCGCCGCGTCGAGCAACAGGGTCGTCTCGCCCCCCTCGCGCACGGCCTGGGCCGGCCCCGCGCCCCGGAGCGCGGCCAGGTCGTCCGGCCCGGGCGGCCCCTGGAAGCCGACCAGGGCGAACCGTCCCGGCTCCACCTCCCACGCCATGCCCGCCAGGGCCTCGGCCAGGCTGGCGGCGATTCCGGATCCTCCGGAACCCGGCGGCGGTCCCTGCGGTTGCATGGGGATCGAGGATACCCTCGGGAGACCCCGCGGCCGCCGCCGCCCCGCCCCATGAAGCCCCTCGCCGCCCTCGCTGGAACCTGCCTGGCGCTCGCCGCCGGGGTCGCCCTGTGGCTCACCGCCGACCGCCCCGCGTCGGGCGCGCCGCCGGCCGAGCTCGCGCGGCCCGCCCCCGGGCCCGGCTCCGGGCCGGGCGCGGACCCGGCGGAGCTCGGGTCCCTGCGCACCCGCGTCCACGTGCTCGAGGCCGAGCTCGGCGCCGTCCGCGACGAGCTCGCGGCGCTGCGCGTCGACCGCCGCGCGGCGGAGGTCGAGCCCGCGCCGGCCGACCCGGCGGAGGCCCCCGCCGGGGCGTACCTGACGGACTTCTCCCAGCGCGACCGGGCCGTGGTGCTCGACATCGTCGAGTCCGAGCGCCAGCGGATCGCCGCCGAGCGCTCGGCCGACCGCGACCTGCGCGCCGAGCAGCGCCTGCGCGAGCGCGCGCGGAGGGTGGCCGAGCGCGCCGGCCTGGCCGCCGGGCAGGACGAGGTGCTGGTCGCCCTGTGGACCGAGGAGCGCCGGCGCGAGGAGGCCCTGCGCCGCGAGTTCCGCGACGCCGGCTACACCCCCGAGGCGCGCGAGGCCCTGCGCGACGCGCGGCGCGACCTCGAGGAGTGGCTCGACGCCTCGCTCGCGCAGAGCTTCGGCGCCGAGCTCGCCCGGGACGTGCGCAAGGCGACGAAGAAGCAAGCCGACCGCGACGAGAGCCGCGGCGGCGGCAAGCGCTCCGGAGACCGGGACGACGGCGGCAAGAAGCGCTCGCGCAAGTCGCGCGACACCTGAGCGCGCGCTCGCTCGCGCGTCGGGTGGCCCCGCGCGGGCCCCCCGCGGAAGTCGCAATCGGCCCCGGGATCTGCCAGGCTCTCGCGCCATGCGCACGCCCCTGCGTTCGGCGCTCTCGCGCACCGTCGGCTGGCTCTCGGACCGCCGCATCCCGACGCCGCTGCGCGCCCCGGTGTTCCGGCGCTACGCGCGGTGGACGGGCGCGGACCTCGACGAGGTCGCCCTGCCGCTGGACGGCCACGCCAGCCTGGCGGCCTTCTTCGTCCGGCGCCTCGTCGCCGGCGCGCGCCCCTTCGACGCGGACCCGGCCGTGCTGCCCTCGCCCGCCGACGGCGTGCTGCAGGACGTCGCGGAGCTCGCGCGCGGCACGGTCGTGCGCGCCAAGGGCGAGGGCTACGCCCTGGGCGACCTGCTGGGACCCGCCGGCCTGGCCGAGGAGTTCGAGGGCGGCCACGCCTGGACCGTCTACCTGAGCCCGCGCGACTACCACCGCGTGCACACCCCGGTCGCGGGCCAGCTGACGCGCGCGCACTGGATCGAGGGCGCGCGCTTCTCGGTCCGCCCGTCGGTCGTCGCCGCGCGCCCGCGCCTCTACCTCGAGAACGAGCGCTGCTGCCTGCGCGTCGAGACCGCCGCCGGCCCCGTCGTCGTCGTGATGGTCGGCGCCCTGAACGTCGGCCGCATCCGCGTGGTCGGCGTCGACCAGGGCGCCAGCGGCCCGGTGCGGCCCGCGCGCCCGCTGGAGCGCGGCGACGAGCTCGCGCGCTTCGAGCTGGGCTCGACCGTGGTGCTCGTGGTGCCCTCGGGGAGCTACTGGCCGCTGCCCGACCTGGCGCCCGGCTCCGCGGTGCGCATGGGCACCCCGCTCGGCCGCCGGCCGGGCACGTCCGGGGGCCCCGCGTGACGTCGGCCGGAGCCGACGCGCGCCTGGCCCGCCTGTTCGTCGCCGTGGTGCTCGGCCGCTGGGACGACCTGCGGGCCGCGCGCCGCGCCGCCGCGCCGGGCGAGCCCGACCGCCGCTGGCGCGAGGCCGTGCTCCAGGCGCACCTCTTCGCCGGCTTCCCGCGCGTCGTCGAGGCGCTGGGCGTGCTCCACGAGGAGGGCGGCCTGGGCGCGCCGGACCCCGACGAGCTCGCCGACGCCTCCGGCACCGACGACCGCGCGGCCGGGCGCGCGCTGTTCGAGACGATCTACGCGGAGGACGCCGGGCGCGTGCGCGACGTGCTGGCGCGCGGCCACCCCGCGCTCGCGGACTGGATCGAGGCGCACGCCTACGACCGCGTGCTCGCGCGCCCCGGGCTGGACGCGGCGACGCGCGAGCTCCTGGCCTGCGCCGGCCTGGCCGCGACGGGCCAGGACCGCCAGCTCGCCAGCCACGCGCGCGGCGCCCTGCGCTGCGGCGCCACGCCCGCGCGCCTGTGGGACGCGCTCGACGCCGTGGCGGACCGCCTCGACCCGGCCGACCGCGACCGCGCCGAGCGCGTGGTCGCCCGCTTCGCCGGCCCGCGCCCGCCCGCCGGCGGCTGACCGCGGCGCCGGGACCGCGCTTCGGGCTGATGCATGTGGACCTCGAC
>JAUIDW010000086.1 GCA_030428395.1 bacterium | reverse complement strand
CGGGACCGGCGAGGCGCGCGGCACGGGCAAGGCGCGCGGCGGCACGGCCGGCGAGCGCGGCGCGGGACGGAAGCGCGGCCGCCGGGGCGCGGCGCGCCTCGCGCTGGTCCTGCTGTCGACGGTCCTGGCGCTCGGCGCCGCCGAGGTCGGCCTGCGGCTCGCCCGCCCGGCCACGACGTCGATCCGGTTCACCCAGAACCAGGACCAGCTCGCCGAGGGCGGGCGCCAGCAGGCCGGCGGCGTGATCGAGGACGACCCCGACCTCTTCTGGCGGCTGATCCCGGACACGCGCCTGCCCGACGACGCCTTCCCCATGCGCGGCGTGATCGCCAACGGCCAGGGCCTGCGCGAGGACCACGAGGTCCCGCCGCGCGCGTCCGCCGACGAGCTGCGCGTGCTGTTCCTGGGCGACTCGTGCACGTTCGGCTCGGGCCTCCTGCACACCGACGGCTTCGTCGAGCGCACCGAGCGCCTGCTGGCCGCGCGCTTCCCCGGCCGCGCGGTCGAGGCGATCAACGCCGGCGTGCCCGGCTACAGCCTGTTCCAGGGCTGGCGCTTCCTGGACACCCGCGGCTTCGCGCTCGACCCCGACCTGGTCGTGGTCACCTTCGGCTGGAACGGCTACGTGTCCTGGGACGGCGCCAGCGACCCGGAGCACCACGCGGCGCTGCTCGCGGCGCGCCCCCCGGCTGCGCTGGCGTGGAGCCGCCTGGCGAACTGGCTGTGGGCCAGCCTGCGCGCCCGCCCCGCGACCGCCGACGGCGGCGAGGAGGCCTCGCGCCTGTCCCCGGAGCAGTACCGCGGGCTGCTCGCAAAGGTCCACGAGGCGTGCCGCGCGCGCGGCGTGCCCGTGCTGTTCGTGCTGTGGGCCGCGCCCTTCAACATCGACCCCGCCAAGCCGGCCCAGCTGCGCTCCGCCCTGCAGCTCCAGACCTACGAGTACGCCGAGGGCCTGACCTTCGCCGCCGACGGCGCCGCGCTGCTCGACCTGGTCCCCGTCGCCCGCGAGCTGGCCTCCGCCCACCCCGCCGACGCGATCTTCATGGACCACATCCACGCCACGGCCCTGACCAACGGCCGCTACGCGGAGGCCCTGGCCAGTGCCCTGGAGCCGCCGCTGCGGGTCCGCAGCGAGCCCTAGGCGCCCGGGACGGACCGCGCCCGCCGGCTAGCCGCGCACGCGCTCGACGAAGTGGCCGTCGCGCGTGTCGACGCGGATCACCTCGCCGATGGACAGGTACGGGGGCACCTGCACGGTGATGCCGGTCTCGAGCGTGGCCGGCTTCAGCTGGGCCTGGGCGGTGGCGCCCTTGATGGCGGGGTCGGTCTCGACGACCTCGAGGTCGACGGTCAGCGGCAGCGAGACGCTGACCACGGCGCCGTCGATCAGCAGGGCGCGCATGCCCTCGATGCCGTCCTTGATGAAGCCGACGTCCTCGCCGAGCTCGTCCTTGCCGAGCTCGAACTGGTCGTAGGTCTGCTCGTCCATGAAGTGCCAGCGCTCGCCGTCGCTGTACATGAACGAGCACGGGTGCTGCTCGAGGTCGACCTCGTCGAACTTCTCGCTGACCCGGATGGACTCGTTGAGGAGCTGGCCGGTCTTCAGGTTGCGCAGGCGCGTCTTCGCGATCGGGCTGGACCCGCGCGCCGTCGGCGTCGAGAACGTGACGCCGACGACCGTCATCGGCTCGCCCTTGTAGACCAGGCACGCGCCGCGCTTGAAGTTCGAGGCTTCGATCATGGGGCGCGGAGTATAGCGAGCCCCCCGGAGGCGACCAGGGGCCCGACCGGCGTAGTCAGCGCCGCGTCCGGGGCCGCGGCTGGCACCCCGGGCAGACGTGGGTCCCGCGCTGGCCCACGACCAGCCGGCGGATCGGGCGCCCGCACTCGGGGCAGGGCCGGCCGGCGCGCCCGTAGACGCGGAACTGGTGCTGGTAGCTGCCCGGCTGGCCCTCCGGGGTCCGGTAGAACGCGTCGAAGCTGGAGCCCTCGCGCTCGATCGCGGCCGCGAGCGTCCGGCGGATCGCCGCGTGCAGGCGCCGGGCCGGCTCGGGCCCGACCGTCGAGGCCAGCCGCAGCGGGTGCAGCCGCGCCTCGTGCAGCGCCTCGTCGACGTAGATGTTGCCGAGCCCGGCCACGAACGACTGGTCGAGCAGCAGCGGCTTCAGCATGCGCCGGCGGCGGCGCAGGGCGGCCGCGAAGGCCTCGGCGGTGAACTCGTCGCCCAGCGGCTCGGGCCCGAGGCCCGCGAACGCCTCGGCGAGGTCCGTCACGAACCGCAGGCGGCCGAACTTGCGCACGTCCACGAAGTGCAGGACCTTCCCGCGGTCCAGCCGCAGCGCGACGCGGCCGTAGGGGCCCGGGTCCCAGCCGTCGCGCTCGACGTGCATCCGGCCGGTCATGCGCAGGTGCCCGACCAGCCAGCCGGCGGTCGCGCCGTCGCGCTCGAGGTCGAAGACCAGGTACTTGGCCCGCCGCCAGGCGCTCGCCACGCGCGCGCCGACCACGGCGCGGCGGAAGGCGCCCGCCGAGGCGCCGCCGAGGGTGCGCTCCCAGCGCACGTCCGCGCCCTCGATCGTGCGCCCGACGAGCTTCGGGCGCACGAGCCGCACCACGGTCTCGACCTCCGGGAGCTCGGGCATGCGCTCGGGGCGCGCGGGCCTACCAGCGCCAGCCGCGGCTGGCGGCGTTCTCGATGCGGGCCCGCGCCTGCAGGGCCCGGCGGTTGTCCGGGTCGAGCGCGAGGGCCTTGTTGACCTCCTTCAGCGCCCGGTTGTAGCTGGTGCTGGTGGTGTACTGGCTCGCGAGGTGGAGCTGGGCCTCGACCATGTGCTCGACGGTCAGCCCGCGGTACCCGTCGAAGGCCTCCTGGACCTCCGCCGCCGAGTCCGCCTTCTCGAGCCGCTTCTGGACCCGGTCCAGCTCCCGCAGGGTCTTCTCGCCCTCCTTGTAGGCGCGCTCGAAGTCGCCCCGGGCGCGGCTGCTGCTCGAGGACGTCAGCCCCTTCTGGATGCGCTCCAGCATCGCGTCGTAGTGCTTCTTGGCGGTCGCGAGCTCCGTGGTCAGCAGCTCCTCGAAGCGCGCCTCGTACGCGTCGTCCTGGGCCTGGTGCACCTTCGCGTAGTGCGCGTCGAGCAGCGCCGAGGCCTCGGCCGCCAGGGGCTCGTCGGGCAGCTTCTGAACGAGCGTGGTCAGCCACTTCTCGGCCTCCTTCTCGTCGCCCTCCTCCATCGCCTCCCGCGCGTGGTCCATGCACGCCTCGGCGGCGACGCGGCGCAGGACGACCCGCTCGGCCTCGACCCGGTCGCGCAGGCCGGGGTCCTGCTTCAGCGCGTCGTCGTAGTGCCGCGCCGCGTGGGCGAAGAACCCGAGGTCGCGCGCGAAGTTGCCGACGCCCACCAGCTGGCTCGGCGTGGCGCGCTTGGAGACGGAGTTGGCCGTGCGGTACGCGGAGCGCGGGTCCAGCTCGTCGAGGTGCACGGTGCGCTCCGAGCCGCCCTCGTCCTGGAAGACGAGGACCTTCGTCTCGGGGTCGTAGGACCGCGGCTGGCCGACCAGCCAGTCGCCCGTCTTCAGCTTGACGCGCTCCGGGTTCTGCGCGGGCGCCGCGGCCGCCAGGCAGGCGAGCGCGAGGAGGATCGACAGGAATCGCACGGGAGCCTCCTACTGGCCGTCACCCTCGATCCGCAGGGGACCGCAGGTGCACTCGGGGTTGTCGGGGTTGGTCTCGCCGCGCGCGCACAGCGGGTGCAGGCAGCCGTGGAAGTCCGTCTCGGCGTCGCCGCAGGTGCACTCGAACTCGGGGCGCGGGGGCGGCTCCGACGGCTCCGTCGAGCGGCAGCCCGCGAGCGCCGCCAGCAGCGCGAGCGCGAGCGGAACGGTCCGTGTCGCCTGGCTCCTCATGATCGTCTCCTGGTTGGCTCCCCGGGGCGCCGCCGATCCTACGGCAGGGCCCCGCCGGTCCGTCAAGCTCCCCCCCGCCGACGCGGCCGGGCCCAGTCCTCGCCGTTGTGGACGTCGGTGCCGTACTCGACGGCGACCCACAGGGACTGGGAGTACGGCAGGAACAGGTAGCAGAACACCAGCACCAGCGGGACGCCGACGGCGATCCGCACGGTGGTGCTCCAGTCGGTCAGCGCCACGACGACCAGGATCACGAGCGCCGCGAAGACCTCGGTGACCGCCGCCGACACGTACATCGAGCCCGTCTGGGCGCCCTGCTCGCGGCGGAACACGAGGCCGCACTCGGCGCAGGAGTCCGCCACGCGAGCGTAGGCGCGGAAGATCGAGCCCTGCCCGCACTGGGGGCAGCGCTTGCGCAGCGCGCGGCGCAGGAACAGCAGGCGCCAGCCGCTGGCGGGCGACGCGTCGGGCGCGGGCCGCGGGTCGTCGGAGCTCACGCGTAGTCGATCCGGACGGCGATCACGAGGAAGATCGCGGCCAGCACGAAGAGCTTCAGCATCAGCGGCCCGACGAACCGCAACCAGCGCTGGAACGGGATCTTGCCCAGCACCAGCATGCCCATCAGCAGCGCGTTGGTCGGCACGACCATGTTCGTCAGGCCGTCGCCGAGCTGGTACGCCAGCACCGCGGTCTGGCGCGAGATGCCGGTCAGGTCCGCGAGCGGCGTCATGATCGGCATGGTCACGTACGCCTGGCCCGAGCCCGACGGGATGAAGAAGTTGCACACGCACTGCACGGCGAACATGCCGACCGCGCCCAGCTCGGCGGGCAGCTCCTGCAGCGGCGTGGCCATGGCGTGGATGACCGTGTCGGTGACCTGGCCCTCGTCCAGCACCACCTTGATGCCGCGCGCGAAGCCGATCAGCAGCGCGGTGGTCGTCATCTCGGCCGCGCCCTTGCCGAAGTGCGCCGAGGCCTCGTTCGGGGCCATGCGCCCCAGGACCGCGGCCAGCAGGGCCAGGCCCAGGAAGATCGCCGACAGCTCGACCAGGTACCACCCGCGGGCCCCGACGCCCCAGACGAAGATGCCGATCAGCGCGGCGAAGGCGATCAGCAGGACCGCGCGGGGCAACGTCAGCTTCACGTCCTCGGGCATTTCGAAGCCCTCGGAGTAGTCGACGTCGGCGACCAGGCTGCGGCCGGGGTCCTCCTGGATCCGCGCGGCGTAGCGCATCACGTGGTGCACGCCGACCGCCAGGAACACCGGCAGCATCACCCAGCGGAAGCCCTGCCCCGAGTACGGCGGCAGCTCGGCGATGGTCTGCCCGATGACGACCGTGAACGGGTTGTAGGCGGCGCAGCCGTAGCCGATGCCCGCGCCCACGTACACGATCGCCACGGCGACCATGGCGTCCATGCGCAGGGCGATGCACATGGTCACGAGGATCGGGATGAAGGGCATGTACTCCTCGGCCATCCCGATGCTCGAGGAGCCCAGCGCGAACAGCGTCACCATCCCGGCGACGAGCAGCACCCGGCGGTGCCCGAACCCGCGGATGGCCAGGTCGATCAGGGCGTCGATGGCGCCGGTCGCGCGGATCACGCCGATGGCGCCGCCGACGACGAACACCAGGAAGATGATGTCCGCGCCCTCCTCCAGGCCCTTCGGGATCGCCATCAGCGAGGCCAGCGGCGCGGCCGGGTCGGCGTCCTCGACGTGCTCGAACGTCCCGGGCACGACGCGCGCGCGGCCGTCGACCTCCTCGCGCGCGAAGGCGCCGGCGGGCAGGACGTACGTCAGCAGCTGCGCCACGACGATCATGGCGAAGATCAGCACGAGCGAGTCGGGGAAGCGACTTCGTTTCATGGCACCTCCGGGGCGGCGCGATCCTACCGGAAGCGTGCGGGCGCGGCACCCGCGCCGCGGGCTCCTTCGCCCGGACGCGCGCGCCCCCGCGGCCCGGCCGGACCGCGGGGGCGCGCTCGCCCGGCGTCGTCGCGCCGCCTAGGGCTCGATGACGAACTGGATGCCGTCGGACAGCGCGTCGCCGAAGCCGAACGTGTCGGCGGGGTCGCGCTGGAAGAACTGGGCGTTGACGCGCTGGCCGACCGAGAGCGACGGGTCCGAGCCGCTCTGGATGCGCGCGTTGAAGTTGCGGCGCAGGATCCCCGTGCAGGGCGCGCCGCCGGTGTTCTTCGCCGTCTTGGGCGGCAGGAAGCGCGCGAACGGGGTCTTCACGCACAGCTTGCCCCCGTGGAAGTTCAGGTTCGCCTTGCCGTTGACGCTGTACAGCAGGTAGCCGGCCTCGTTCGGCAGGAAGTCGTTGCCGGTGACGTTGAAGGCGGTCGTGGAGCTCGCGCTGGGCCGCCCCGTGAACGTCAGGAAGGGCGCGCAGCCCAGCGAGTTCACCTTCCCGCTGCAGTAGGTGAACGTGTTGTCGACCCCGAGCATCTGCCCGCGGATCTCGCCGGCGGGGAACCCGCTCGAGTGGACGTTCACGTAGGCGAGCCCGTTCAGGACGTCGGCCTCCGAGGCCTCGGAGTAGTTCCACGTCCCCGTCTTCGGGGACCCCAGCGGCAGCGGCGTCTGGATCGGCCCGTTCGAGCCGGGGGGCGCGAACCCGTGGATGTGGGCGTTGGTCTCCGCGGTGCCGAGGCCGGAGAACTCGATGTAGTAGTCGACGTCGTTGGTGACGGTGTCGACCGAGAACACGCCGACGCCCGTCGCCGGCGAGCCGCTGGGGGGCACCTCCTGGGCGCCGTCCATGGACGCGAACAGCATCTTGCTCGGGGTGTTGTCCGGCAGGATCTGGCCGCGGATCTCGCCGCCGGGGAAGGCGCTCGAGTGGATGTTCACGTACGCCAGGCCGTCGAGGAAGCTCTGCTCGTCCGACGGGGCGTAGGTGAAGAAGCCGATCTTCGGGCTGCCCGCCGGCAGCGGCGTGATGATCGGGCCGTTCGAGCCCGCGCCGGCGAAGCCGTGGACGTGCGCGTTCGTCTCCGCGCCCGTGAGGCCGCTGAAGCGGATGAAGTAGTAGATGCGGTCGTTCGCGCGGTCGATCAGGAACGACGCCTGGCCCGTGGCCGGCGAGGCGTTGGCGGGGACCTCCTGGGCGCCGTCCATCGAGGCGCCGTAGACGACCCCCTGGGCCGCCGCCGTCGCGGAGAGCAGCGCGCAGCAGGCCAGGGCGGAGAGGGTGCGCAGCGCGCGAACCGGCGTGGACGGGCCGCGCGAGGCGTGGAGGTTCGAGACCATGGGGGGCTCCTTCCAGAGGTGGGGGTCGGCGGACGAGCGCGCGCCCGTCCGGCCCGAGGATACGGGGCGGCGCCCGATCCGGGGGCCCGCCGCGCTCGCGGTCCGCAGCCGGACGCGTTCGTTCCGTGGCGGAGGGCCCTCGCGGAGGCCCCGCGAGGGCGGGCGCGCGATTCCGCGCTCCCCGCTCCGTTCGCGCGGATGCCCCTGGCCTCGGCGCGACCCACCCGTTACACGCGTGGAAATGGAGGCCGCCGCCCGCCGTAGCAGGCGCCTCGCCATGCCCGCCGCCCCCGTCCTGGAGCTCCGCGACCTCTCGAAGTCCTACGGACGCGTGCCCGCCCTGTCGGGGCTCACGCTGTCGCTGCCACCCGGCGCCGTGGGACTGCTGGGACCGAACGGTGCCGGCAAGACGACGCTGCTGAAGCTGCTGCTCGGCCTCCTGCGCCCGAGCTCGGGGTCCGCGACCATCGCCGGCCTCGACCCGCGGCGCCGCGCCGACCGCCTCGAGCTGCGCCGGCGCGTCGGGTACATGCCCGAGGGCGACTGCCTGCTGCCGGGGATGAACGCGGTCGAGGTCGTGGCGACGCTCGGCCGGCTGACCGGCCTCTCCGCCTCCGACGCGATGAAGCGCGCGCACGAGACGCTCGACTACGTCGGGGTCCACGAGGCGCGCTACCGCGAGGTGGACCAGTACTCCACCGGCATGAAGCAGCGCCTCAAGCTGGCGCAGGCCCTGGCCCACGACCCCGAGCTGCTGCTGCTGGACGAGCCGACCAACGGCCTCGACCCGCGCGGCCGGCGCGAGATGCTGGCGCTGATCCACGACCTGGGGCACGCCCAGGGCAAGCACGTGCTGCTGTGCTCGCACCTGCTGCCGGACGTCGAGCGCACGTGCGGCCACGTCGTCGTGCTGGACCGCGGCCGCGTGGCCGAGTCGGGCCGCATCGCCGACATGACCGTCTCGGACGGCGCCTGGGTGGACGTGGACGTGGGGGGCGACGCCGACGCCTTCGCGGCGGCGCTCGCGGACGCCGGCGTCGACCACGAGCGCGGCGCGCCGCTCCGCTTCCGCGTGCGCCTGCCCGCCGACGGGGGCGCCGTCGCGGACGGTTGCGCGGCGGACGCCGACCCCCTGTTCGAGCTGGCCCGCGCCTCGGGCGCGTGGATCGCGGGCGTCCGCGGCGAGCGCTCGACGCTCGAGGACGTGTTCCTGCGCACCCTGGAGTCGGGGGGCGACCGCCCGTGACCACCGCGCGGACCGAGACCGAGGTCTACCGCCCGTTCGCGGGCGCGCTGCGCCCGTCGCGGCTGCGCTGCCTGCCGCTAGCCGCCGCGGGCGTGCGCGTCGCCGTCAAGCGCAAGCTGCCGCTGCTGCTGCTGTACGCGCCGTCGGCGATCACGACGATCGTGTTCTCGTTCGTCGTGTACGGCAAGTTCACCCTCGAGGCCAGCATCGAGCGCGGCGACGCGCCCCCCGGGATGGCGATGGCGGCGGCGCTCGCGGGGACGATCGCGGAGGTGCGCCGGCTCCTGATCCAGGCGCTGATGAACACGCAGGTGTTCGCGCTGCTCGTCGTCACGTGGTACGGCTCGGGCCTGATCGCCGAGGACCGCCGGCTGGGCGCCAACCTGCTGTACTTCTCGCGGCCGCTGACGCGCCTCGACTACGTGCTGGGCAAGCTGCTGACCGTGCTGGCCTTCGGCGCCCTGGCGATGCTGGCGCCGGTCCTCGTGATCTGCGCCATGGCGGCCTTCTCCTCGCCCGAGTGGTCCTTCGTGAAGCAGGAGAGCGACGTGATCTGGAAGGCGGCGGCCTTCGCGTCGCTGTGGGTCGTCAGCCTGGGCCTGGGCGTGCTGGCGCTGTCCAGCCTGGTGAAGCGCAAGGCCCTGGCCGTCGCCGGCGCCTTCGCCTTCTACATGATCAACCAGGCCTTCTCGGGTGTGCTCGTGGCGCTCTTCGACGACCCGGACCTGCGCCGCGTCAGCGTGCTCGAGAACTTCCTGCGCATCGGGCACTGGATGTTCGCGCTCGACGAGGCGGACGGCCACCGCACGTGGCCGGTGGCCGACTCGTTCTGGATCCTGGCCGGCGTCAACGCGCTGTTCGTCGCCATCCTGGCGTGGCGGGTGCGCAAGCTGGAGGTGGTCGCGTGACCGCCGTGCTCGAGGCGCGCGACCTGGGTCGCTGGTACGGCCAGGTCGTCGGGCTGAACGACCTGACGGCCACGATCGGGCCCGGCATCACGGGCCTGCTCGGCCCCAACGGCGCGGGCAAGTCCACCTTCCTGAAGCTGATCGCGGGCGAGCTGCGGCCGTCGTCCGGGCGGCTCGAGGTGCTGGGCCACGAGCCCTTCGCGAACCGCGAGCTGTACCGCCGCGTCGGCTTCGCCCCGCAGCAGGACGCCCTGTACGACGACCTGACCGGGCTCGAGTTCGTCACCCTGCTGGTGCGCCTGCACGGGTACGGCGCCCGCGAGGCGCGCGACCGCGCGCGGCGGGCCCTCGGGCGCGCCGGCCTGGACACGGCCATGGACCGACGCTGCGCCGGGTACTCGAAGGGCATGCGCCAGCGGACGCGCCTGGCCCAGGCCATCGCCTGCGACCCCGAGCTCGTCGTCGCCGACGAGCCCCTGACGGGCCTCGACCCGGTCGGGCGCCGCGAGGTGCTCGAGCTCTTCCGCGAGCTCGCCGAGGGCGGCGTGCACCTGATCGTGTCCAGCCACGTGCTGCACGAGGTCGAGGCGCTGACCGAGGAGATCCTGCTGCTGCACCGCGGCCGCCTGCTGGCCCAGGGCTCGGTCGGCGAGATCCGCGACCTGCTGGACCACCACCCCCGCCGCGTCGAGCTCGAGGCCCGCGAGCCCCGCGCCCTGGCCCGCGCGCTGCTGGCCTTCGACGAGGTCGCGGGCGTCACGCTGGCCCCCGGCCACCCGGACGCCGCGGGCGGCCGGCTGATCGTCGAGACGCGCGACGTGCAGGCCTTCCAGCGGCACCTGACCGCCACCGCCGCCGAGCTGCGCGCCGGCGTCCGCAGCCTCGAGAGCACCGACGCATCCCTCGAGGCCGTCTTCGACTACCTCGTCCGGTGACCGCCGTGGGACTCCTCTCCGCCTCCGCCGTGCTGTACGCGAACCAGCTGCGCCGCCTCGCGCGCGCGCGGCGCACGTGGGTCGCCCTGGTCCTGGCCGCGCTGCCGGTCGCCGCCGCCGCGGTCATCGTCCAGTTCGCGCACCGCTACGAGGGCCCGCCGCCGGCGATGTCGATCGGCTGGGTGCTGCAGGTCCAGGTGGTCGTGCCGATCCTCGCGCTGATCCTGGGCTCGTCGGTCGTGTCCGAGGAGGTCGACGACCGCACCCTGACGTTCCTGTTCACGCGGCCGATCCCGCGCCCGGCGCTGCTGTGGGGGCGCTGGCTCGCGTCGGCGACCGTCCTCAGCGTGGTGCTGGCGGTCAGCACGGGGGCGACGCTCTGGATCCTGCGCGCCGGCCTGGCCGACCACGCGCCGACGCCGGAGCAGCTCGCCGCGCTGGAGGGCGAGGACACGCGCCTCGGGGCGGGCGTCGCGGGGCCGCTGATGGCGGCCGTGCTGATCGGCGGGCTGACGTACTCGGCGCTCTTCGCCGCGGTCGGCACGCTGTTCCGGCACACCATGATCCTCGGCCTGGGCTACACGTTCGCGATCGAGGGCTTCGTCGCGAACCTGCCCGGCAAGAGCCAGACCCTGACGATCCAGCACCACCTGCGCAGCTTCGTGGCGGGCTACGGCTCGCCGCTGTGGCGCGAGCTCGACGCCTTCCAGAACGCCGTGTTCGGGCCGGGCCCGGAGGCGCTGCTGACGCTGGCCACGGTCCTGGCCGTCGCCCTCCTGGGCGGCTCCTGGGTCCTGGCGCGCCGCCAGTACGTGCTGCCGTCCTGAGGCCGGGACCCCGGTCGCTCCGCCGCGGTCTCCGCGCGGCTTTCCCGGATCCGGGCAGGGGGGCCCCGCGAAGGGTCCGGCGAGGCCCGCCGCCCCCGCTCCCCCCCGATAGGCGCTGCCTATCACCGGGATCGGCACTTGCGATTGGAGGTGCGCGCGGCGCGAGCCCAACTTAGACGGTCCGGCTCCGAGCCCCTGTCCGCTCCGGCCGGCCCCGCATCCTCCATCCCGCAACACGCTGGAGACGCCATGACCCCGACTAGAACCCTCCTCCGCGCGACGACCGGCCTGGCCGTGCTCTGCCTGGCCCCCGCGCTGCTCGCCCAGGACTCGCCGGAACCCGGCGCGGCCGTGGAGGCCGCGGCGACGTCCAGCGAGGGGGGCGACCGCTACGCCCCGATGTCCGGCCCCCGCACGCCCCAGGACTGGTGGCCGAACCAGCTCGACCTCTCGATCCTGCACGCGAACTCCAGCAAGAGCGACCCGATGGGTCCGGAGTTCGACTACGCGGCGGAGTTCGCCAAGCTCGACCTCGCCGCCGTCAAGCGCGACCTGGAGACGGTGATGACCACCTCCCAGGACTGGTGGCCGGCGGACTGGGGCCACTACGGCCCGCTCTTCATCCGCATGGCCTGGCACAGCGCGGGCACGTACCGCGTGGCCGACGGCCGCGGCGGCGCGTCCGACGGGACGCAACGCTTCGCGCCGCTCAACAGCTGGCCGGACAACGCCAACCTCGACAAGGCCCGGCGCCTGCTGTGGCCCATCAAGCAGAAGTACGGTCGCCGGATCTCGTGGGCCGACCTGATGGTCCTCGCGGGCAACGTGGCGCTCGAGTCGATGGGCCTCGAGACCTTCGGCTTCGGCGGCGGCCGCGAGGACGTCTGGGAGCCGCAGACCGACGTGTTCTGGGGCCCCGAGAACGAGTGGCTCGCCGACGAGCGCTACTCGGGCGACCGCGAGCTCGAGGGCCCGCTCGCCGCGGTGCAGATGGGCCTGATCTACGTCAACCCCGAGGGCCCCAACGGCAAGCCCGATCCGCTGGCCGCGGCGAAGGACATCCGCGAGACGTTCGGCCGCATGGCGATGAACGACGAGGAGACCGTGGCGCTGATCGCCGGCGGCCACACGCTCGGCAAGGCCCACGGCGCGGGGCCGGCGAAGCACGTCGGGCCCGAGCCCGAGGGCGCGCCGCTCGAGGAGCAGGGCCTGGGCTGGATGAGCTCCTACGGCACCGGCAAGGGCGGCGACGCGATCACGAGCGGCCTCGAGGGCGCCTGGACGTCCACGCCGATCAAGTGGTCGAACGGCTACTTCGAGAACCTGTTCGAGTACGAGTGGGAGCTGACCAAGAGCCCCGCCGGCGCGTACCAGTGGACGCCCGTGGACGGCCCGGAGAACGTGCCGGACGCCCACGACCCGGTCACCTACCACAAGCCGATGATGTTCACGACGGACCTCTCGCTGAAGGAGGATCCGATCTACGGCCCGATCTCGCGGCGCTTCTACGAGAACCCCGACGAGTTCGCCGACGCGTTCGCGCGCGCCTGGTACAAGCTGACGCACCGCGACATGGGCCCCGTGTCGCGCCTGCTCGGCCCCGAGGTCGCGCCGCCGCAGCTGTGGCAGGACCCGGTCCCCGCCGTCGACCACGAGCTGGTCGACGCGAGCGACGTCGAGGCGCTGAAGAACGCGATCCTCGACTCCGGCCTCACGATCCCGGAGCTGGTCTCCACGGCCTGGGCCTCGGCCGCGACCTTCCGCGACAGCGACAAGCGCGGCGGCGCCAACGGCGCCCGCATCCGCCTCGCCCCCCAGCGCGGCTGGGAGGTCAACCAGCCCGACCAGCTCGCCCGCGTGCTCGGCACGCTCGAGCGCATCCAGGCCGACTTCAACGGCGCCCAGGCCGGCGGCAAGCGCGTCTCGCTCGCCGACCTGATCGTGCTGGGCGGCTGCGCCGCGGTCGAGGCCGCCGCCGAGAAGGCCGGCTTCGACGTGGACGTGCCGTTCACGCCGGGCCGCACCGACGCGTCGGCGGAGCAGACCGACGCCGAGGCGCTGGCCGTGCTCGAGCCGAAGGCCGACGGCTTCCGCAACTACGTCGGCGCGAACAGCTACCGCCGGCCCGAGGAGTCCCTCGTGGACCGCGCCAACCTGCTGACCCTGACGGCGCCCGAGATGACCGTCCTCGTCGGCGGCCTGCGCGCCCTGAACGCGAACTTCGAGGGCTCCTCGCACGGCGTGTTCACCGACCGCCCCGAGACCCTGACCAACGACTTCTTCGTGAACCTGCTCGACATGGGCACGGACTGGCAGAAGTCGTCCTCGGAGGAGGGCGTGTACGAGGGCCGTGACCGCGCGACGGGCGAGCTGCGCTGGACCGCCACGTCGGTCGACCTCGTGTTCGGCTCGCACTCGCAGCTGCGCGCCCTGGCCGAGGTCTACGCCAGCGACGACTCCCGGCAGAAGTTCGTCGACGACTTCGTGGCGGCCTGGGCCAAGGTCATGGACCTCGACCGCTTCGACGTCTGAGCATCCCCCCGGCAGACCCTGGCAGACGGAACGGGGGTCGGACCGCCCGCGCGGTCCGGCCCCCTTCGCGTGGGCCGCGGGTCCCTCGGCCGGGCCGCGCCCCCCCCGGGGGTTGGGTCCGGGCTCCGGACCGCGCGTCCGGATCCCGGACGCCCCCGCGCCACGGACCGCCTGCGGGCGCCGGGAAGGGGGTGGCACGGCGCTTGAGAAAGGGGACGCGCCCGGGCCCACGGCGGGTCCGGCCCACGCCCCCCATCCAAGTACGAGAGACACCATGACCACTCCCTTCCGCCTCGCCGCCCTCTCCGTCGCCCTCCTCGCGGGCACCTCCGCCGCCCAGGACGCCACCGTCCCCGGCACCTTCCCCACCATCCAGTCCGCCGTCCTGGGCGCGACCGACGTCGACGGCGACGGCGTCGTGCACATCCTGGTGATGCCGGGCACCTACAACGAGAACGTCGTCGTCCAGGACCGTCCGAACCGTCTCCTGGAGGGCTCCGGCGCCGGCTCGACGCACGTCGTGGGCAACAGCCCGCTCGAGGCCTTCGAGGTCCGCCGCTCGAACAACGTGACGGTGCGCGGCTTCACGATCTCCAACACGGGGACGGGCGACGGCCTCGAGTACCAGGGCTCCGACTTCGGCCTGATCGAGAACAACGTGTTCACGTCGTCGCGCGACGGCGTCACCGTCAACCGCTCCGACTTCGTCGTCGTGCGCAACAACCTGGCCGACGGCAACACGCAGAGCGGCATCAAGACCCAGCGCGCGAACGACACCACGATCGAGGGCAACACCGCCTCGAACAACCGGACCGGCATCGACAACGACCGCTCGCGCCGGACCGCGATCCAGTCGAACACGTCGATGAACAACCTGAACAAGGGCATCCGCGACCGCCGCAGCCAGGACGCCGTGGTCGAGGGCAACACCTCGAGCGCGAACGGCAGCGACGGCCTGTTCGTCCGCGAGTCCTTCGGCACCACGCTGCGCACGAACACCTCCTCGGGCAACCTCCAGAACGGCCTGCGCATGCGCGACACGACCGGCTGCCTGATCACGATGAACCAGCTCGTGAACAACACCGAGTGGGGCATCCGGCGCCGGGACTGGAGCGGCGACGACTTCGGCAGCGCCGCGGGCATCCAGGACCCGCTCCAGGGCGACAACGTCGTCACCGGCAACGGCTTCGGGCCGCTCCGCGAGGACTGATCCGGTCCACCCACCCCCCTGCCTGCGGCGTCCGACGACCGGACGCCGCGGGCCCCCCGGTCCGTCCGCGGTGCGCCCGGCCGGAGTCGCTTTCTCGAGCGGCTCCGGCCTCTTCGTGGGCCGGGCGCCCCGTCAGCTCGCCTTCTTCGGCTGCGGCCTCGCGTGCCAGACGCGGGCGGCCAGCAGCAGGCCCAGCAGCGCCAGGGGGACCATGGCGACGGGCCAGGCGCGCCAGTTGTCGGGCTCGAGGACGGGGCCGGTCAGCTCGCCGTTCTCGCCGAACTGCTCCTTGGGCAGCGCGATCGCGTAGGTCACCGACATCACGGCCGTGCCCAGGTAGACGAAGCCGTCGATGATGCCCACGGCGACGCCGACGTTCTTGCGGCCGCCGAAGTCCATGCTGGCGGTCCCCGACAGCATGCCGTGGACGCCGATCACGGCCATGGACATGAACAGGACGAGCCAGCCGACCACGGCCGTCTGGTAGGCGAACGTCAGCACGATGCTCGAGACGAGCATGAGGCCGTACAGCACCGCCGCCACGGGCCCGCGGCGCGAGTGGAACACGTGGTCGGAGATGGTCCCGGCGAACACGCCGCCCAGGATCCCCGCGCAGCAGAGCAGCATGCCCCAGTTCTCGTAGACGAAGTCGCCGCGCAGGCCGAGGGCGCCGTCGGTCTGCTTCGCGAACGTGCGGTACCACTGCATGATCGCCTGGCGCAGGAAGCCGCTGCAGAACTCGATGCCCGCGATCGTCATCACGATCGGGTTGCGCAGCATCATCTGGAACACGGCCACCGCCCCCAGGCGCGGCCCGTCGTCGCCGGACGACGCGTCGGCGGTGTCGAAGTCGTCGTGCCCGGCCTCGCCCGGCGTGTTCTTCACGTACAGCAGGTCCAGCACCCAGAACACGGCCAGCAGCAGCGCGGGCATGAAGAACACCCACGCCAGGCCCAGGCTCTCGGCCTTCAGGATCATGTCGCCCCAGTCGTAGGCGAAGTAGATCCCGAGCGAGATCAGCACGCCGAAGATCGCGCCGAACACGCCGCGCTCGCGCACGTGGAACCACGGCGCGTTCACCTTGACGATCGCGACGGCGCCGAAGCTCTGGAAGTACATGTTCAGCGCGTAGAGCGTCGCGTACACCGCCAGGAAGTTCTGCGACACGAAGTCGAACCCCGGCCCGCCGTGCAGCAGCGTCCACGCGCCGAGCCCCATGAGCAGGTTGGCGACGGCCGCCCCCGCGGCGCCCACCAGGATCGAGAAGCGCCCCCCGAAGCGGTCGGTCAGCGGCCCGTTCACGAGGAACGAGAACCCGTACACGTACGTCCCGATCCCGAAGATCCACCCGAAGTCGTCGTTGCCCATCAGGGCGCCGCCGTCGGGCGCGACCATCTCCTCGAAGGCGAACTTCGAGATCTTCAGGTTGTAGCGCCCCATGTAGAGGAACGCGTACGTCAGCCCCAGGGGCAGCCAGTTGCGGATGCGCCGCGCGCGGAACGCGTCGGTGTGCCCCAGCTTGATCCGCGGCAGCCGCGCGATGACGAGCGCGATGACCGCCAGCAGGATCGCGATGGGCAGGAACTCGCGCAGCCAGCCGGGCAGGAAGTCGAGCGACATGCGGCCGTCCCCGCCCTAGTGCAGCCGCGCGACGACGTGGACCAGCTCGACGACGTCGTCCACGACGGTGTCGATCGCGCCCTCGGCGCGGGTCTCGTGCACCCAGGTAGGCGTGTGCCGGTGGCGGCGCAGCACCAGCTCGCGCGGCGCCTCGGCGCGCCCCTCGCGGCGCAGCACGTGGGGCAGCGCCAGGTCCAGGGAGAAGACGTCGCCGACCACGAGGTCGGGGTTCTCGGCCTCGATCACGGCGCGGTACTGCGGCCGGTCGACGTACACGGCGCGGCCGGCGACCTCGATCGACTGGTCCCCGGGACCCAGGATCTGCTTGCCGGCCTGCCCCCGCACCCGCAGGTACGAGTCGTGGTCGGTCCCCGCGTCCACGCCGGCGCGCTGGAACCACCCGACGATCTTCTCCGACGACGAGTTCGACACGACGACGATCTCCGCCCCCGCCTCGTGCAGCGCCTCGAGCGCCTCCTTCGCGTGCGGCACCAGCGCCGGCGGGTGCTGCTCGCGGTAGTCCGCCGTGGCCGTCAGGAAGCAGCGGTCGGCGAAGGCCGAGAGGCTGGGCTCGCCGCCCGCGAGGATGGCGTCGCGGTAGCGCACCGCCTGGGGGTCGTCCACGCGCTCGAGGTACATGGCGATCGAGTTGGGCACGCAGAACGGGTCCTCGTCCACGTAGGCCGTGATGCGCCCGTCGGGAGCCCAGCCGTACTCGGCCGGCACCTCCTGCACCGCGACCTCGAAGCGCCGGAAGTCCGCCCGCGCCTCGTCGCCCGACACCTCGGCGTACCGCGCCGCCTCGGCGGCCATGTAGATCTTCACGTTCTCCGCCTCGAGCGCCTGGTCGGTCCACACGCCGTCGAAGTCGGACAGGATCTTGATCGTCACCCTCGAGCTCCTTTTCCGCCCCGACCCGACGCCGGAGGGGCGCCTACGCTCCGCGACGCCCCAGCGGGTGTCAAGGGCGGCGACGCTCTCGACCGCCCGGGAACACCACGCATCGACGGATTCGCCCCCGGGCGGCCCCGGATAGGCTGGGCGGCCGTGGCACCCCACGAGCGGATCGAGAGCGACGGTGCGCCGATCCTGGCGTGGACGCGGGGCGTGGAGCTCGCGGAGAACGCGAAGGCGCAGCTGCGCAACGTCGCGCGGCTGCCGTTCGTGCGGCCGCACCTGGCGGTGATGCCCGACGTGCACTGGGGGCTCGGGGCGACGATCGGGTCGGTGATCCCGACGGTCGGCGCGATCGTGCCGGCCGCGGTGGGCGTGGACATCGGGTGCGGGATGCACGCGGTGCGCACGACGCTGCGGGCGGAGGACCTGCCCGACGACCTGAAGCCGGTGCGGCGCGCGATCGAGCGCGCCGTCCCCCACGGGCGCAGCCCCGGCCGGCGCGGGGGCGGGCGGCGGGACGTGGGAGCCTGGGGCGACGTGCCGAAGGACGTCGCGCGCGACTGGAGCGCGCACCTCGAGGCCGGCTACCGGTTGCTGTGCGAGCGCTACCCCGTGCTCGAGCGCGCCAACACCGCCGTGCACCTCGGCACGCTCGGCACCGGCAACCACTTCGTCGAGGTGTGCCTGGACGAGGCGGACCGCGTCTGGTTCCTGCTGCACTCCGGCTCGCGCGGAGTCGGGAACCGCGTCGCCACGGTGTTCATCGAGCTGGCCAAGAAGGACCTGGGCCGCGCCCTGGGCGACCTGCCCGACCGCGACCTGGCCTACCTGACCGAGGGCACCGAGCGCTTCGACGACTACGTCGAGGCCGTGCTGTGGGC
>JAUIDW010000085.1 GCA_030428395.1 bacterium | reverse complement strand
CGCTCGGTCAGCGGGCCGCGGCTCCCCGCGCCCACCGGGCGCGCGTCGACCGAGCGCACGGGCGTGATCTCGGCCGCCGTGCCGGTCAGGAAGACCTCGTCGGCGAAGTGCAGCATCTCGCGCGACACGCGCTGCTCGACGCACTCGATCCCGAGGTCCCGCGCGAGCTGCAGGACGTAGGAGCGCGTCACGCCGCCCAGGATGCTGTCGGCCAGCGGGGGCGTCACGAGGCGGCCCTGCAGGCCCACGAAGACGTTCATGCCGCTGGCCTCGCACACGAAGCCGTCGACGTCGAGCGCCAGGCCCTCCGTGTAGCCGTGGCGCTTGGCCTCCAGCAGGATCAGCTGCGAGTTCAGGTAGTTGGCCGCCGACTTCACCATCGCGGGGTGCGTGTCGGGGGCCATGCGGCGCCAGCTCGAGACGCCGACGTCGATGCCGTGCTCGACCGCCTCCTCGCCGAAGTAGCGCCCGACCGGGAAGGCCGCGACGCAGACGTGGACGGGGTTGCCGGTCGGGTCCACGCCCAGCGTCCCGGCCCCGCGGAACACGAGCGGGCGGACGTAGCAGGCCTCGTGGCCGCCGCGCGCGACGGTCTCGCACACCGCGGCGGAGACGGCGGCCGGCTCGAAGGGGATCTCCATGCCGACGACCTTGCAGGAGTCGAACAGGCGCCGGACGTGCTCCTCGAGCCCCAGGACCGCCGGACCGTCGGGGCGCGCGTACGCGCGGAGGCCCTCGAACACGCTGCTGCCGTAGTGCAGCGCGTGGGTCGAGACGTGGACGGTCGCCGACCCCCACGGCACGAACTCGCCGTCGAACCAGATGTCGCCCGCCCGATCCAGCTGCATGCCCAAGCTCGAACCTCCGATGCGTCGTCGCGCCCTTCGCCGGCGGCCCGCCCGCGCCGCGCGGGTGGAGCTCCGGTCGCCGGGGGGCGGGAAGCCGTTCAGGGTACCGGAGCGGGCGCCGCGGCGAACGCGCCAGCCGCCGGACGTCCCGGGTTGGATCCGGTGTCCGATCGGATGCCGCGGCCCGGGGCCGGGTCCCGTGGCCGAGCTCGCGCCCGGCCGGCCCGCGGGGGTCCCGCCGCGGCGGGCCTAGCGCCCCGGCGAGGCGGGGTCGCGGCGCGGGAGGTTGCGCAGGATGGCGTAGCGCTCGCTCGCGGTGTCGGGGTCGGGCGCGAAGCCCAGGCGGTAGAGGGTCGTGTAGGGGAAGCGCGTCCCGACCAGGTCCTTCTCGACGATCAGCGTCTCGACGTCGTGGGCCTCGCAGAGGCGGACCAGGGTCTGCTCGTTGTGCGGGACGAAGGCGAACCGCACCGGATAGCGCCGCAGCACGTAGGGCAGGGTCAGCCGCGTCGGGCCCACGATCACGCGCGTGTCGTCGTGGCCGATGCGCGCCACGGCGTCGATCTCGTCCTCGCGCGGGTCGTGCACGAACTCCGCGGACGCGGCGCGGAACCCGGGGAAGCCCAGGCCGAGCACCAGGAGCGGGAAGGCGGCGAGGCCGGCCGCCCACGGGACCCGCGGCGGGCGCTCGCGGCTCCCCAGGAGCAGCCCGGCGAGGGCGACCGCGAGGAACGGCCAGGCGACCATCGTCGAGCGCAGCAGCCGGAAGCCCTCGACGTTGTAGAGGGCCAGCACGAGCGCGAAGGAGACCAGCGTGAAGAGCGCGGCGCCGAGCGCGAACGGGTCGCGCCGGCGCAGCCCCAGCGCCAGCACGACCAGCGCCACCGCCAGGATCGCCAGCGTCGAGACGGGCAGCAGGCCGTGCTCGAGGATCAGGGAGACGCGCTGACCCCACAGGTCCAGGTTGCGGCCGAGGTTGCGCGCGATCCCCGCCGCCAGCTCGCCCGCGCCGGGCGGCGGCGCCTCCGCGGCCACCGCGTCGTTGTAGTTGAAGCGGCCCAGCGTCACCCACGAGAGCGGGGTCGAGCCCTTGCCCGACGCGAGCTGCCAGGCGTTCACCAGGCCGAGCACGAGGACCGACCCGAGGCCTCCGACGAGCAGTCCCGGGAGGCCGCGGCGGACGGAGAGCTCCCCGCCGGGCCCGCGCAGCGCCAGCAGCGCCCCGGGCAGCACGAGCAGGGCGGTCGTCTCGCGGAACAGGAACGGGATCGCCAGGGCGAACGGCAGCACGAACGGCCGCGCGCGCGGCGGCGCGAGCGCCAGCACCACGAACGCCAGCACGGCCGCGCCCGTCACCGTCATGTCCGCCATGGCGGAGTAGGCGTAGTACCCGTGCATCGGGAAGACCGCGAAGGCCAGGGCCGCCACCAGGCCCGCCGCGCGCCCGTAGAGGCGGGTGCCGACCACGGACACGCCGGCCGTCGCGAGGACGTAGGCGACGATGCAGGGCAGCCGGGCCTGGAGCGAGCCGTAGCCGAAGGCCAGGAAGCTCGCCGCCATGGCCCAGTAGTGGCCCGGCATGTAGAGCCGCCAGCGCGGGTCGCCGACGTAGGCGGGGTAGATCAGGTGGCTGCGCAGCTCGCCCGTCTCCGCGAGCCAGCGCGACGTGGTGACGTAGCCGACCTGGTCGTTCAGGAAGTTGGTGACCCAGATCCGCTCGAGCCCGTAGTACGACGCCGTCGCGAGCAGCAGCGCTCCCGCGGAGGCCGCCGCCACCAGCGCGACGGCGAGGTCCCGGCGCCCGATCGTGCGGGGGGCGCTGGAGGCGCTGGCGGCGGGGGCCCCCGCGTCGCGGGGCGGGCGATCGGACGACGCGTCCATCGCGGGCCAAGGAACCATACGCGTCCTGGATGTGCCAGGGCGCCCCCGCCCGGTCGAGACCGTGCGGGGGCGCCCGTTGCGGAGCGGCGCGTGCGCCGCGCGCCTAGCCTTCGACCGTCCAGAGGTCGCCGGTGTAGAGCAGGTCGTGGAGCTGCCCCTCGCCCTTCGACTCGATGCTGCGCTGCACCTGCGCCTGCACGAGGTCCTCGTACGCGTCGGTGGTGGCCTCGCGGAAGATGCCGAGCGGCCGCGGCATGTCGGGCGAGCGGTCGAGCTGCGCCATCATGAAGCCCGGCGTGGGCGAGCCGGTGTCGACCTTCCACACGTCGGCCTCGTCGGCGCTGCAGCGCACGACCTCGAGCCCGTCGAAGCGCAGGCCCTTGTCGTGCTCCTTGCCGTACACCATCGGCTCGCCGGGGCGCAGGTCGATCATCTTGTCGTCCCGCACCCCCTTGGCCGCCACGTCCTCGAAGGCGCCGTCGTTGAAGATCACGCAGTTCTGGTAGATCTCGACGAAGGCCGAGCCCTTGTGCTGGGCGGCCGCGGCGAGGACCTGCTGCATGTGCTTCAGGTTGGTGTCGACGGTGCGCGCCACGAACGTCGCGCCGCTGCCCAGCGCGAAGCTGAGCGGGTTGAAGGGCGCGTCGACCGAGCCCATCGGCGAGCTCTTGGTGCGCAGCCCGCGCGGCGAGGTCGGCGAGTACTGGCCCTTCGTCAGGCCGTAGATCTCGTTGTTGAACAGCAGGATCTTGACGTCGACGTTGCGGCGCAGGATGTGCGCCATGTGGTTCCCGCCGATCGACAGGCCGTCGCCGTCGCCGGTGACCAGCCACACCGAGAGGTCCGGGTTGGCGGTCTTGATGCCCGTGGCGATCGCCGGGGCGCGGCCGTGGATGGAGTGGAACCCGTACGTGTTCATGTAGTACGGGAAGCGGCTCGAGCAGCCGATCCCGCTGACGAACACGATCTCCTCCTTGGGGATGCCGAGGCCGCCCATGATCCCCTGGACGCAGCTCAGGATCGCGTAGTCGCCACAGCCGGGGCACCAGCGGACCTCCTGGTCCGACTGGAAGTCCTTCTTCGTGAGGGTCTTGGTGTCGGTCATGGCTATTGCTCCAGGAGGCTCTCGATCTTCTCGACCAGCTCGTTCGTGAAGAACGGCAGGCCCTGGACCTTCGGGTAGGAGATGATGTTCTGCGTCGGGTACTCGCTGCGCAGGATGCGCGCCATCTGGCCCATGTTCATCTCGGGGACCAGGACCGCGCGGAAGCGCGAGAAGATCTCGTCGAGGCCGTGCGGCAGCGGCCACACGTGCCGCAGGTGCAGGCGGCCGACCTTCTTGCCGGCGGCGAACATGCCGTCGACGGCGCTGGCGATCGCGCCGTAGGTCGAGCCCCAGCCCAGCACGAGCACGTCGCCGGAGTCGGCGCCCACGACCTCGGGGGTCGGGATGCCGTCGCGCACGCCCATCACCTTGGCGTGGCGCGTGTGGACCATCTTCTCGTGGTTCTCCGGGTCGTAGGAGATGTGCCCGGTCAGCGAGTCCTTCTCGAGGCCGCCGACCCGGCTCTCCATGCCGGGCGTGCCCGGCTTGACCCACGCGCGCGCGAGCTTCTCGTCGCGGGCGTAGGGCTGGTAGCCCTCGGCGTCGGTGCGGAAGGTCGCCGGGAACTTCGGCAGCGAGTCGATCTCGGGCAGCCGCCACGGCTCGGCGCCGTTCGCGATGTAGCCGTCGGTCAGCAGGATGACGGGCGTCATGTACTGCACGGCGATGCGGCAGGCCTCGATCGTGCAGTCGAACGCGTCGGCGGGCGAGCGCACCGCGACGACCGGCATGGGCGCCTCGCTGTTGCGGCCGAACACGGCCTGCAGCAGGTCGGCCTGCTCGGTCTTCGTCGGCAGGCCGGTCGAGGGCCCGCCGCGCTGGACGTCCACGATCACGAGCGGCAGCTCGATCGAGACCGCCAGGCCCATGGCCTCGGTCTTCAGCGCCATGCCGGGACCGGAGGTCGCCGTGGCGCCGAGCTGGCCCGTCCAGGAGCCGCCGATGGCGTTGCAGATGGCCGCGATCTCGTCCTCGGCCTGCAGCGTGGAGACGCCGTAGTGCTTGTAGGCCGCCAGGGTCTCGAGGATCGTCGAGGCCGGGGTGATCGGGTACGAGCCGAAGAACAGGCGCAGGTTCGCGAGCTGGGCGCCCGCGACGAGCCCCATGGCGACGGCCTGGTTGCCCATGATGTTGCGGTACGTGCCCGGGGGCAGGTCGTCGCAGGCGGGGACCTCGTAGCGGCCCTGGAACATCTCGTGGATGTCCCCGGCGTTGTAGCCGGCCTGCAGCGCCTTGACGTTGCCCTCGGCGATCTCGGGGCGCTTGGCGAACTTCGCGCGCAGCCACTCGACCGTCGTGTCGACGGGCCGGCTGTACAGCCAGTACAGCACGCCGAGCGTGTAGAAGTTCTTGCAGCGCTGGACCTCCTTCGCCGTCAGCTCGGTGTCGGCGAGGGCCTCGCGCACGCGCTTGTTGATGTCGACCTCGATGACCCGGTAGCCGTCGAGCGAGCCGTCGAGCAGCGGGTTCGAGTCCAGGTTCGCCTTCTTCAGGTCCTTGTCGGCGAACTGACCGGTGTTGACGATCAGGATGCCGCCGGTCTTCAGGTCCTTCAGGTTCACCGCCAGCGCCGCGGGGTTCATGGCGACGAGCACGTCCGGCTGGTCGCCGGGCGTGTTGATGTCGCGCGAGCTGAAGTGCACCTGGAAGCCCGACACGCCCGGCCGCGTGCCGGCGGGCGCGCGGATCTCCGCGGGGAAGTCGGGGAAGGTCGCCAGGTCGTTCCCGAACACCGCGGAGGTGTGGGAGAACTGGTTCCCGGTGATCTGCATGCCGTCGCCGGAGTCCCCGGCGAAGCGGATCACGACGCTCTCGTGCTGCTGGAGGGGCAGGTCGGCGCCGGGTGATTGGGTGGTCGTCATGGCGGGTCCGAGGGCGCGGCGCGCGCTCAGGTCTAAGTCGTTTCCGGACGGGGCGTTAGCCGATCCGAGGGGCAGGGGCTCAACTCCGTGCGGGGGGCCGTCCGGACGTCGCAAACCCCGCTCACCCTAGGATTGGCGGCAAGATTCTACACCCCCCGCCCGGATCCTCCCACGCCTGGATAGGCTACGCGCCCGATTCGCACCTCGGGTGCGTGGTGCACCTCGATCCGCTGCTTCCCCCCGCATGGACCGAACCCGCTTCGCGAGCGCGCTCTCGACCACGACGGACTCCGCGCAGGCCGTCGAGGAGGCCGTCCGTGAGCTCCTGGAGGGCCTGGAGGGCGCCCGCCCGGACCTGGTCACGGTGTTCGTCTCGCACCACCACGGGGGGGCGCTGGAGGGCCTGGGGCCCCGGCTGGCCCGCGAGACCGGCGCCGCGGCGGTGGTCGGCTGCACCGGCGAGAGCATCATCGGCGGCTCCCGCGAGGTCGAGCACGAGCCCGCGCTGGCGCTGTGGGCCGCCCGGCTGCCGGAGACGCGGGTACGCACCTTCACGGTCCAGGCGGTCCCGGGCGAGGACGCGCTCGCCTTCTCGACCCTCCCGCCCGTCGAGGACCGCGAGCGGGCCAGCCTCCTGCTCCTGGCCGACCCGTTCACCTTCCCCATGGACGAGTACCTGAAGGTGCTGAACGCCGAGCTGCCCGGCGTCCCCGCCGTCGGGGGCATGGCGAGCGGCGGCACGGGCCCCGGGCAGAACCTGCTGATCACGGAGGAGGGCGTGGTCGAGGCCGGCGCCCTGGGCGTGGTGCTCGAGGGCGAGGTCGAGGTCCGCTCGGTCGTCAGCCAGGGCTGCCGCCCGGTCGGCCGGCCGTGGGTCGTCACGGACTCGAACGGCAACGAGGTCCGCAAGCTCGGGGGCAAGCCGGCCCTCGACGTCCTGATGCAGACGGTCGGCGAGATGGACGAGGACGACCGGCACCTGTTCCAGCGCGCGCCCTTCCTGGGCCTCGCCATCGACCCCAGCCGGAGCGAGTTCGGTCGCGGCGACTTCCTGGTGCGCGGGCTGCTCGGCCTGAACCCGCCGGAGCGCTCGTTCTTCGTGGCGGACGTGCCCCGGCGCGGCATGACCGTGCAGTTCCTGGTGCGCGACGCCGCGTCGGCCGGCGAGGACCTCGTCCAGCTCGTGACCACGCAGGGGGGCGGCGAGCTCGCCGACCTGGCCGACCCGCGCGAGGCCGGCGCCCTGATCTTCTCCTGCAACGGGCGCGGGACGCGCATGTTCGACGGCCCCGACCACGACATCGCCTGCGTGCGCAGCGCCCTGCGCGCGGACGTGCCCGTGGCGGGCTTCTTCGCCGCCGGCGAGATCGGCCCCGTGGGCGGCGCGAACTTCCTGCACGGGTTCACGGCCAGCGTGTTCGTGTTCCGGCCGCGCAGCGCCTGAGGTCGGCATGGTCTACGCACTCCTCGCCCTGGGCCTCGCGTGCGTGCTGTACCTGCTGAACACGGCCGAGCACAACCGCCGCGCCGCGGACCTGAAGGGCGAGCTGCGCCGCCAGATCGCGAACCTCTCCGAGGAGCTGCGGCTCGAGCGCGAGAAGACGCGGCGCTTCCTGGCGATGATCGCCGCGGGGGACCCGCCCACCCCCGAGATGATCGAGGAGGGCGTCTTCTGGCGCGACGCGAGCGGCGACGAGGCGCGCGGGCTCGTCGAGCGCGACGGCGCCCGGGTCCTCGACGTGCGGACGGACGACGAGGTCGCCGCGGGGGCCGTTCCGGGCGCGCTGCACCTGCCGATCGAGCAGCTCGAGGAGCGCGCGGCCGAGCTCCCCGACGACGGGCGTCCCCTGGTCGTGTACTGCGCCGCCGGCGGACGCTCGGCCGCCGCCTGCGAGTTCCTCAGCCAGCGCGGCTACCGCGGCGCGCTGCACAACCTGGCGGGCGGCGTGGGTGCCTGGCCCGGACCGCTCGAGCGCCCGGGCGCATGACGGCGGCCGCGGGGAAACGCTGGACGTGGCGGCGGAAGCTGCTGCTCCAGGTCGCGCTGCTGCCCGTCCTGCTGGTCGTCGTCGACCTGCTCTTCCGCGCCGTGCGCGGCTACGACGCCGGGGCGACGCGCGAGCAGCTCGAGGCGCTGGCGCGCCAGGTCGACGACCGCGACCCGACGCGCGGCATGCGCCAGCGCGCGCGCCTCGCGGAGGAGACGCGCGACTGGTCGCTGCACCCCTACTTCGGCTTCCACTCGGGCTGGGTCGCCCAGCTGTTCGACCAGGAGATCGAGCACTACCGCAGCGGCCGCGGCGACGAGACCTTCGACGTGCTCGTGCTCGGCGGGTCGGTGGCCGCCAACTTCGGCAACCTGGGCTGGGGCCGGCTGGCGGAGCTCCTGGCGGAGGACCCGCGCCTGGCCGGGCGCGAGCTGCACCTGACCCGCGGCGGGCGCGCCTCCTACAAGCAGCCCCAGCAGCTGGCGGTGCTGACGTACGCGCTGCAGTGCGGCATGGAGCCGGACGCCGTGGTCAACCTCGACGGCTTCAACGAGGTGGCCCTGGGGTGCTTCAACGCGCAGCTGCGCACGCATCCGCAGTACCCCTCGATGCAGCAGTGGCAGCACATCTCGCGCAACCCGCTGCAGGACCCGGAGGGCGCCGACCTGCTGCTCGCGATGCGCGGGCACCGCGACCGCGCGCTCGGGCTGGCGCGCCTGGGGCTGGACCGGGGGCTCGAGCGCAGCGCGGTGCTCGGCACGTGGCTGCTGCGCCGCGTGGCCGCCGAGCAGCGCGGGCTGACCGACGGGCTGCAGGAGTACGCGCGCTTCCTGGCCCGCGCCCAGTCGCCGGCCCTGCGCGGCCCGAAGTTCGACCCCGCGACGGCCGTCGCCGACAACGTGGCCGCCTGGGCCCGCTGCTCGCGCGCGCTGGACGCGCTGTGCGCCGCCCGCGGCGTCGCGTACCTGCACGTGCTGCAGCCCACGCTGCACGACCCGGGCTCGGGCAAGCCCGCGCACCCCGACGAGCTGGCGCTCGGCGAGGCGCACTCCTCCTGGCTCGAGGGCGCCGGCACGGGCTACCCGCTGCTGCGCGAGGCCGGCGCGCGCCTCGCGGAGGACGGCGTGGCCTTCCTCGACGGCTCGCGCACGTTCACCGGCGTGGCCGAGCCGCTGTACTACGACAACTGCCACTTCGGGCCCGAGGGCAACCGGATGCTGGCCGAGTGCATCGCGCCCGCGCTGCTGGCGCTCCTGCCCGCGGAGGCGCCGCGGTGAAGGCGCCGCTCGTCGTCCTCGCCGCCCTCGCGGCGGTCCCGCTGGCGCTGGAGCTCGGTACGCGCGTCGGCGCGGCCGTCGGCGGCGGGTGGAGCGACGAGCGCGTCGCCGCGCGCCTGGACGAGCTCGAAGCGCTCGCGGGCGCCCCGCCCGGCGGCGCGGACCCCGCGCCGCGGCCCGGCCCCCCGGACGATCCGCAGGCCGATCCGCGAGCGGGGGCGCCCGGCGAGCGACGGCCCGCCGAGACGGCGCTGAACCCCTGGGCCGGCTTCTACCGCCGCGGCGACCGCCGCCGCCTGCAGGGCGAGCTCGACCGGCTCGCGTCCGGCCAGGCCGACGCGGCCTTCGACGTGTACGTGATCGGCGGCTGCGCCGCGACCCAGCTCGGCGGCGCGCCGGGGGCCGCGGTGCTGGCGGACGAGCTGGCCGCCTGCGGCGCGGCCGCGGGGCGCGAGGTGCGGCTGGTCGCGTTCGGCGGCGTGGACTGGAAGCAGCCCCAGCACGTGCTGTGGCTGGAGTGGCTGCTGAGCCTGGGACTGCAGCCCGACGCGGTCGTCCTGCTCGACGGACCCGGCGAGCTCGCGCTCGAGGCGCTGAACGCCGCGCGCGGCCTGCACCCCACCTACCCGGCGGCGCCGCGCTGGTCGAAGCTGACCGCCCGGCTCGCGAACGACCCGGAGCTGCTGGACCCGGTGCTCGAGTTCCGGCGCCGCCAGCGCCTGCTGGGGCGCGGCGTCGAGCGCGCGCGCGCGTCCCGCTGGATGGCCAGCGCCTTCCTCCGCAACCGCGCGCTGGCCGGGCTCGCCGAGCGCGAGCGCGACCTCGAGCGGGCCGGGTCGGCCCTGGAGGCCGCCTTCGCGGAGCGCGCCGACGCTTCGCTCCTCCGCGGCCCGCGCGCCGACGTCGGCGGGACGCCCGCGGACGCGGTCGGGCGCTGGATCG
Source organism: bacterium (assembly GCA_030428395.1). GTDB lineage: Bacteria > Planctomycetota > UBA1135 > UBA1135 > JAUIDW01. The sequence continues at coordinate 8,313 of JAUIDW010000085.1, read as the reverse complement.
ACGGCTCGCGCCAGATGCGCGCGCTGTGCGACGCGTTCGGCGCGCGCTTCGCGCACGTGCTGCAGCCGGCGCTGCACGACGTCGACGCCCGCCCCCCGCTCGACGAGGAGCTGGCGGAGGCCTCCCCGGCCGGCGGTCCGCGCGCGCGGAGCGGCCGCGCCTACCCGCTGCTGCGCGCGGGCCTGCGGGTGCTGGCCGCCGAGGGGACCACCGTCGTCGATGCGTCGGACGCCTTCCGCGACGCCGAGGGCGCCATGTTCGCCGGCGACTGCCGCTGCACGGAGGCCGGCGCGCGCGAGCTCGCGCGCCAGGTGGGCGAGGCGCTGGCGGCGGTCTGGTAGGCCGCGGCCGAAACCCTGCGGCGCGACCGGCATCGGAGGGGGCAGAACGAAGCTCCCCCGGCGGCGGCGGCACGAACGCCGCGCCGCCCTCCCCCCCCTCGCCCGGCGGTCGGCCGGGCCCCGAGAGACCCCCGAGGAAGAAGCCATGTCCCCGTTCCCCGTCCAGACCCCCGACACCGCCCCCGCCGAGTCGCGCCCGGGCCTCGACGCCGCGCAGAAGGCCTACGGGTCGATCCCGAACCTGTTCGGCGTGTTCGCCAGCTCGCCCGCCGTGCTCGACGGCTACCAGAAGATCAGCGCGGCGTTCGACGCCACCGCCTTCGACGCCACCGAGCGCCAGGTCGTGCTGCTGACCGTGTCCGCGCAGAACGGCTGCGACTACTGCGTGGCCGCGCACTCCGCGATCTCGAAGATGCAGAGCGTGCCCGACGACGTCGTCGCGGCGCTGCGCGACGGCCGGCCGCTGGCCGACGCGCGCCTCGAGGCGCTGCGCTCGTTCACGAGCGCCGTCGTCGAGCACCGCGGCTGGGTCCCCGAGGGGGCGCTGCGCGCGTTCCTCGACGCCGGCTACACCCAGCGCCACGTGCTCGACGTCGTCCTCGGCGTGACGATGAAGACGCTCTCCAACTACGTGAACCACGTGGCGGAGACCCCGCTCGACGCGGCCTTCCAGCCCTTCGCCTGGTCGCGCCCCGCCGCCACGGCGAACGCCTGAGCCGCCGGGCGCCCGCCCCGCGCGGCGCCGCCCTCCCCCTGGCCGCCCCGGCGCTCCACCCCCGCGGAGCGTCGGGGCGGCTTCGTCGACACGCCGCCGGTTCCGGGGCACGGCCCGCGTTCGGGGCGCGCGCCGCCCTGTCCGCGGGGAGCGCAGGCGTTAGGATCGGCCGCCCTGCCATCCGCCCGCCCTTCCTCCCGCCTCGCCGCCGCGCCCATGACCCCCTCGACCACACCGATCCCCGCCACGGACATCGAACGCGACCTGGAGTTCGCGATCCTCGCCGCCCGCGAGGCGGGCCGCCGCCTGGTCGGCCTGCGCGAGGAGGAGCGCTGGGAGGACCGGACGCTGGGCGACGTGGGCGACCAGGCCGCGGACGGCTACCTCCAGGGCATGCTGGCCGGGCGCTACCCCGACGACGGCGTGCTGAGCGAGGAGACGGCGGACTCGCCGGCGCGCCTCGAGAAGGACCGCGTCTGGATCGTGGACCCGCTCGACGGCACGAAGGAGTACCGCACCCTGCGCCAGGACTGGGCCGTGCACGTGGCCCTGACCGTCGGAGGCCGCTGCGTCCTCGGCGCCGTCGCGCTGCCCGCCGACGACCAGGTGCTGTGGGGCGTCTGCGCGCCCGGCCACGAGCGCGCCGGCATCGAGGGCCGCGACCACTCGCTGGTCCGCGGCGACTCGCCCTCGCCGGACGAGCCGCGCCTGGTGTGCTCGCGCAGCCACACGCCGGACTGGATGGAGGCCTTCGCCCGCTCGATGGACGCCGGCGAGTTCCTGCGGCGCGGCAGCGTCGGCTACAAGGTGTCGCGGCTCGTCCTCGGCGAGGCCGACTACTACGCGCACAAGCGCGGGCTGAAGGAGTGGGACACCTGCGCCCCGGAGTGCGTCGCGCGCGCCCTGGGCTGGAGCGTGACGAAGCTGCGCGGCGAGGAGCACGTGTACAACGCGCAGGATCCGCGCAACCACGAACTGGTGATCTGCCGGCCGGCGCTGCGGGAGCGGGTGCTGGAGGCGCTGGCCGGGTCGGGGGCCCTGGACGGCTGAGGCGGGGGGGAGCGGGCCGGTGGGGATCCCACCGCCCCCACCTCCACCCGTGGACCCCGCCGTCGCGCGCGGGTTGCGGATCGGGGCGGAGAAACTCCGGCCCCGGGCTCAGAGACGCTCCAGGTCCTCGGGCTCGACCGTGAGGTCGCAGTCCACGTCGCCGGTGCTGCGGGTGGCGGCCGGCTCGAAGAGCAGGATCTCCGTCGGGGCGTCGTCGTCCAGGGTCACGGGGCGGTGCTCGACCCCGCGCGGGACGACGGCGAGCTCGCCGGGCTCGAGGTCGACGTGGCCGTCGCGCAGCTCGATGCGCAGGCGCCCGGACAGCACGAGGAACAGCTCGTCCTCGTCGGCGTGGCGGTGCCAGACGTGCTGGCCCTGGACCTTGGCCACCTTGACCATCTGGCCGTTCAGCTCGGCCACGACGCGCGGGTTCCACAGGTCGTGGAAGCGGCTCAGCTTGTCCGCCAGTCGCGTCTTCTCGACCCGGGCCATGGCGGCGTCCGCGCGGGGGCTCAGGTGCGCGCCCCGACGCGCTCGGGGTGCTCGGCGTCCCAGTCCAGCAGGGCCTGCAGCGCGGACTGGAGCGAGCGGCCCAGCTTCGGGTCGACGCGCGGGACGAGCGCCTCGACCAGCTCGCGGGCCATGTGGATGGTGCGCTCGCGGCCGCCGTTGAAGCGGCCCCAGACGTCCTCAGGCTCGTCGCTGTCGCGCAGCTGCTGCAGCAGCGTCCGCAGGTTGTGCAGCTTGTCGACGCACTTCACCGTGGCGGCCTGGGGCGACATGTGCGCGGCGTGCTCGACGGCCAGGCGCTTGCGCTCCTCCCAGGACCGGTCCTTGTCCTCGGTGAGCTCGGCCACGATCGAGGCCACGTGCTTGCCGAACTCGGCCTCGACGCGCTCGACGGTCCAGGCGTCGCAGTCCTCCACGACGTCGTGCAGGAGGCCCGCCGCGATGACCTGCTCGTCCTGGCCCCAGCGGGACAGCATCAGGGCGACGTGCAGGGGGTGCACGCAGTACGGGACGCCCTCCGACGCCTTGCGGAACTGGCCCGCGTGGGCGGCGAGGCAGGCCTGGAGCGCGCGCTCGACCTGGAGCGAGAACATCAGATCTGCACCCCGAGCGGCTTCAGCATCACGAAGCCGAAGAGCATCGAGAACACCAGGATCGACAGGATCACGCCGAGGGCGCCGTCGGGCAGCCAGGCGATCTCCCGGTCGGGGTACGCGAAGACGACGCGGTGGAAGGGCGAGTCCGAGCCGAAGCTCTGCTCGCCCGGCCACAGGAAGGCGTTGAACCAGTCCGAGGCGGCCCGGCGCTCGGGCTGGATGACGCGCGGCTGCTCGTCCCCCGCGTACACGAGCTTCGTCTCCGACACCCCGGCGGCCGTCAGGACCAGCTCGTGGGCGCCGGGAGCCGTGGCGATCACCTCCTGGTAGGCCTGGCCGCGCGAGGCGGCGCGGTGTAGCGGCCCCACGGGCACGAGGCCGTCGGGGAACTCGAGCGTCAGGGTGTTGACGTCCCGCTCGTGCCCCTTCGCCATCTCGATCGTGATCACCGTTCCCTGGCCGGGCAGGAAGTCCTCGCGGACCTCCTCGACCGGCAGCGGCGCGAAGGCGTAGCGCACGACGAACTGCGACGCCAGGACGCCGAACGGGATCATCAGGGGGATGAACGGCCCGAAGTTCAGCGCGATGTACTGGAGGTTGCGGGCCAGGATCTTCCCGATCGACTTCGTCACGACCACCAGGTCGTCCTGGTAGATGCGGACCTCGATCAGGTGCCCCTTGATCTTGTCCTTGACCAGCTTGATGCCGCCCTGCCACGAGATGTGCTTGAACACCCACAGGCCGAAGACGCCGAAGGCGCCGCTGAGCAGGATCAGCGCGCCGTAGGGGCCCAGCAGCTCGAAGGGCTTCAGCAGGACGTCGAACAGCGACGTCATCGCGTTGTTGAACGCGTTCATGGCAGGGGGGGCGTGGGGTCGGTCCGGCGAGGGAGGGAGGGCGCGGGCGGTCTAGCTGATGTAGCCGAGGCCGCGGAGCTTCTCGGTGATGTCCTCGTCCGAGCCGGCGTCCTCGAACTGCGCCAGCTCCTTCTCGAGGACGTGCACGATGAACTCCTCGTGCGAGGCGTAACCCGCCACCTCGGAGATCTTCTTGATGCGGTCGAGGAGGTCGTTGTCCAGCTTGATCTTGTTGCCGCTTCCAAACATGGCTCTTTCTCCAGGGTCGTCTATTCCAGGTCTTCGAGAACGCGGTGCCCCTCCATCCCGGGGCCCTTTTCGATGCCGTACCTGCCCAGGATCTCGATGGTCAGGTCCTGCAGCCGGTGGTCGCCGGCGCGCACCGGCACGTTCGAGAGGAGCACGCCGGACACGACCTCGGGCGCCATCAGGTGGTTGCCGTTGAAGGTCCCCCCCACGTTGTCCTCGAGCTGCGCGTGCGGGACGCGGCCCAGCGTGGACGGGTCGGAGTTGCCGTACCCGGAATTGTAGCCCACGACCAGGTCGGGGGCCTCGGCGACGCGCTCGCCGACGTACACGTCCGAGGCCTTGTCGCAGCGCAGCACGACGCGCTCGCCGGTCTGCGGGTCGACGACCGCCTCGAGACCGGCCTTCAGCTCGTCGATCAACGCCTCGGCCTCGGCGCCGGGCTGCACGATGCCGGACTCGTCCTCGGGCGTCTTCGGGTCGTCCTTCTCGCGGCCAGCGAGGTTCAGGTACAGACCGTTGAACCCGATCCCGTAGGCGCGGGTCTTCGACCAGTCCGCCGCGAGGGCCAGGTAGATCTCGCGGTGCTCGGAGTCCTCCTCCGGCAGCTCCTTGGCGTAGCCGTCCTTCAGCACGAGGTAGCCGTTGTCGTACAGCCACGTGTTCAGGCTGAACTTGCGGTGCCAGGGCGCGAAGCCGTGATCCGACATGACGATCAGCGTGGCCCCGTCGTCGCCCAGCCGCTCGCGCAGCCGGCCCAGCACGGGGTCCATCTTCAGGTACAGGTCGTGGACGACGTCCTTCCACGTGCTGCCGTCGCGGTGCGACCAGTGCGCGGTGCTGCGGTCCTCGAAGGCGGGGTCGTGGAACGGGTGCTCCTCGTCGACGTGGCGCCACAGCATGTGGCAGCAAAGGTCGACGGTGGAGTAGTAGAAGAACAGCAGACCGCCCTCGGGGTCCTCGAGGTAGTGGTCCAGCGCGTACTCCATCATCCGGCGCCGCTCCTCGTACACGAGCCCGGACTGGGAGAGGAACTCGTCGTCGGTCAGGACCTCCGCCTTCAGGGCGTTGACCTCCTCGGCCATGCCCTGGGTGTAGTACGGACCGATGCCGGTGCGGCGGTCGGCCAGGTCGGCGCTGGCGCTGGTCGGCTCGGACACGGGCGACTTCGGCGACACCGGGTCGATGTTGACCGGCGAGGCGTACAGCTCGAACGCGGGGTCCACGCTGCGCAGGTAGAAGCGGGTGATGCCCGAGACCGACTGCATGCCCATCGGCAGGGGCTCGAACGTCACGGTCGTGAAGTCGCTCCACTCGCCGGGCCGCAGCACGATCACGCCGCCGCCGGCGTCGATCGCGGCCGACGGCGGGTCGGTCGAGCGGTCGACGGTGATCGTCAGCGGCACGGTGACCGAGACCCCGCCCTCCTTGAACTCGTGCGCGGGGCCCGTCAGGTACGTGTCGATGCGCCCGCTGAACTCCTGGACGGCGATGATGCGGCCGTTCCCGCGGTCCATGTCAGCGGGCGGGTCGGTCGTGTAGAAGGAGAACTCGCCGTAGGCGGAGTCGATCGCCGGCGTCAGCATCCCGCTGAACGAGAGTCCCTTCGAGGGGATCACCGGGTAGTTGGCCGGCATCCGCCAGATGTCCGCGGGCACGCCCGCGCGCTGCAGCACGGTCCAGAACGCGTCGCCGGAGCGGTTCGGCTCGGCGGCCTTCTGCCACGGCATCGGCAGCGTCAGCTGCCAGTTCGACCACAGGCCGACGTGGAACGGGTCGTCCGCCTCGGTGGTGGCCGAGGTGATCGCCGTCCGGCGCACCAGGCTGCGGTGGATGAAGTCGTAGATCCCGTGGCCGCCCGGGTCGCGTCCGGTGATGAAGTTGGACCACGCCACCGGGCTCTGCGGCGGCGTCGAGGTGGCCAGCGAGTGCACGCCGTTGCGCTCCACCAGCCACTGGAAGTTGCGCATCCGGTCGGGGTAGAGCTCGATCGTCTCCTGCAGGATCTCCGGGTCCATCCCGTCGATGCCCAGCACGACCACGCGGGGGAAGCGGGCCGGCGGGAGCACGGGACCGGGCTCCGAGCCGCCGCCCGCCAGGCGCGCCGCGGCGGCCCCGGCGTAGGGGTCGGTCACCCGGCGCGGGACGGCCGAGATCGTCAGGATCGCCAGCAGCGCGAGCGCCGGGTACACGGTCCAGCGCGGGACCCTCACGTGGCCACCTCCTCGCGCGAGGGCTCGACCGGCGCCGGGGCCTGCGCGGGGCGCGGCTGGAACAGCGAGCGCCCCTGCATGTAGCGCGGACGCTCGACGCCGAACATCTCGAGCGCCGTCGGCGCGATGTCCATGATGCTGGGCTCCTCGGTCGCGATCTCGCGGTTGCAGTAGAATACGCCCGGGACGAGCCGCGGGTCCACGCAGTGGTCGCCCGACCACGACTTGGTGTTGTCGGAGAAGACCTCCTTCGACACCGAGCCCGTCGCGCAGTCCCACGAGTGGCGGTAGCCCTTGTGGTAGCCGATCAGCAGCTCGGGAGCCATGTCGGCGTACGGCCCGTCGTGGATCTGCTGGGTGACGAAGCACTCCTTCACGACCGGCTGCCCGTCGACCGGGTCGCGCAGGGCCTCGAGCTTGCCCTTGAGCTCCTGGCACAGCGCGTCGAGCTCGGCGCCCTTCTCCACCAGGCCGTGGGCCTCGCGACCCTTGCGGTTGATGAAGACGCCGGTCAGGCCCAGCGTGAACGCCTTCGTCCGGTCCCAGTCCACCTTCGCGAACCAGTCCGGCGACGTCTCCGCGCCATCCTTCAGCACGAGGTAGCCCTCGTCGCGCAGCCACGCGTTCAGGTTCACCCCGCGGCGGAAGTTCGTGAACCCGTGGTCGGAGATGACCATGAGCACCGTGTCGGGGTCGTCGACCTTCTCCACCACCTCCCCGATCAGCTCGTCCATCTTCCCGTACATCTCCGGGATGACGTCCTTGTGCTTCTCGACGTCCTTGTCCGCGTTGGCAGGGTGCGTCGGGTCTAGGTAGCGGTAGAACATGTGGCTGATCCGGTCGGACGTGTCGAACACGACCGTGACGAAGCCCTTCTTGGTCTTCTCGATCGCGTCCCAGAGGTGCTTCTTGCGCTCCTCGAAGATCAGCCAGGCCTGCTTCAGGAAGGCCTCCTCGTCCACGACGCGCTCGTTCAGCGCCCAGGTGTCCTCGGCCAGGCCCAGGGTCGCGTACGGCCCGTGCATCTTGGCGAGGTAGATCGAGTAGACGAACGGGTGCGAGATCGGCAGCGCGGGCTTGTCGGGGTCGATGTTGATCGGCGTGACGTAGATCTCGACGTCGGTGTCGTCCCAGGTCTGCACGTAGAAGCGCGCGATCCCCTGGACGCCGTCGAACGGCACGACCATCCACGGCGTGTAGTCGCGGAAGCCGACCGTGGCCGACTCCTTGCCGACGCGGAACGTGGCCTGGCGCTTCTCGTCGTCGAACTCGACGCTGAAGGGGCACTTCATCGGGTGCCCGTCGCCGCCGGCCGGCCCCGTCAGCTTGGACTCGACGAGGTTGCCCCGCCGGCGGACCTGGTACTGCTGGCCGCCGATGTGCGAGCCGGCCGGACGCGCCTTCGTCGAGTAGAAGGAGAACGAGCCCTGGGTGCCCTGCAGGTCCGGCACGCACATGCCGGCGAGCAGCGTGCCGTTCTTGAACTTCTGCGGCGGGTAGGTGATCGGGACGCGGACGATCGACGACCACACGCCGTTCATGCCGAGCAGCTTCCAGAACGGCTGGCTCTTCTGGAGGATCCGGTAGACCGCCTTCTTGCCGAACGGGACCTTGGCGAAGCCCAGGTTCAGGGTCTTCGGCAGGGTCATCGTCTCCGTCGACGACAGCTCCGGCATGTAGGAGCAGGGGTCGCGCGTCAGGAAGTCGTAGATGTTGTGGCGCGAGGCGTCGACGCCGGTCGCGTAGCTCGACCAGGACACCGGCGAGATCGAGGGGCACGCCGTG
>JAUIDW010000084.1 GCA_030428395.1 bacterium | reverse complement strand
TCCGCCACCGGGGCGTCTACCGCGCGGACGGCGTCCCCCGGCGTCGCGGGGACCGCGGGCCCCGGGTCGCGGCGCAGGCGGCGCAGGCGCGCGCCGAGCGGCTCGCCGGCGCTCACGGCTCGACCTCCGCCGGCGGCGCGGGCGCGGCCTCGGCGTCGAGGTCCAGCTCGGGCACCGGGGCGGGCTCGAGCCGGCGCCCGGTCGCCAGGTGCGCGAGCACCTCGCGCGCGGTGGCCTTGCCCAGGGCCCCCACCTGCGCCACGGGGCCGACGCAGGCCGGGCAGCCCTGCTCGCACTCGCACGCGTCGACCACGTCGAGCGCCGCGCGCACCACCTCCGGCCACGCCTCGAAGAGCTGCGCGGAGAGCCCGACGCCGCCCTGCACCCGGTCGTAGAACACGATCGCCGGGCGCCGGAAGTGCGTCGAGCGGACCTGGGTCGACAGGCCCACGTCGCCCGGCTGGCAGCGCAGGAAGAGCGGCGCCACGCGGCGCAGCAGCTCGCCGACGCCGCGCCAGGCGGCGCCGCGGCCCCCGCCGTGCAGGCCCAGCGCGCCGGCGGAGGGCTCGGACAGCGTCAGCACGCAGGCCTCGGTGTCGACCTCCTCCTCGGGCAGCTCGATGTCGCCGGCCCCGAGGCTCTCGCGCGTGTAGTAGCGGATCTTCTTGTAGAGCGTCGCGCGCGTCACCACGTGCACCTCGCCCAGCCAGAGGTCGACGTCCTCGGTCACGACCTCGCCGCCCTCGTCCACGACCGCGTCGCGCGCGCGGGCGAGGCGCCGCTCGAGCCGCAGCACGGAGACGTTCGTGTCCGTCTCGGCCTCGGTGTAGTAGTCGGTCTCGACCGGCCGCAGGTACGCCCGGCGGTTCTTCCAGTCGAAGCGCTCGACCTTCCACGTCTGGCCCTCGACCTGGTAGATCGCGCCCTCGTGGCAGGTGGTCAGGGCGCCCTCGCGGTCGATCTCCCCCACCGCCTTGCCGGTCTCCGCGTCCAGCAGGATGACGTCGTCGGCCTCGCCGCCCGCGAGGCTGACGTTCTCGGCCGGGTACGCGTCCGCCATCCAGTACCACGTGTCGCCGCGGCGGTGCAGGAAGCCGGACTCGTCGGCCAGGTAGTCGAGCACGCCGGCCAGGTCGGGCGAGCCGCCGAAGCCGCCGCCGTCGACCTCCGCGGCGCGGAAGGGCAGCTCGAAGGCCGCGCACTTCAGCTGCTCGGACAGGATCACGAGGTTGTCGGGGTCGAGCCCCAGGCGCTCGGGCGGCGCCTCGAACAGGTGCGCGGGGTGGGCGGCCAGGTACTGGTCGACGGGGTCGGAGCGCGCGAGCATCACGACCAGGCTGGGCTTGCCCCGCCGCCCGACGCGGCCGGCGCGCTGCCAGAAGCCCGCCTGGTGGCCCGGGTAGCCCACCAGCACGGCCACGTCGAGGCTGCCGACGTCGATGCCGAGCTCGAGCGCGTTGGTCGACACGACGACCTTCACCTCGCCCGAGCGCAGGCCGGCCTCGATGTCGCGGCGCATCTGCGGCAGGTAGCCGCCGCGGTAGCCGCGCACCTCCTCGGGCCGCAGCCCGAGCTCGCGGGCGGCCTCCTTCAGGTAGCGCGTCAGCACCTCGACCGCCGTGCGGCGGTTGCAGAAGAAGATCGTCTGGTGATCGGGGCCGCACAGCAGCGGCGCCAGGCGGCGCGCCTCCTCGAGCGCGTTGGCGCGCAGGCCCGCCACCGGGTCCAGCACGGGCGGGTTGTACACGCCGAAGGCGCGCGCGCCGGCCGGCGAGCCGTCGAGGGACACGACGTGGACGTCGCGGCCGGTCAGGCGGCGGGCGTGATGGCGGGCGTCGCGCAGCGTGGCCGAGGACAGCAGGAACTGCGGCCGCGCGCCGTAGTGCTCGCAGATGCGCAGCAGGCGGCGCAGGACGTTCGCCACGCTGCTTCCGAACACGCCGGACAGCGTGTGGACCTCGTCGATCACGATCGTGCGCAGCTCGCGGAAGAGGTCCGACCACTTGGCGTGGTTGGGCAGGATGCCGGTGTGCAGCATCCAGGGATTCGTGAGCACGACGTGGCCGCGCTCGCGCAGGGTGCGCCGCACCGACGGCGGGGTGTCGCCGTCGTAGGTGAAGCTGTGCCAGTCGTCGCCGAGCGCGCCGATCAGGGCGTTGAGACCGGCGGACTGGTCCTGGCTCAGGGCCTTGGTCGGGAACAGGCACAGCGCGCGCGCGCGCCCGCCGGAGTCGAGCAGGTTCTGCAGGATCGGCGCGGTGTAGCAGAGCGTCTTGCCCGAGGCGGTCGGCGTCGTCACCAGCACGTCGCGCCCGGCGAGGGCGGCCTCCAGGGCGTCGGCCTGGTGCGACCACAGCTCGCCCAGGCCGCGCGCGGTCAGCAGCTCGCGCAGGCGCGGGTGCAGCGCGGCGGGCAGCGGGGCGGTGCGCGCCGGGCGCTCGGGCAGCTCGGCCCAGTGGGTCAGGCGCGCGCCGAGCTCGGGGTGCGCGCGCAGCTCGGCCGCGATCGCGAGGGCGTCGCGGCCGGACCGGCGGCGACGGGGTCCGCCGCGGCGGACCGGGGGCTGGGAGCGGGTCATGGCGCGTTCGGGTTCTGTTCGCCCCATGCTAGCGCCGCGCCGGGCGCGCGTCCGCCCCCATCTCGCCGGGAATCGCGGGCGCGGGGGGGCGCCGCCGGACCCGGCCTCAGCGCCCCGTGAGGATCCCCGAGACCTCGTCGAGACGCCCGGGTGCGAGGCGCGCCCAGGCCCCGCCGGACTCCCAGACGTCGCCCTCGACCCCCTCGACGCGGCCGAGGCGGTAGGCCGTGCGGTCGCCGAGCTTGTCGACGACCTCGACCCGCACCTCGTCGGCCAGCGGGGCGCCGGGCGGGTCGATCAGCTCGAGCGCCTTCACCGACAGCAGCCGGTCCACCAGCCGCGCGAAGGCCAGGGCCTCGAGCTGGACGCCCTCGGGGCGCCACAGCCCGTCGTTCTCGCGCACGAACGAGCGCTGCGTCGCGCCGTCGCCGCCGGACAGCCGGACGCGGGACTGCTCGGCCTCGGAGAGGCGCACGACGTGCAGCGAGCGGAGGTCCGCCGCGGGCGTGCGCGCGAGCTCCAGCAGCGTGTCGCCGCCGAGCATCACGAGCTGGTCCCCCAGGCGGCGGAAGGCGCGCCCCCCGGCGCCCTCGAGCGCGGCCGGGCCCCCGATCTCGCCGCCGAGCACCTCGCCCGCCTCGGTCTCCACGCGGAACGCCGCCACGACGTCCCCGGCCGCCAGCTCGACCGACGGCAGCGGCGCGCCCAGGGTCTCGGTCTCGAGCACGGCCAGCAGGTCCTCGACCCGCCCGGTGTCCGCGCGGCGCCAGATCGGGTCGGCGTCGGTGGAGACCTCCCACAGCACGCCGCGGCGGCGCAGGGACAGGGTCCCGGCCTCGCGCTCGAGCACGACGCCGACGACGGTCTCCCGGGGCGCGCGCAGGATGCGGCCGTCGATCAGCGACTCCGCCTCGGCGGCCAGGATCGTCATCGACGGCGCGTCGATGCGCCACACGTGGTTCTGGCCCTCGCGCCGGCAGAACCACGTGCGCCCGGAGGGCTGCGCGAAGTGCAGCTCGTGGCGCTCGCCGCGCAGCGTGCCGACGCGCAGCACGAGCTCGGGCTCGTCGAGGCCGTAGGGCTCCAGGCTCAGGGGAGCGTCCTCGACGAACGCCTCGACCTGCAGCGTGGTCAGCCGCAGCAGGTACAGCTGGACGAAGTCGGGGTCGAGCGCCGCGCCGAACGGGCGCACGCCCATCCAGCGGTTCGTGGCGGGGTCGCGCTGGGCCACCAGCTCGACGTCGAGCAGCTCGTCGCCCTCGCGCACGGTCCCGCTGCGCTGCAGGTCGATCACCTGGCCGACGCCGATGGGCAGCACGGTGCGCGAGCGCCACGAGTCGAGGTCGCGCTCGAGCGAGGCGTCCACGGTCTGCAGGGTGCGCAGCACCTCGCCGTCGACGCGCACGTAGACGCTGTGCCCGTCGACGTCGAGCGCGCCGAGCTCGAGCCGGTGCGTGCGCGCGGCCTCGCCGGTCTGCTCGAGCTCGAGCACGGCGCGCGGGGGGTCGAGGCCCACCCGGGCGGGGTCGACGCCGTCGGCGGGCACCGCGGCGTTGTGGACGCCGACCTCGAGGAGACCCTTCACGACGCCCGCGTCCGCCGGGTACTCGATCGGATCGACCAGGTCCCAGCGGCCGCCCTCGGAGCGGCGCAGGCGCACCTGCACGTCGCGCTCGAGGTTGTCCACGCGCACCGCGACGACGCGGCCGGGGTCGAAGCCCTCGAACAGCGGGCGCGAGCGCGTGCCGGTCGGGTTGGCGGCCTCCTCGCGGAGCTGCCACCAGGCCAGGCCGCCGAGCAGGGCGACGACGACGAACAGGACGGCGGTGGTGCGCGGGTTCACGAGCGGCGCCTCCAGAGTCCGAACAGGATGCCCACGAGGAGGCAGGCGCCGGGCAGGCCGTAGGACGCGACGCGGACCATGGTCGCCATGTCCCCGCCGTCCGACAGGTCGAGGACCGCGCGGCTGGGGTCGCGCGGGGTGACCGAGACGCGGAAGTCGCGCGACGCGAGCCAGTTGAACGCGTTCAGCAGCAGGTCGCGGTTCGCGTCGAACAGCTCCTGGCCCAGCGCGTCCGGGCACGGCAGGACCAGGACGCGCGACTCGCGCTCCTCGGCCGAGTCCGGCTCGACCCCGGGCGCGGGCGGCCCCTCCGGGTCGACCCGTGGGGGGAACGTGATCGCGGCCGCCAGGCTGAACGGGCCGGGTTCCTCGCCGTCGCGGAAGGAGTAGTCGTAGTACCCGCGCGCGTCCGGCAGGTCGCGCCACGAGTCGGTCGTCGACGACAGCACGTCGATCAGCACGCCGCCCGGCGGCACGGAGCCGCGCTCGACCGCGCCGGCGATCGGCAGCCGCACGTGGCGCTGCCCGCGGTACAGCGGCCGCGTGACCGGGTGCCCCGGCGCCATCCCGTCGGAGGCGATCAGCAGGTCCGCGCAGCGCTGGATGCCCTCGTGCTTCTGCTTCGTGTACGGGTCGACCTGCGGGCGGCAGACGAGCCCGGGCGGGACGAGCGCCCCCCACTCGCGCACGAGGTCGTGCAGCGTGCGCGGCCCGGTCGGCGCGTCCGGCCCCGGGGCGGCCAGCACGCGTCCGCCGCGGTCGACGAACGTGCGGATCGCGTCCAGCTCCTCGGGCGTGAACGGCTGGCGGGGGTCGACCAGGGCGAGCACCACGACGTCGTCGGGGATGCGCGGCTCCGCCGTCGCGTCCCAGGGCTCCGCGACGAAGCCGTCGCGCACCAGCGCCGTGTGCAGCCGCCCCAGCTGGCGGGACTCGGTGCCGTAGAGGTCGCGCTCGCCGTGGCCGCTCGAGAACAGGACGCGCGGCGGCTCGCCGGCGGAGATCTTCTTCAGCGCGCCGGCGAAGGCCTCCTCCGCGCGGAAGACCCGCACGGACGCCGGCGCGTAGCCCGCGCCGGGCACCGGGTTGCCCATGTCGACCTCGGAGACGTCCTTGAAGAGCTCGAGCACCGCGCGGCGGTCGCCCGAGTGCACCACCAGGACGTTCACGAGGTTGTGCTCGGCGATGCGCAGGTCGCGCATGCGCTCCTTGACCGTGGCGACGTCGCCCAGGTCGTGGTCCACCACGCGCAGCCGCGTGGGTGCGGCGGCCCGGGCGCGCAGCAGGAACTCGCGCGTGCGGGCCTGCACCTCGGCGCCGACCTCGCGCCAGGGCGGGTCGGGCAGGCGGAAGAAGACCTCGACCGCCACCGGCTCGTCGAAGACGTCGAGCAGCTCGACCGTGGCCGGGTCCAGCGAGCCGTGGCGCGCGGCCGAGAGGTCGGCGCGGCGGTGCAGGCCCGGGCGCTCGGCGAGCCACGGCACGAGCGCCGCGGCCACGGCGGCCAGCACGGCGGCCGCGGTGACCTGCAGCGCGATCCCCGCCCGGGTCCAGCGCCCGGTGCCGGCGCCGCGGCGGCTCATCGCCACCTCCGCGTCTCGACCAGGCGCACCGCGAGGAACCCGAACAGCGCCGTCCAGGCCAGGAAGAACAGGACGTGGGCCGAGTCGACCACGCCCACCCAGGCCGAGCCGCTGAGGTGGTCGAGCAGGTCGACCTGGCGCATGGCGTCGAGCAGCCAGTGGTCCGGCGGCAGGTGCAGGAGCTGGCCCGCGTTGGCGCGCACGAGCGGCACGAAGAGCAGCAGCACGTTCACGATCACCGCCACGAAGGCGGCGATCAGCGGCGTGTTGGTGACCGCGCTGGCCGCCAGCCCGATCGAGCAGAACAGCCCGGACGCCAGCACCGAGCCGAGGTACGCGGCCAGCAGCGCGCCCCAGTCGGGCGCGGCGCCCAGCAGGTGCGCCGTGCCCGCGTAGAGGAACGACGTGGACCACAGCAGCGCCATGAACGTGGTCGCCGCCAGCAGCTTGCCGGCCACGACGGCCGCGTCGGTGACCGGCGCGGTCAGCAGGAACTCGAGCAGGCCCGTGCTGGCCTCCTCGCTGACCATCCGCATGGTCAGGAGCGGCGGCAGGAGCACCATCAGCACCCAGTAGAGGACCGAGCCCCCCTGCGTCAGCGAGAGCGCCGCGTTCACCTCGCCGCCCAGGCGGTCGAGGTAGATCGTGAAGAGGATCCCGCGCACGAGCAGCGCGACGAACAGCAGGATCCAGCCGAGCGGGGTCAGGAACAGGCCGGCGAGCTCGCGCCGGTAGATCGTCCAGGCGCCCCTCACGAGGGACGCTCCCCGGCCGCCGCTCCCCCGCCCTGCTCGCCGCCCGGGCCACCGTCGTCGACGGCCTTGGGGCGCCCCAGATCGCGCGTCTCGCCCTGGTCGAAGGGGTTCAGGTTGTACACGCGCCGCGGCGGCGCGCTCTCCGGGCCGACGGGCTCCGGGGCGGCGGGCTCCGGCGGCACCGCGGACGGCCCGGACACGTCCAGCTGGAGCGGACCGCTGGCCGCGAGCGCGTCCGCGACCGGCGGCGCGGGAGCGGCGGGCGCGGGGTCGGCCCCGGCGGCCCGGTCCGGTCCGAGCTCGAGCGCGAGGCGCGCGAACAGCTCCTCCAGCGTCGGCTGGCACCAGGACAGCTCGCGCAGCGCCCACCCGCGGCTGGCCGCGACCGCGCCGACGTCCTCGCGCAGGTCGACGTCGGTCTGCACGTCGAACTGGTGGTGGATCCCCAGGCGCCCGCGGTCGGCCACGGCGCGCACGCCCTCGAGCGTCCCGAGCAGGCGCACCGCCTCGGCGGGGTCGGGCACGACGGCCTCGAGACGCACGTGGCTGGGCTGGCCCAGCTGGCGCACGAGCTGCGCGGGCGTCCCGTCGGCCACGACGCGGCCGCGCACGACCACGAGCACGCGCGGGCACACCGCCTCGATCTCCGGGAGGATGTGCGAGGAGATCAGCACGGTCCGCTCGCGCGCGAGCTCGCCGATGAGCTTGCGCACCTCGATGCGCTGCAGCGGGTCGAGGCCGCTGGTCGGCTCGTCGAGGATCAGGACGTCCGGTTCGGGCAGCAGCGCGACGGCGAGGCCCACGCGCTGGCGCTGGCCCTTGGAGAGCTTGCCCACGAGCGCGCGCGCGCGCGACGCCATCCCCACCCGGTCCAGCACCGCGCCGATGCGGCGCCGGGCCTCGCCGCGCCCCAGGCCGTGCAGCCGGGCCTGGAACGTCAGCATCTCGTCCACGCGGTGCTCGCGGTAGAGCGGTACGGCCTCGGGCAGGTAGCCGATGCGGCGGCGCACGGCGAGCGACTGGCGCAGGACGTCGAGCCCGGCGATCTCCACGCCCCCCGAGGTCGCCGGCAGGTAGCCCGTCAGCATCCGCAGGGTCGTGGTCTTGCCGGCGCCGTTCGGGCCGAGGAAGCCGACGACCTCGCCCGCGTCCAGGTGGAAGCTGACGTCGTCGACCGCGGTGAAGGCGCCGAAGCGCCTCGTCAGGTGGGAGGCGGTGATCACGGGGGCGATCGTTATAGGTGGCGCCGCGGGGCACCTCAACCGGAGGCCGGGCGCCCCCGCAAGGCGCGGGCCGGCGCGGCGGCGCCCACCCGGTCCCGGGCGGGAGCGGCGCCTCCACCGGCGAGCGTGCGGGCGGCGCACGGCCGGGCGTGCGGGGGACGCGCAGCGCTGGCCGGGATCGAAGCGCGCCCGCGGCCGGACGGGCGCGCGCTCAGAACCGGTTCGCCCGCGCCCGCAGCCATTGATCCGCGAGGAACTGGTGGTACCCCCCGCCGTGGATCCGCGCGGCGACGAGGTCCCCCGGCTCGAGGTAGTCGTACACGTCCTCGTACGTCTCGATGCGCGTCGGCCCGGTCCGCCGGTAGATGTGGGTGGGCCTCAGCTCCCCGGGGTGGGTCAGCCCGGCCGCGCCGATCAGCTCCATGGCGCTCTCGACGGTGTTGCGCTGGAAGTTGCGCACGCGCACCGCCTTCAGCTCCGGGTCGAGGCCGCGCGCGAGCGCCGGGTCCTGCGTGGCGACCCCGACCGGGCAGTTGTTCGTGTTGCAGCGCAGCGCCTGGATGCACCCCAGGGCCATCATCATCGCCCGCGCGGAGGAGCACAGGTCCGCGCCGATGGCGACGCGCTGGATCAGGTTGAACCCGGTGACGATCTTGCCGCTGGCCAGCACCTTGACCTCGTCGCGCAGGTTGCAGCCGACCAGGGTGTTGTGCACCAGCAGCAGCCCCTCCGTGAGCGGCAGGCCCACCGAGTTCGAGAACTCGAGCGGCGCCGCGCCCGTGCCGCCCTCCGCGCCGTCGACCGTGATGAAGTCGACCCGCTGGCCCGTCTCGAGCATCGCCTTGCAGATGCCCATGAACTCCTTGGGGCGGCCGACGCACAGCTTGATCCCGACGGGCTTGCCGCCGGAGAGCTCGCGCAGGCGGCCGACCCACTCGATCAGCTCGACCGGCGTGCGGAAGGCGGTGTGGTACGGCGGCGAGACCACGTCCCGCCCCATCGGCACCCCGCGGATCGCGGCGATCTCGGCCGTGACCTTGCCCGCCGGCAGGATGCCGCCGTGCCCGGGCTTGGCCCCCTGGGAGATCTTGACCTCGATCATCCTCACCGGCTCCAGGCCGGCGCGCTCGGCGAAGCGGTCCTCGTCGAACAGGCCCTCGGGCGTGCGGCAGCCGAAGTAGCCGGTGCCGACCTGCCACACGAGGTCGCCGCCGTGCTGGAGGTGGTACGGCGTGATGCCGCCCTCCCCCGTGTTGTGGAAGAAGCCGCCCAGCTTCGCGCCGTGGTTCAGCGCCAGCACGGCGTTGCGGCTGAGCGAGCCGAAGCTCATGGCCGAGACGTTCAGCAGCGCCGCGCTGTAGGGCCGCTCGCAGCGCCCCGCGCCGATCTCGATGCGCGGGATGTCGCCGGCGTGCGCGAGGGGCGTGATCGAGTGCGCGATCCACTCCGCGCCGACCGCGTAGAGGTCCCGGATCGTGCCGAACGGGCGCGTGTCGATCTCCTCCTTGGCGCGCTGGTACACGACGCTGCGGAGCTCGCGCGAGAACGGCCGGCCGTCGGTGTCCGACTCGACGAAGTACTGCTGGATCTCCGGCCGGATGGCCTCGAACACGTAGCGGAAGTGCCCGACGACGGGGAAGTTCCGCAGCACGTTGTGCGGCCGCTGCACGATGTCCCAGGCCCCGAGCAGGATCAGCGCCCCGAGCGGGACGTACAGCCACAGCGCCGCCGGCGCGAGCAGACCGAGCAGGCCCACCAGCACGACGGCCGCGGCGGACGAGAGCCAGAACCAGCGGATGGCGGACATGCGCGCCAGTCTGCCCGGTGCCGCACGCGGTTCCAGCGCACGCGGTCGGAACCGGGCACCGGGGGGGTGCGCCGCCCAGGGGACCCGGAGGTCAGGCCCCGCAACGGGCGCGGGCCGGCCGCGCGTCGCGCGCGGCCGGCCCGCTCGACCCCCATCCCGGCGCGTCCGGGGGTCCGGGGCGCGCGGGAGGGTCCGGCGGGGGTACGCCCCCCGCCGGTGCTCTCAGGCCTTGACCTCGAAGTCGGCGTCGACCGGCTCGTCGTCGCTGCCGTCCGAGGCGCCGGCGGGCTCATCGCCCGCCGCCGCCTCGGGGCCGGCGGCCCCGCCCGCGCCGGCGCCTGCCTGCGCCTCGCGGTAGAGGACCTCGCCCAGCTTCTGGGCCTTCGTCTGGAACTCGGAGAGCGCCTTCTCGAGCGCGGCCTTGTCGTCGCCCTCGGCGGCCTTCTTCAGGTCGTCGCGGGCGGCCTCG
Source organism: bacterium (assembly GCA_030428395.1). Classification (GTDB taxonomy): domain Bacteria; phylum Planctomycetota; class UBA1135; order UBA1135; genus JAUIDW01. The sequence continues at coordinate 8,185 of JAUIDW010000084.1, read as the reverse complement.
ATGGCCTTGACGTCGGCCTCGTCGAGCTTGTCCTTGTGCTCCTCGAGCGACTTCTCGGTCTGGTGCACGAGGTGATCGACCTGGTTCTTCAGGTCCACGAGCTCGCGCTTGGCCTTGTCGGCGTCGGCGTTGGCCTCCGCCTCGCGGCGCATGCGCTCGATCTCGCCCTTGTCGAGGCCGGAGGAGGCCTCGATGCGGATCGACTGCTCCTTGTTGGTGGCCTTGTCGACCGCCTTCACGTTCAGGATGCCGTTCGCGTCGATGTCGAAGGACACCTCGATCTGCGGCATCCCGCGCGGGGCCGGGGCGATCCCGTCCAGGTGGAAGCGGCCCAGGGTGCGGTTGTCCTTGGCGAACTCGCGCTCGCCCTGGAGCACGTGGATCTCCACGCTGGGCTGGTTGTCGGACGCCGTCGAGAACGTCTGGCTCTTCGAGGTCGGGATCGTCGTGTTGCGCTCGATCAGCCTCGTGGACACGCCGCCCAGGGTCTCGATGCCGAGCGACAGGGGCGTGACGTCCAGCAGCACGACGTTGCCGACGTCGCCGGCCAGCACGCCGCCCTGGATGGCGGCGCCCACGGCCACGACCTCGTCGGGGTTGACGCTCTTGTTCGGGTCCTTCCCGAAGATCTTCTTCACCATCTCCTGCGCCATCGGCATGCGCGTCGAGCCGCCCACGAGGATGACTTCGTCGACCTGGCTCGGGTCGAGCCCGGCGTCCTTGAGGGCCTGGACGCAGGGCTGGCGCGTGCGGTCGATCAGCTTCTCGCAGAGCTGCTCGAACCTGGCGCGGGTGATGGTCATGTTCAGGTGCTTGGGCCCCGACGCGTCCGCCGTGATGAACGGCAGGTTCACGTCGGTCTGCATGGCGCTGGAGAGCTCGCACTTGGCCTTCTCGCAGGCCTCCTTCAGGCGCTGCAGGGCCATCGGGTCGCTGCGGACGTCGATGCCGCTCTGCTTCTTGAACTCCTCGGCGACGTGCTTGATCAGCGCCTCGTCGAAGTCGTCCCCGCCGAGGTGCGTGTCGCCGTGGGTCGCGAGGACCTCGAAGACGCCGTCGCCGATCTCGAGGATCGAGATGTCGAACGTGCCGCCGCCGAGGTCGTACACGGCCACGCGGCCGCTCTTCTGCTTGTCGAGACCGTAGGCCAGCGTCGCGGCCGTGGGCTCGTTGATGATGCGCTCGACGGTGAGGCCCGCGATCGTCCCGGCGTCCTTGGTCGCCTGGCGCTGGGAGTCGTTGAAGTAGGCCGGCACGGTGATGACCGCGCGCGTGACCGGCTCGCCCAGGTGGGCCTCGGCGGCCTCCTTCAGGTGGGCCAGCACCATGGCGCTGATCTCCGGCGGCGTGTACGCCTTGCCGTCGATGTCGACCTTGACGAGCTCCTCGGCCCCGCCGGTCAGCTTGTAGGCGACCGTCTTCTCCTCGGCCCCCACCTCGTCGTGGCGGCGCCCCATGAAGCGCTTGATCGACGCCACGGTGCGGGTCGGGTTCGTCACCGCCTGGCGCTTCGCGGGCGCGCCCACGAGGCGGTTGCCGTCGTTCGAGAAGGCCACGACCGAGGGCGTCGTGCGGGAACCCTCGAGGTTCGTGATGACCGCGGGCTCGCCGCCTTCCATGACGGCCACGACCGAGTTCGTCGTGCCGAGGTCGATGCCGATGATCTTGCCTTGCTGCGTCATGTGCTGTTTCGCTGGGTTGCGCCGACCGGGAACTCGGCCGGCTGGCCCCCGGGTTTCAAACCCCGTGCCAAGGGGCCGCCAGCCCTAACTCGCGTCTCGACAGCAGCTTGTGAGCCCCGGGGCCCTCGCGCGCCCTGCCGGATTGGCAGCCGCGCGAGCCACCCCCCCGTCCATCTGCCGGAGTGGCAGGCCACGCCCGTCGGCACGAGCGGGACCGACGGTTCGCCGGCTGCGGCGACCGCAACCCGCAGGGGTGCGGACGGGCGGTCGAACACCGCGTTCGCGCGAAGCCGCCGAGCGCGCGGAGGGCCGCCGGGCGAGCTGCCGACGGGGCGCGGGGAGCAGGAGGCGGCACGGGGTGCCGACCGGGGGCTGCGGGGAACTCGCGCGCGGGAGGCGGGGAGAAACCACGGGGCCGGCCGCGAAGGGCCGCGGAGCGTGAGCGTCTGTCGGAGCCCGGGAGGGAGGATGGGAGGAGGTGGGCTCCACGCGGCCACCGGCATCGCCGGGCGACCGACCCCGTGGACCGGCAACGTAGCCCCGGCCGAGCTCCGATTCCGTTACGAAACGGTCATTCCGTCGGGCCGCCGCGCCGTCGGCTGGCCCGGGCGCCGCCGTCGCACACGGGGCCGGCCGCGCTCAGCTCAGGCCGTAGGCCTTGATCTTGCGGTACAGGGTCCGCTCGCCGATCCCGAGCAGCTTGGCCGCCTTCTCGCGGTTGCCCTCGGTCAGGGCGAGGTTGGCGCGGATCAGCTCGCGCTCGACCTCCTGGAGCGACCGGCCGGCGAGGTCGGTCTCGCCCGTGCGCGGGGCCTCCGCGGCGCCCTCGACCACGGCCTCGGGCACGTCCTCCAGGCGCAGGACGTCGTCGCGCGCCAGCAGGACCATGTTCTCGATCACGTTGCGCAGCTCGCGCACGTTGCCCGGCCAGCGGTAGCGGACGAGCACCGCCCGCGCCTCCGGCGTCACCCCGCGCGCGGGGCGGTCGTGCTGGGCGGAGAGCTCCGACACGAAGTGGTCGATGAGCAGCGGGACGTCGCCCTTGCGCTCGCGCAGGGGCGGCAGGTCGATGGCGACGACCTTGAGCCGGAACAGCAGGTCCTCGCGGAACTCGCCCCGGGCGACGATCTCGGACAGGTCCCGGTTGGTCGCGGCGACCAGGCGGATGTCCACCTTGCGCAGCGTGTTGCCCCCCACCGGCTGGACCTCGCGGGACTCGAGCACGCGCAGCAGCTTGGCCTGGGTCGCGAGCGGCATGTCGCCGACCTCGTCCAGGAACAGCGTGCCGCCGTCTGCGTACACGATGCGCCCCTCGCTGTGCGTCACGGCGCCCGTGAAGGCGCCCTTGACGTGGCCGAAGAGCTCCGACTCGATCAGCCCCTCGCTCAGGGCCGCGCAGTTGACCGCCACGAAGCGCCGGTCCTTGCGCCGCGAGTTCGCGTGGATCGCCCGCGCGACGAGCTCCTTGCCCGTCCCGCTCTCCCCCAGGATCAGGACGGTCGCGTTCGTGTCGCTGACCTGCCGCAGCACGTCGAAGACCTTGCGCATCGCCGGCGAGTGCCCGATCAGGTCCTCGAACCCGTAGCGCTCGTCGAGCTGGCGCCGCAGCTCGAGGTTGTCGCGGCGCAGCGTGCCGCCCTCGATCGCCTTGGCCAGGCGCAGCCGCAGCTCGGCGATGTTCACCGGCTTGGTGATGTAGTCCGCCGCGCCCAGCCGCATGGCGTCGACCGCGGTCTCGATCGAGCCGTGGCCGGTGATCAGCAGGACGACGGCCTCGGGCTGCAGCGTGCGCGCGGCCTTCAGGACGTCCAGCCCCGAGTGGTCGTGCATGACGAGGTCGGTGAGCACCGCGTCGTAGCTGCTGCTCTCCATGCGCTCGATGCCCGCGGCACCGGAGGGCGCCAGCGTGCAGCGGTAGCCGTCCAGCTCGAGGCCGTCGGCCAGCGCCTCGGCGTGGCCCTCGTCGTCGTCGACGATCAGGACGTTGGGTCCGGGTTCCTCGCTCACGGCACCTCCTCCACGTCGACGACCTCGCCGGGGTCGCTCCCGGCGTCGTACCCGCCCAGGCCCGTCAGCTCGACCACCAGCGGGATGCGCAGCGAGAACGACGTCCCCCGGCCGCGCTCGGACACCACGGTGATGCTGCCGCCGTGCTCCTCGACGACGCGCTTGGTCGTGGAGAGCCCCAGGCCGGTGCCGCCCTTCTTCGTGGACCAGTACTCGTCGAAGCAGCTCTCCAGCTCCTCGGGCGACATGCCGACGCCGGTGTCGGTCACCAGGAGCTCGGCGAAGTTCCCCACGCGGTGCAGGCGCACGAGCAGCTCGCCGCCGTCGGGCATGGCCTGGCGCGCGTTGACCAGCAGGTTCAGCACGGCGCGCTTGAAGGCGCTCGCGTCGATCAGCGCCAGCGGGAGCCCCGGCTCGAGGTCCACGTGGTGGCGGATCCCCAGGGCCTCGTCCTCGGGCTCCACGAACTCCAGCAGCTCGCGCACGAGCCGGGTCAGGTCCAGGGGGGCGCGGTTCACCGCCTGGCCGCGGACGTAGGACAGGAACTCGTCCAGGATCTGCTCCAGCCGCGCCACCTCGCGCTTCAGCGTCTGGATGCGCCGCATGGAGCGCTGCTCGCGGGGCGAGGCCGCCGGGGCGTCCGGGTCGCGCGAGGCCGCGGCGCGCTCCCAGTCCTCCTCGAGCAGCGCCAGGTTGATCGACATCGTGGACAGCGGGTTCTTGATCTCGTGGGCCAGGCCGCCGGCCAGGCGCGAGAGCAGGGCGACGCGCTCGCTCGCGTAGGCCGCGGCCGCCGCCTTGCTCGCGGCGCGCGGGCCGGCGGAACCGGCTTCCACCGGGTTGGAGGTGCCCACCGGTGTGGAGGCGTCCGCCGGGGTGGAGGTGTCCGGGTCGCTGCTGCGCGGGTCGCTCATGGCCGCTCGCCGTCCGGGCGCCGCGTCCCCCGACGCGCGGGGAGCTGGCTTGGGTTGGACCGGCGAGCCCGATAGGCTAGCAGCCGCGCACCGATGTCGAGCCCCGCCAGCCTCGAACGCATCCCGCTCGCCGAAGAGCCGTCGGACGGGGACCTCGCCGGCGTCGTTGCGCGTGTGCGCGCGGCGCTCGAGGGCGGTGCGCTCGTGGCCCTGCCGACCGAGACCGTGTACGGGCTCGCGGCCCGCGCGGACCACCCCGAGGCGCTCGACGCCCTGCGCGCGGCCAAGGGGCGCGACCCGGAGCTGGCGCTGACCTGGCACGTGGGCGACGTCGCCGCGCTGCGGCGCTTCCCGCGCCTCTCCCCCATGGCGGCCCGCCTGGCCGAGCGCTACTGGCCGGGCCCGCTGACGCTGGTGCTGCCCGGGGTCCCGCCCGGCCTCGAGCGCGTCGCCCGGGACGGCTGGACCGGCGTGCGGCTGCCGGCCCACGCGGGCGTGGCGCGGCTGCTCGCGGCCCTCGACTTCCCCGTGGTCGCCTCGAGCGCGAACGCCAGCGGCGCCGCGCCGGCCACCGACCCCGAGCGCGTCGCGACGGAGTTCGCCGACCGCGCCGCGCTGCTGGTCGACGGCGGCCCGTGCCGCCTGGCCGAGGCCTCGACCGTGCTGGCCGTCGGCCCGGGGCGCTTCGAGGTCCTGCGCCGGGGGCTGATCGACGCCGACAGCCTGCGCCGCAGCGCCGGCCTGCGCATCGCCTTCTGCTGCACCGGCAACACCTGCCGCAGCCCGATGGCCGAGGGGCTCGCCCGCATGCTGCTCGCCGAGCGCCTGGAGGTCCCCGCGGAACGCCTGGGCGAATTCGGGTTCGAGCTCGGCTCCATGGGCGTGTTCGCCGGCGCCGGGGGCGCGGCCTCCGCGCACTCGGTCGAGGCGCTGGCGGAGCTCGGCGGCGACCTGTCCGGGCACCGCACGACGCCGGCGCGCCCCGAGGACGTGGCGGCGCTCGACCGGGTGTACACCATGACGCCGAGCCACCTCGCGGCCCTGCGCTCGATGCTGCCGCCGGGCGCCGCGGACCACGTGCAGCTGCTCTCGCCGACCGGCGAGGAGGTCGTCGACCCGATCGGCGGCTCGCTCGACCAGTACCGCCGCTGCCGCGACCAGCTGCGCGGCATGATCGCGGCGCGCCTCGACGACTGGGCCTGAGCCCTCAGGGCTCGCCGCGCGCGGCCGGCGGCGCGAGGTACGCGGCCGGCAGGCCCAGGGCGATCGCGCGCCGCCCCGCGGGCGTCGCGGCGATCCGCGGGCAGCGCTCGACGGCGACGGCCGCGGCCTTGCGCGCCGCCTCGTCGAAGCCCAGCAGCGCGAAGGCCGCCGCGTCGTAGGCGTGCACGTCGCCGCGCTCGGGCCGCAGCTCGGCCGCGCGGGTCAGCGGGTCGACCACGGCGCGGGGCTCGACCGGCTCGCCGCGCGCCAGGGCCCCGAGCAGGCCGACCCCGCGGCGCAGGCGGTCGAGGAACTCGACGTGCTCGGCGAGCTCGCGCAGCTCGGCGTCGTCGCCCAGGAGGTCGGCGGCGCGGCCCAGGCGCTCCTCGAGGTAGCGCCGGTCGGCCTCTCCCGCGTCGACGGGGAACCCGGGGTCGACGGCGGCCACCTCGAGCCAGGCGTGGGCGCGCCGGGCGGCGCGCAGCGCGGCGCGGCCGGCGCGCGCGCGCTCCAGCGCGGGGGACTCGACCCCGTGCCACGGCAGGGGCACGCCTTCGACCGACCGCAGGTTGCGCGGCAGGTCCGCGAGCCGCTCGGCGCCGCCGCGCCGCGGGCCGCGCAGGATCCAGGGGTCGGTGTCGGACAGGCTGCCGGAGTCCACGGAGCGCCCGGTCCCGACCTCGCGCGCCAGGACCTCCTCGAGCGAGCCGAGGCCCAGCGCCGCGAGCTCGGCCGCGAGCTCGTCGGGCAGCGCCTCCCAGGCCTCCGGATGCGCGGCCGGCGGCGCGTCGCCGGCGACGACCAGCACCTGCGTCCCGAAGACCCACACGCCGGACCACGCGAAGCGCGCGCGGGCGGTGTGCAGCACCACGTCGAACACCTCCGGCCGCAGCGCGTGCGGCGGGATCCACTGGCACACGAGCCCGCCCGGAGCGAGGGCGCGGTCCACGACGGCGTAGAACTCGCGCGTGTAGAGGTGCACGCCGAACGGCGAGCTCGGCAGCAGCGGCTCCATCGTGACCACGTCGTGGAGACCGTGCTCCGCGAGCGTGCGCCGGCCGTCGCCGAGGCGCACGACCACGCGGTCCGCGCCGTCGCCCTCGTCCAGGAGCCCGGGCAGGCCCTCCGCGAGGGCGCCGCGGTTCACGTCCTCGAACCAGGGGGCCGCCGCGACGACCGCGCGCGAGATCTCGAGCACGTCGACGCGCTCGACGCCCGGGTGCAGGGACACCGCGCCGACGGTGGTGCCGGTCCCCAGCGCCAGGACGGCCACGCGGCGCGGCGCGGGATGCAGCAGCAGGGGCAGGTGGCCGAGCGCGCGCATGTAGGCGTAGTCGCGGCCGGTGCCGGCGGCGCGGAACTCGTCGGTCAGCAGCGTGCGCTCGCCCAGCAGGCCGTCGTCGACGACGGTGACGGCGAAGTGCTCGTCCTCCTCGAACGAGCGGATCGCCAGCGCGGGGTTGGCGAGCGGCGCGGCGGACAGCGCCGGCTCGGGTCGCGCGGCCGCCACCGCGGCGCACAGCGCGGCGACGACCGCCGCCAGCGCGGCCGGCCGCGGGGCAGTGCGCGCGAGGCTCGCCGCGGCCAGCGCGCCCAGGACGCACCAGGCGGCCAGCGCGCCGCCCAGGCCGAGGCGCGGGACCAGCACCTGCACGGTCAGCACGGCGCCGAGCAGCGCGCCCCAGGACTCGTGCAGCAGCAGGCCGCCCAGGCGCCGGGCGCCCTCGCCGGCCACCGAGCGGTGCACCGCGGGGACGACGGCGCCGAACGGCGCCAGCGCGGGCCCCGCCAGCAGCACCGCGAGCGCGTAGGCCTGCGCCCACGACTCCGGGCGCTCGGACACGCGGAACGCGAAGGGCCACAGCGAGCCGGCGGCCGCCAGCGCGAGCAGCGCGAGCACGCCGCGCGGCCCGGTCGGGGTCCACGGTCCGAGCACCACGGCCCCCAGCGTCAGCGCCGTCAGCGCGGCCGCGAGCAGCGCGGAGAGACCGAGCTGCATCCCGCCGAGGTGCAGGACGCCCAGGCGCACGACCACCGTCTCGAGCCCCAGCATCCACGCGGTGGCGAAGCCCACGAGCAGCGCCGCGCGGCGCGGCGTCAGCGGCGCGTCCGCCGGCGTCGCGCGCGGCGACTCCGCCGCGCCCGCGCGCCAGGCCCGGCTCGCGATCCCGGCCAGCAGGAGCGCCGCGAGGGCGGCGCCGCCCGTCCCGACGGCGAGCGGCACGCTGAGCGCGAACGGTCCGTGCCCGCCCCACCAGGCCCCGGCCACGGCGCCGACCAGGTTCAGGCCGTAGAGCGCTCCGATCCCGCGCCCCAGCGCGCGCCCGGAGGCGCGCTCCAGGGCGCGCACGAGCAGCGGCAGCACGGCGCCCTGGGGCA
>JAUIDW010000083.1 GCA_030428395.1 bacterium | reverse complement strand
CGAACAGCACGAGCCCGGGGTAGCCGAAGCTCGCGAACAGCACCTCGCGCGAGACCTGCTGCAGGTCGCCGACGGTGCGCACGCCGAAGCGCGCGAGGTGCGCGCCGATGGCGTGCCCGACGCCGGGGAGCTGGTCGACGGGCAGGTGGCGCAGGAAGTCGAGCTCGTGCCCCGGCAGGATCTCGGCCACGCCGCCGGGCTTGGCGAGCTTGCCCGCCAGGCGCGCGAAGGTGCGCGTGGTGCCGACGCCGATCGTGACCGGCAGGTCGACCTCGTCGCGGATCGCGCCGCGCAGGCGCTCGGCCACGTCGCAGGCCGCGCCCCACAGCCGGGCGGTGCCCGTCAGGTCGGCGAAGAGGTCGTCGATCGACGACACCTCGACGAGCGGCGTCACGCGGCGCAGCAGGTGGGCGATCTGCTCGCGCTTCGCGCCGGCCGCCCGCGAGTCCCCGCGCCGGAAGACCGCCCGCGGGCAGCGCCGCGCCGCGTCGGACAGCCGCATGCCGGGGTGCACGCCGAAGGCGCGGGCCTCGTACGAGCACGACATGACGAGGTTGCGCTCGGTGGGCAGGCCGCCGACCACCACCGGGAGGCCGCGCAGCTCCGGGTGCAGGGCCTGCTCGACGGAGGCCAGGAAGGCGTCGACGTCGAGGTGCAGGATGCGCCGCGTCCGCGGGGGGAGGTGCTGGTCGCGGTGCGGACGCGGCGCGGGGTTCTGCGGTTCCTGCAGGGGAGAGAGGTGGAAGCCCGAGCCGCCGGGGTCGCGGTCGGTGCCGGCGCGGAGCTCGGCGCGACCGAATCTTGGGTGAGGGTTCCTGGTCGGCGGCATCGGGCTTCCGCGGCAGATCCTAACGGATGCCTAACAGCTGGGGTGGGAATCCGTGGCGCTCCCGCCGCGGGCCGACGCAAGTGGCGCTTCCCGAAGGGCTTGGGGGAGGGGCAAAAACGCCGGCCGCGGCGACACCGGGGCGGGCGGGGGGAGTCTCCCCGGGTGGGTGGGGGCTAGGGATGGGACCGGGGGGCGGGGCGGGGTGGGGGGCGTAGACTCCGCCCCATGGACGTCGTCCTCGTGCACCCCGAGATCCCCCACAACACCGGCTGCGCCGCGCGGCTCACGGCCGCCACGGGCCGGTGCCTGCACCTGGTGGAGCCCCTGGGGTTCTCGCTCGAGGACCGCTACCTGAAGCGGGCGGGGCTCGACTACTGGCCGCAGGTCGAGCTGGTCGTGCACCGCGACTGGGAACGGGCGGTCGAGGTCCTCGGCCGGGGCAGTCCGAGGGCGCTCGCGGAGCGCCTGAGGCTGTTCACGGCGCGGGGGGGTCGGTCGCTCTTCGACACGGACTTCGCGGAGGACGACGTGCTGGTGTTCGGGTCCGAGTCCCGGGGGCTGCCGCCGGGGCTGCTGGAGGCGCATGCGGAGCGGCGCGTCTACGTTCCGATCCGGCCCGGCGTGCGCAGCCTGAACCTGGCCAACGTCGTGTGCCTCGGGCTGTACACGGCGCTCGTCCGCGCGGGCGTTCCGCTGCCCGACAACGACGGGGTCCACGTGCCCGACGCCCGCGCCGCGGAGGGCGTGCTCCCGCGCGAACGCGTGCGCGGGGACCATGCGCCGGGCGTATGATCGGCACGCGAACGATGCATCGAATCGATTTCCCGGACAGGCCGCCCGAAAGCGCGCTTGCGCCCGTGAACGACTCGGGGCAGAGGCTAGACTCCTGCGCCGAAACGCAGGGCATTCGATGACGCAGATCTTCCATCCGAGCTTCAACACGATCTCGAAGGTGACGATCTTCGGGGCCGTGTTCTTCCTCGGCGGCGGGCTCTGGCTGACGGCGGAGGTCAACCGGTCGGGCTACGTCACCAACGAGGGCGTCGTGCGCGAGCAGCCCGTGCACTTCAGCCACAAGCACCACGTCCAGGGTCTGGGCATCGACTGCCGCTACTGCCACACCAGCGTCGAGGTCTCGTCCTCCGCCGGCATGCCCTCGACCAAGACGTGCATGACCTGCCACTCGCTGGTCTGGACGAACGCGGAGCTGCTGGAGCTCGTCCGCGACAGCTACCGCACCGACGACTCGATCGAATGGACGCGCGTCCACGACCTGCCGGACTACGCGTACTTCGACCACAGCATCCACGTCAAGAAGGGCGTCGGGTGCACCACCTGCCACGGCCAGGTCGACGGGATGCCGCTGATGTGGCAGGAGAACTCGCTGCAGATGGAGTGGTGCCTCGAGTGCCACCGCGAGCCGGAGCTCTTCGTCCGCCCGCGCGAGCACGTGTTCGACATGGACTGGCAGCCGGCCGAGGAGCAGGCCGCCCTCGGCGCGCGCCTGGTCGAGGAATACGACATCCAGAGCCTGACGAACTGCTCGACCTGCCACCGCTGACCCCCGCAGACCATGGACCTCCAGCTCGTTAGAGACCGATTGGCGGGCAAGCGCGGCCGCGACTACTGGCAGGCGCTGGACCAGCTCGCCGAGGAAGAGCCGTTCCGCGAGTGGGTGCGCGGCGAGTGGCCCTCGGTGGCCGAGGGCTTCCTCGACCCCGTCGGGCGCCGCGGCTTCCTCAAGACCATGGGCGCCTCCCTGGCGCTCGCCGGCCTCGGGGCCTGCACGCGCCAGCCGCGCGAGGCGATCCTGCCCTACGCGCGCGACCCCGAGGACATGATCCCGGGCCGGCCCGAGTACTTCGCCACGTCCATCCCGCTGATGGGCGCCGGCCTCGGCGTGCTGGTCGAGAGCCACATGGGCCGCCCGACGAAGATCGAGGGCAACCCCGACCACCCCTCCAGCCTGGGCGCCGCCGACGCGATCGCGCAGGCCGCGGTCCTCGACCTGTACGACCCCGACCGCTCGCAGGTCGTGCTGAGAGCCGGCCGCATCGACTCGATGTCGAATTTCCTCGGCGACCTGCGCCAGCAGCTCGACGTCCAGCGCTCGAAGGGCGGCATCGGCCTGCGCGTCCTGACGGGCACCGTGACCTCGCCGACGCTCGCCCGGCAGCTGCGCGAGCTGCGCGCCGAGCTGCCGCAGATGAAGTGGCACCAGTGGGAGCCGGTCAACCGCGACGCGGCGCGCGCGGGCGCCCTGGCCGCGTTCGGCCGCGACGTCGCGACGCGCTACGACCTGTCGCGGGCCGACGTGGTCGTCGCGCTCGACGCCGACTTCCTGGCCGTGGGGCCCGCGCGCGTGCGCCACGCGCGCGACTTCGCGGCGCGGCGCGACCGCGACGGCGAGGCCGGCATGAACCGCCTGTACGCGGTCGAGCCGCGCCCGACCGTCACCGGGGCCCAGGCCGACCACCGCGTGCCGCTGCGCGCCTCGCGGGTGCCCGCCTTCGCGCGCGCCCTGCTGGCCGCGGTGCGCGGCGCCGACGCCGGCGACCTCGCCGGCCTCGGGCCGAAGCCGGGCTGGATCGCGGCGCTGGCCCGCGACCTGCGGCGCGCCGGTCCGCGCGCGGCGGTCCTCGCCGGCGAGGGGCAGCCGCCCGAGGTGCACGCGCTCGTCCACGTCCTGCACGCGGAGCTGGGGAGCGTCGGGACCACGGTCGAGCTGACCGACCCGGTCGAGCCCGAGCCCGTCGACCAGGCCGCCTCCGTCCGCGAGCTGTGCGACGACATGCGCGCCGGCGCCGTCGAGGTGCTCGTGATGCTGGGCGGCAACCCGGTCTACGACGCGCCCTACGACGTCGGCTTCGAGGCCGCGCTGGACCGCGTGCCGTTCCGCGTGCACTGGGGGCTGCAGGAGGACGAGACCTCGCAACGCTGCCACTGGCACGTGCCGGCGGCGCACTTCCTCGAGGCCTGGAGCGACGCGCGCGCCCACGACGGCACCGTCGGGATCGTCCAGCCGCTCATCGCGCCGCTCTACGCCGGCATCAGCGACCACGAGATGGTCGCCGCGCTGGCCGGGCGCCCCGGGGTCACCGGGTACGAGCTGGTGCGCGAGACGTGGGCCGCCGAGGTCGGCGATGCCGAGCTGGAGCTCTGGTGGCAGCGCGCGCTGCACGACGGCGTCGCCGCCGGCACGCGGCTCGACCCGGTGGACCCGGGCGCGCCCCGCGAGCCCGGCGCGGGCCAGGGCGTCGCCCCCGAGGGCCTCGAGCTCGTGCTGTACCCCGACCCGACGGTCTGGGACGGCCGCTTCGCGAACAACGGCTGGCTGCAGGAGTGCCCCAAGCCGATCACGCTGCAGACCTGGGACAACGCCGCGCTGGTCGCGCCGGCCACCGCCGAGCGCCTCGGCGTGGAGACCGGCGACGTGGTGCGGCTGCGGACGACCGAGCGGCTGCTCGACGTGCCCGTGATGGTCGTGCCGGGAGTGGCCGGGGACGTGCTGGCCCTCTCGCTCGGCTACGGCCGCCGCCACGCCGGGCGCCTGGCGGAGGGGGCCGGCGTCGACGCCTTCCAGCTGCGCGCCGCGGACGCGGCCTGGGTCGTCCCCGGGGTCGAGGCCCGCGCGGGGCACGGCCGGCGCAAGCTCGTCACGACGCAGGACCACCACTCCATGGAGGGGCGCGACCTCGTCCGCGTGCAGCCCGCCGCCGCGCCGCTCGTCGCCGCGCGCCACGGCGCCGACGAGCACGGCTCCGGCGACGCCCACGCGGCCGAGGGCCACGCCCCGGGCGAGCACGGCGCCGCGGCGGAGGCCGCCGGCGGCCACGGCGACACGTCGATCTACCCGCCGCACCCGCTCGACAACCGCGCGACCGGCGAGGGCTACGCCTGGGGCATGGTCATCGACCTGAACGCGTGCCTGGGCTGCAACGCCTGCCAGGTCGCGTGCCAGTCGGAGAACAACGTGCCCGTCGTCGGGCGCGAGGAGGTGGCGCTGGGACGCGAGATGCACTGGATCCGCGTCGACCGCTACTTCGAGGAGCAGGAGGGCGAGACCCGCGTGCTGAACCAGCCCGTGCCCTGCATGCACTGCGAGAACGCGCCGTGCGAGGTCGTCTGCCCGGTCGGCGCCACCGTCCACGGGCCCGAGGGCCTGAACGAGATGGTCTACAACCGCTGCGTCGGCACGCGCTACTGCTCCAACAACTGCCCCTACAAGGTGCGGCGGTTCAACTTCTACCGCTACGTCGACGACGAGCCCTCGGTCGCGCTCCAGCGCAACCCCGACGTCACCGTCCGCACGCGCGGCGTGATGGAGAAGTGCACGTACTGCGTGCAGCGCATCAACCAGGGCCGCATCGGCGCCAAGCGCGAGGACCGCGAGCTGCGCGACGGCGAGGTCCAGACCGCCTGCCAGGCGACGTGTCCGGCGAGCGCCATCCACTTCGGCGACCTGAACGACCCCGGGAGCCGCGTCTCCCGGCTGCGCGAGCGGCCCGAGCACTACGCGATCCTCGAGGAGCTGAACACCAAGCCGCGCACGACCTACCTGGCGCGCTTCACGAACCGCAACCCGGAGATCGAGGCGCTGTGACGGATCGAGCCCCGACGGTCGACCCCGGGCCTGCGCCGGGCGCCTCGCCGGCAGGCGAGGAGTTCATCGCCCCGGGCCACAGCCTGGAGTCGGTCACCGACAAGATCAGCCACCTGGTGCTGACCCGCCGCACCCCGCGCGGCTGGTGGATCGGGTTCGCGATCTCGTTCCTGCTCGCCATGCTGCTGGTGCCGTCGGTCGGCGTCCTGCTGGCGAAGGGGACGGGGGTATGGGGCCTCAACGTGCCGGTCGGCTGGGCCTTCGCGATCATCAACTTCGTCTGGTGGATCGGCATCGGCCACGCGGGGACGCTGATCTCCGCCATCCTGCTGCTGCTGCGCCAGGAGTGGCGCACGTCGATCAACCGCTTCGCGGAGGCGATGACGCTCTTCGCGGTGACCTGCGCGGGGCTGTACCCGCTGCTGCACATGGGCCGGCCGTGGCTCTTCTACTGGCTGCTGCCGTACCCCAACACCATGGGGACGTGGCCGCAGTTCCGCAGCCCGCTGGTCTGGGACGTGTTCGCGGTCACGACCTACGCGACGGTCTCCGCGCTGTTCTGGTACGTGGGCCTGATCCCCGACTTCGCCACGCTGCGCGACCGGGCCAAGAGCCTGCCGTTCAAGCGCGTCTACGGCATCCTGGCCCTGGGCTGGCGCGGAGCGGCGCGCCACTGGGACCGGTACGAGACCGCCTACCTGCTGCTGGCCGGCCTGGCCACGCCGCTGGTCGTCTCCGTGCACACCGTCGTCAGCTTCGACTTCGCCGCGGGCATCGTGCCCGGCTGGCACGCGACGATCTTCCCGCCGTACTTCGTGGCCGGCGCCATCTTCGCCGGCTTCGCGATGGTGCTGACCCTGGCCATCCCCCTGCGCCAGTTCTACGACCTGGGCGACTTCATCACGCGGCGGCACCTCGAGAACATGGGCAAGGTGCTGCTCGCCACCGGCCTGATCGTCGCCTACGGCTACGCGATGGAGTTCTTCTTCGGGTGGTACAGCGGCAGCGAGTACGAGCACTCGATGCTGAGCAACCGCCTGTCGGGGCCGTACCGCAACTACTTCTTCGCCCTGATGGTCTGCAACGTGCTGGCGCCCCAGCTGCTGTGGATCAAGCGCTGCCGCACGCACATGGGGTGGCTGTTCCTCGTGGCGATGTTCGTCAACGTCGGCATGTGGCTCGAGCGCTTCGTGATCGTGGTCGTCAGCCTGTCGCGCGACTTCCTGCCCTCGTCCTGGGACCTGTACGAGCCGACCAAGTGGGACTGGGGCCTGTACGTCGGGACGATCGGCCTGTTCCTGACGCTGATCTTCCTGTTCATCCGCTTCCTGCCGGTTATCTCGATCTTCGAGATGCGCACGCTGGCGCCGCAGTCCTCCGAGGGCAACGGCGACGAGGCCGACGAGGCCGCGGACCGTGAAGGGGGCGCGTCGTGAGGCCCAGCGGACCGAGGTCCCCGGTGTTCGGCGTGATCGCCGAGTTCGCCGGCGCCGACGAGCTCATCGCCGCCATCCACCGCGCGCGCGAGGCCGGCTACACGAAGATGGAGGCGTACACGCCCCTGCCCCTGCACGAGGTGATCGAGGCGATCGGCCACAAGAACCGGCTGCCGCTGCTGGTGCTCCTCGGCGGCATCGTCGGCGCGCTGACCGGCTTCGGCCTGCAGTACTGGGTGTCGGTGATCGAGTACCCGATCAACGTCGGCGGCCGCCCGCTGAACAGCTGGCCGTCGTTCGTCGTGATCATGTTCGAGCTGACGATCCTGTTCGCCGCCGGCGCCGCCGTGCTGGGCATGCTGGCCCTCAACGGCCTGCCGCGGCCGCACCACCCGGTCTTCTCGGTCGAGGGCTTCGAGCTGGCGAGCCGCAACCGCTTCTTCCTGATGCTGCTCCACTACGACCCGCAGTTCGACCACGTGCAGGCGCGCACCCTGCTGGAGGGCACGGAGACGCTGGGGGTGCAGGAGGTGCCGCACGCATGAGCGCCTTTTTCCGCAACCCGCGCGCGGCGCGTCGGTCCCCCTGGGCGGTGGGGCTCGGTGGCAAGGGCCTGGGCGGCCTCGCGACCGCGCTCGCCCTGCTCCCGCTGTCGGCGGGCTGCCGCCAGGACATGCACGACCAGCCCAAGCTCCAGCCCTACGAGGCCAGCGCCTTCTTCGAGGACGGCCGCGCCGTGCGGCCCCGCGTGCCGGGGACCGTGCGGCGGGGGGCCGTGATCGGGGACGACCACCTGACCACCGGCCGCGTCGACGGCGAGCTGGCGACGACGTTCCCGTTCGAGGTCACCGCCGGCGTGCTCGCGCGCGGGCAGGAGCAGTTCGGCGTCTACTGCAGCCCCTGCCACGACCACGCCGGCACGGGCCAGGGGATGATCGTCCAGCGTGGGCTGAAGCAGCCCAGCTCGTTCCACGTCGAGCGGCTGCGCGAGGCGGCGCCCGGGTACTTCTTCGACGTGATCACCAACGGGTTCGGCGCGATGTACGACTACTCCGACCGGATCGCGCCCGAGGACCGCTGGGCGATCGTGGCGTACGTCCGGGCGCTGCAGCTCTCGCAGAACGCGACGCTCGAGGACGTCCCGGCGGCCCAGCGCGTCGCCCTGACCGGGGAGGCTGGCCAGTGAGCGCCCCGCAGACCGACGTCCGCGGCTCGATCGAGGGCGTCCAGCGCAGGGCGCTGCTCGTCGCGGTCGCCGCCGGCGTGCCCGCGCTCGTCGGGGCGGTGTTCCAGACCGACCAGTTCCTGCGGTCCTGGCTGCTGGCGTTCCTGTTCTGGATGACGTTCCCGATGGGCAGCCTGGGGCTCTCGATGCTCCACCACCTGACGGGCGGTTCCTGGGGCCTCACGATCCGCCGGCTGCTCGAGGCGGCCATGCGCACGCTGCCGTGGATGGCGCTGCTCTTCGTGCCGATCGCGCTGGGGGTCGGGCGGCTGTACCCCTGGGCCGACGCCGACGTGGTGGCCGCCGACGCGGTGCTGCAGAAGAAGGAGGCGTACCTCAACGTCCCGTTCTGGCTCGTCCGCGCGGTCGTGTTCTTCGGGGTGTGGATCGGCGTCTCGCGGATCGTCGCGCGCACGGTCACCCAGCAGGACCGCACGGGCGACCCGAAGCTGGCGCACCGCCTGCGCATGCTGGCCGGGCCGGCGCTGGGCGTGTACGCGCTGACGATGACGTTCGCGTCGGTGGACTGGGGCATGTCCCTCGAGCCGCACTGGTTCTCCACGATCTACGGCGTGCTGTTCATCGTCGGCCAGGGCCTCGGGACGCTCTGCCTGTCGGTCGTGATGGGCTCGTGGATGGCGCGGCGCGAGCCGTTCTCGCGCTGGATCCAGCCGAAGCACTTCCACGACCTCGGCAACCTGATGCTCGCCTTCGTGCTGCTGTGGGCCTACGTCTCGTTCTCGCAGTACCTGATCATCTGGTCGGGGAACCTCGCGGAGGAGACGCCCTGGTACATCCACCGCACCGGGCACGGCTGGCAGGCGATCGCCATCGTCCTGATCGTGTTCCACTTCGCGGTGCCGTTCCTCGTCCTGCTCTCGCGCCGGACGAAGCGCGGCGCCCGCAACCTGGCCGTGGTCGCCGTCGCGCTGCTCTTCCTGCGCTTCGTCGACGTGTTCTGGCTGATCGCGCCGGCCTTCCACACCGAGGGCCTGCACGTCTCGTGGCTGGACGTGGTCGTCCCGGTCGCCGTGGGCGGGTTCTGGGTCGCGATCTTCTTCCGCGGCCTCAAGGGGCGTCCGCTGATCAGCCTGCAGGACGCGCAGCTGCAGGGCGCGCTCGAGGACACCGCCACGCGCCCGCTGCCGGAGGTCGGATCCAGCCATGGCTGAGAAGCAGACCATCGACCCCCGCTCGCGCGAGCGCGGCCACGAGGTCACCGACCTGCCCGCCGGGCGCATCATGGCGTTCCTCGCCGCGCTCGGCCTCGCGTGCCTGCTCTTCACCTGGGCGGCGGCCGGCGTCGTGAAGCTCCTCCGCACGCGGGCCGACGCGGTCGCGCCCGAGCTGCACCCGCTGGCCGAGGCCCGTCAGGTCCCGCCCGCGCCGCGCCTGCAGATCGACGTCCGCACCGACGTCGACGGCCTGCGCGCGCGCAGCCGCGACCTGCTCGAGACGTACGGCTGGGTCGACCGGGACGCCGGCGTGGTCCGCATCCCCGTCGAGCGCGCCATGAACCTGCTGGCCGAGCGCGGCCTGCCCGTCGCGCGCACCGCCGTGGAGGACCGCCAGTGAGCCCGCGGGCCCTCCTCCTCGCCGCCGCGTGCCTGCTCGGCGCGCCGACCGCCGCGCCGGGCCAGATCTCCTCCCAGGAGCTCCTGGCCGACGTCGGCATCGACCAGCGCCTGGGGCACTCGCTGCCGCTCGACGCCCGCTTCCGCGACTCGTCCGGACGCGAGGTCCGCCTCGGCGACTACTTCGGCGAGCGGCCGGTCGTCGTGGCCTACGTCTACTACGAGTGCCCGATGCTGTGCGGCCTGATCCTGAACGGCCTGCTGCGCAGCCTGCGCGCGATGGACTTCACGGCGGGGGAGGAGTTCGACGTCGTGTGCATCGGCATCGACCCCGAGGAGACGCCGGAGCTCGCGCGCGCCAACGAGGACCGCCTGATCGAGGAGTACGGGCGCGAGGCCGGGCGCCGCGGCTGGCACCTGCTGACCGGCGACGCCGACGCGATCGAACGCGCCACGCGCGCCGGCGGCTTCCGCTACGTCTACGACGAGGCCTCCGACGAGTACGCGCACGCCAGCGCCATCCTCGTGGTGACGCCCCAGGGCGAGCTCTCGCACTACTTCTACGGCGTCGAGTACTCGACGAAGGACGTGCGCCGCGCGCTGGTCGACGCGGGGGAGGGGCGCGTCGGTTCGCTCGTCGACCAGATCCTGATGTTCTGCTACCACTACGACCCGACCACGGGGAGGTACGGCGTCGCCATCATGCGCTTCCTGCGCGTCGGCGGCGTCCTGACGGTGGTCGGCATCGTGTCGCTGGTGGCCTTCTTCCTGCACCGAGAGCGCCGGGCGATCCCCGGCGCCGGGAGGGCAGCCTAGCCATGTGGCAAGACGCCCCGCTGTTCCCGGAGAGCGCCTCCACCATCTCCGACTCGGTCGACCAGCTCTACGCGTTCCTGGTCGTCGTCAGCCTGTTCTTCGCGTTCGGGATCGCCACGGTGGTCGTGTTCTTCGCCGTGCGCTACCGCCGGCGCCAGGGCGTGATCCCCGCGCGCATCCACGGCTCGGTCCAGCTCGAGGTCGTGTGGAGCCTCATCCCGCTCGGCCTCTCGCTCGTGATGTTCTTCTGGGGCGCGAAGCTGTACTTCGCGACGCTCGACCCGCCGCCCGGGGCCATGGACGTCTACGTCACGGGCAAGCAGTGGATGTGGAAGGTCCAGCACCCCACGGGCCAGCGCGAGATCAACAGCCTGCACGTCCCCGTCAACCGCCCCGTCCGGCTGACGATGACGTCCGAGGACGTGATCCACGACTTCTACGTCCCGGCCTTCCGCACGAAGCGCGACGTCGTCCCCGGGCGCTACACGATCGCGTGGTTCGAGGCGACCAAGGTGGGCGAGTACCACCTGTTCTGCGCCGAGTACTGCGGCACCAAGCACTCCGAGATGATCGGGTCCATCACCGTGATGGAGCAGCACGACTACGAGCGCTGGCTGACCGGCGTCGCGGCCGGCGAGACGCCCCAGGAGGCCGGCGCGCGCCTGTTCGAGAGCATGCGCTGCAACACCTGCCACTCGGGCCAGGACGGCGCCCGCGGGCCGACCCTCACGGGCGCGTTCGGCAAGCCGGTGCAGCTGCGCGACGGGCGCGTCGTCCCGTTTGACGAGGACTACACCCGCGAGTCCATCCTGAACCCCGGCGCCGCCGTGGTCGCGGGCTTCGACTCGATCATGCCGACCTACGAGGGCCAGCTCAGCGAGGACCAGCTCATGCAGCTCCTGGCGTACGTCAAGTCGCTGGGCGCGGAAGGGGGTGACCAGTGAGCGCCCAGGCGACCTCCGCGGCCGAGCCGCAGCGCAACTACCTGAACGCCGACTACGGCATCAAGTCGTGGCTGCTGACGACGGATCACAAGCGCATCGGCCTGATGTACCTGCTGACGATGACGCTCTTCTTCTTCCTCGGAGGAGCGTTCGCCGTCGCCATCCGCCTCGAGCTGGCCACCCCGCACGGGGACCTGGTCGAGTCGGAGACGTACAACAAGCTGTTCACGATGCACGGCGTGATCATGATCTTCTTCTTCCTGATCCCGTCGATCCCCGCCGTGCTGGGGAACTTCCTGCTGCCGCTGATGCTGGGAGCGCGGGACCTGGCCTTCCCCCGGCTGAACCTGCTGACCTGGTACCTGTTCACGATCGGCGGGGTGTTCACGCTGTACGCCGTGGTCTCCGGCGGCGTGGACACGGGCTGGACGTTCTACACGCCCTACAGCTCGACCTACGCGAACACCCACGTCATCGCGACGGCGCTCGGCGTCTTCATCACGGGCTTCTCGTCGATCCTGACGGGGCTGAACTTCATCGTCACGACCCACAAGATGCGCGCGCCGGGCCTGACGTGGTTCCGGCTGCCGCTGTTCGTGTGGGCCCACTACGCGACGAGCCTCATCCAGATCCTGGGGACGCCGGTGCTCGCCACGGCGATCCTGCTGGTCGGCATCGAGCGCCTGTTCGGGGTGGGCATCTTCGACCCGAAGCTCGGCGGCGACCCGGTGCTGTTCCAGCACCTGTTCTGGTTCTACTCCCACCCGGCCGTCTACATCATGATCCTGCCGAGCATGGGCGTGATCAGCGAGCTGATCTCGACCTTCGCGCGCAAGCGGGTGTTCGGCTACTCGTTCATCGCGATGTCCAGCCTGGCGATCGCGATCCTCGGCTTCTTCGTGTGGGGCCACCACATGTTCGTCAGCGGCCAGTCGGTCTACGCCGGCGTGGTGTTCTCGCTGCTCAGCATGCTGGTCGCCGTGCCCTCGGCGGTGAAGGTCTTCAACTGGACCGCCACGCTCTACAAGGGCTCGATCCAGTTCTCGACGCCGATGATCTACGCGCTCGGGTTCCTCGGGCTGTTCACGATCGGCGGGCTGACGGGGCTCTTCCTGGCGACGCTGGCGGTGGACGTGCACGTGCACGACACGTACTTCGTCGTCGCCCACTTCCACTACATCATGGTCGGCGGCGCGCTCATGGCGTACCTGGGCGGGCTGCACTTCTGGTGGCCCAAGATCACCGGCCGCATGTACCCCGAGTTCCTGGGCAAGATCTCGGCCGTGATCATCTTCCTCGGGTTCAACCTGACGTTCTTCCCGCAGTTCCTGCTGGGCTACCTCGGGATGCCGCGCCGGTACCACGTGTACCCCGACGAGTTCCAGGTGCTGAACGTGCTGTCCTCGGCCGGCGCCTCGATCCTGGGCCTCGGCTACCTGATCCCGATGGCGTACCTCGTGTGGTCGCTCAAGTACGGCAAGCGCGCGCCCTCCAACCCGTGGCGCGCCTCGGGGCTCGAGTGGACCACGCCCTCGCCGCCGGCGACGTTCAACTTCGACCGGACGCCGGTCGTGACGACCGAGGCCTACCACTACTCCGAGGAGCTCGGCGCCCCGCGCACCGGCACGGACGTCCGGGAGGTCGAGATTGTCTGACCCCGGCGGCGCCGTCCTGCACCAGTTCGACGACCTCGACCAGCAGGTCGAGGCCGGACGCCTCGGCATGTGGGCCTTCCTGATCCAGGAGGTGCTCTTCTTCGGCGGCATGTTCGCGGTCTACGCCGTGTACCGGCACCGCTTCCCCGAGTCCTTCGCCGAGGGCAGCCACCACCTCGACGTCCTCCTGGGCGGCGTCAACACCGTGATCCTGATCGGCAGCAGCCTGACCGCCGCCCTGGCCGTGCACGCCGCCGAGCGCGGCCACGCCCGCGGCATCGTCACGTGGCTGGTGGGGACCATCGTCCTGGGAGGCGCGTTCCTCGGCGTGAAGGCCGTCGAGTACTCGCACAAGTTCCACGACGGGCTGATCCCCGGCTCGGGCTTCGTGTCCGCCCAGTTCGAGACCGAGAACGTCGAGGTCTTCTACTCGCTGTACTTCGTGCTGACCGGCATGCACGCGCTGCACATGGTCATCGGCGTCGGGATCATGATCTGGCTGATCGCCCTGACGCTGCGCGGCTACATCACGAAGGAGCGCCAGCAGTACATCGAGTTCTTCGGCCTCTACTGGCACTTCGTCGACATCGTCTGGATCTTCCTGTTCCCGCTGCTGTACCTGCTGGGGAGGCACGGATGAGCTCCCACGACGAGCACCACGGCGCGTCCCTGCGGACGTACCTCGTGATCTTCGGCTCCCTCCTGGCGCTGACCGGGTTGACGGTGTGGGTCGCCTTCCACGACTTCGGCTCGTTCAACACCCCGCTCGCCCTGGTGATCGCCGGCGTGAAGGGCACGCTCGTCGTGCTCTACTTCATGCACGTGCGCTACAACAGCCGGCTCGTGTGGGTGTTCGCCGCCGCCGGGTTCCTCTGGCTGATGATCCTGTTCGGCTTCACGTTCTCGGACTACCTCACCCGCGACGCGGCCGAGGCCACCGTCCAGGACGTGCCCGCCTGGCCGACGCGCTGACCCTCAGGGCCCCACGCTGAAGCGCAGGCCTCCCGTCAGGCTGTCGCCGAACCCCGCGGGGTCGGCGGGGTCGCGCAGCAGCCACTGCACGACGACCGTCTGGCCGGGCAGGAGCGCCGGGTCCGTGCCGGAGCGGATGCGCGCGTTGAAGTCGCGCGTCGCGCGTCCTGGGCAGGTGCCTCCGACGGACTCCGGCACGGCGGGCGGCAGCGCGCGGTGGATCGGCGCGGCCACGTACAGCGTGCCGCCGTGGAACGTCAGGTTCGCGCGGGAGTAGCCGTAGAGCAGCAGCCCCGGCGCGTCGTCGCGCACGTCCTCGGCGATCACGTCGAACGGCACGCCGTCGGTCACGCGCGCCTCCCCGACGCAGCGGACGTAGGGCAGGCAGCCCAGCGAGTTCGGTTTCCCCGGCCCGAGCACCTCCGGCAGGCGCGCGGCGTCGTGGACGAGCACCAGGCCGGCGTCCACGCGGGGCAGCCCCGTCGCGACCACGTCGCCGGCGAGGGCGACGGCCTCGGCCTGCGGGTGCGGGTCCAGGAGCCCCAGGCGCGCCCGGGCGGTCCAGGTCGTGCCCTGCCGCTCGAGCACCCAGGGCATGCGCCGGGCCGCGGAGGGGCCGCCGCCGGAGTCGCCCGTCCGCGCGACGAGGAGGTCGCCGGAGAGGGCCACGTCGTACCCGAAGACGTGCGCGTTCCCCGGGCGAGGCGAGGTCAGCCGGTCGGTCTGGACCCAGGCGCCGCCCTGCAGCTCGAAGACGTACAGCGCGCCCGCGCTGAGCCAGCCGTCGTGGTCCTCCCACGGCGCGGCCACCACGACGCGGTCGCCGTCGACGTCGCAGGCCCAGCCGAACTGGTCGGCGAACGTGGGGGAGCCCAGGGGCACGAGCTCGTCCACGAGCGTCCACGCGCCGGCGACCCGCCGGTACACGAGCGCGCGCAGGTCCGACCCGTACCGGGCGCAGGCGACGAGGTGCCCGGCGTCCAGCCCGCAGGACGTCCCCAGCCCGGTCATGGTGCCGGCGGCGATCGCGCCGATCTTGGCGACCTGGGTCCAGGCGGTCCCGGACCGCTCGAACACGTACACCGCGCCCACGCCGGTGCCGAACGTGCTCTCGGACGGCGCGCCGACGACGACCACGTCGCCGTCGAGCGCGACGGAGCGCCCGAAGGCGACCACCGTCGGCCCGGCAGCGGTCGGCAGGAGCTTCGCCTGCTGGCTCCAGGTCGACCCGGACCGGACGAACACGTACGCCGCGCCGTGGACGCCGTTCTGGGACGGCGCGCCGACGACGGCCGTGTCGCCGTCGATGGCCACGGCGCGGCCGAACTCGTCGCCGACCTCGAGGTCGGCGGGCTGCAGCAGGGCCTGCTCGGCCCACGCGCCGGCCGCCCGGTGGAAGACGACCGCCTTGCCGAGGCGCGGCCAGGTGAACGAGGCGTGCGGCGCGCCGGCGATCAGGTCGTCGCCCTGGACGTCGAGCGCCTGGCCGAGGTCGTCGCCGGTGGCCACGCCGGCGCTCACGAGGCGCGCCTGCTCGGTGGCGACGACGGTGTCCAGGGTCGGGGTCTGCGCCACCGCGACGGCGGTGGGGACGAGGAGCGCGGCGGCCAGCGTGGCCTTCCGCGCCCGGACGGGGATGCGGTGCTTCATGGCGGAGTCCTCGGGAAGGAGCCCGCCTCCGCGGGAGGTCGGAGCGGGCCGACGGATCCAGCCTGCCGCGCGCGCCCGGGGCTGCCGAGGGAGCCGCGGGCGTAGACGCGGGGCAACCAGTGGGTACCCCGCCGGCGCCCGCCTCAGCGCCCGCCGACCGCGTCCCAGAAGGCGCGCACGCGCGCGGGGTCGGGCTCGTACCGCAGGACCACCAGCGACGCGCCGGAGGGCACGCCGGGGGCCGGCTCGAGGGCGTGGGCCTCCGGCAGCGCGTGGGGCAGCAGCGCGGCGTCGCCCTCGCGCTCGAGCTGGGCGTAGAGGTCCCGCGCCACCGGCGCGACGACGGCGGCGGGCGGGCCCAGCGCGAGCCGCGCCTCGAGGTAGTCGGGCCCGCGGTCGACGAAGAACGACCGCGGCACGCGCTTGGTGTGCCCCGCCGACGCGCCCGCGCGCTGGACGGGCAGGCGCGCGACCTCGCGGTCGACCAGGCCGTTGCGGTCCAGCATGCGCAGGCCCGAGTAATACCCGATCGCGCCGATCGCTCCGCACGTCATGGACTCGTCCGGCCGCGCCACCTGCGCGAGCCCGCGGCCGATCGCGGCGAAGCTCTCGCCGTTGCGCACGGTGCTGCGCCAGCGCTCCAGCTCGGTCTGGTAGCCGACGCGGAACGCGCGGAAGTCCAGGGCCTCGCGCACGCCCCGCGGCACCGCCAGCACGTCGAAGCCCGCGCCGATCCCCAGCGTGGCGCCCAGCACGCCGGCGGCGACCGCGGCCGGGCGCGGCAGGCGGTCGACGCCCAGCGCCAGCAGGACGCCGAGGAAGGGCCAGGCGGGCACGAGGAAGCGGAAGAACGGCATCCAGTCGCCGCCGACGGCGACGTTGTAGGCGACCAGCGCGGCGACGGGGACGATCGCGGAGCGCGCCGCCGCGGCGCGCGGACCGCGCAGCGCGACGGGCGCGACCGCCAGCGCGACGAGCGGCGACAGGAACACGAGCGCGAAGCTCGCCACGGTGCGCGCGCCGCGCGCGAGCGTGTCCGCCGACCAGGCCGCCTTGGCGTGCGCGGTGTTCGCCGTCCACTCGCCGAAGTGCGCCAGGCGGAAGGCCTCGTACGCGCCCCAGGCCAGCGCGGCCGGCGCGACGAGCAGCGCCAGCTCGCGCAGCGCCGGGCGCGCGCCCGCGGGCCGCGCGACCCACGCGGAGAGCGCGAGCACCGCCACCCAGGCCGGCCCCTCGACGCGCACGAGCGCCACGCCCGCCGCGCAGAGCCCGGCCGCCAGCAGGGCGCCGGAGCTCTCCCGGCCCGGGCGGTCCCCGGGCGCGGGCAGGGCGAGCGCCCAGGCGGCGAAGAGCAGCAGCGCGAACAGCATCGTCTCGAGCCCGCCCGTCGCCCAGGCGGCGAAGCCCGCGGACGTCGTGACCAGCAGCCCGCCCGCCGCGGCGGCGCCCGCGGACGCGCCCAGCCGCACGCGCAGCACGCGCACGAGCAGGACCGCGAGCGCGACCGCGGCCGCGGCGGAGACGGCGCGCGACCCGGCCTCCGGCGCGACGCCGGCGAGCTCGAGCCCGGCGAGCAGCGCCACCCACAGGAAGTTCGAGTAGCCCTCGACCGGCGGCTCGAGGGCGGCGTCGTAGCGCAGCCCCGCGCCCGCGGCCCAGTTCGCGGCGTAGCGGAACGAGATGAAGGCGTCGTCGACCAGGAAGTCGAGGCGCCACGCCAGCAGCGCCAGCGGCAGCACCACCAGCGCGGCCAGCGCCCAGGCGCGCGTCCACACGCCGGCCGCCGCCGTCGCGGCGTCGCCCGTCGCACCGGCGGCGCGGTCGCCGGCGCCCGGCGCGTCCGCCGCGCGCCCCTTGTCGCGCTGTGTCGTCACGGCTGGCGCGAGAGTGTACGGTGTCCCGCCGTCGCCCCTCCTCCGGCCGCGGGGCGAAACGTGCCGCCGTGATCCGCCGCCCCCGTGCCCTCCGTCGACTCCGCGCGGGACCCGGGCCGCGCCCGCCGGGGACCCGGACGCCCGTGGGACCCTGCCCGCGCGCGACCGCGCGGGCTGAAGCAGCCGGCCCCCGCGCGGCCGCCCGGGCAGGAGGACGGCGTGGCCCGTAGCGCCCGCGGCGAGGGCGCGCCGGTCGCCTGGACGGCCGAGCTCGGCCGCAAGCCGCGCCGCGGCGACGTGCTCGAGGTCACCGTCGAGCGCATCGACCACCGCGGCAAGGGCGTGGCGCGGCTGGGGCCGTTCCGCGTCGGCGTCGGCCACGGGCTGCCGGGCTCCCGCCTGCGGGTCGAGGTGCTGCGCCGCCGGGGCGAGACGATCGAGGCGCGCGTCGACGCCGTGCTCGACCCCGGCCCGCTCGCCGTCGAGCCGCGCTGCGCGCACTTCGGCACCTGCGGCGGCTGCAGCTTCCAGGACATGGCCTACGCGGACCAGCTCGCGGAGAAGCGCCGGCTGGCCGAGCGCCTGCTCCAGGCCGTCCCGCGCGCCGCCGACGTCGTCGTCGAGGACCCCGTGCCCTGTGCGTCGCCGTGGGGCTATCGCAACAAGATGGACTTCACCTTCTCGAACCGCCGCTGGATCGAGAGCGGCGAGCCCGAGAACGCGGAGGCCGACTTCGCCCTCGGCCTGCACGTGGCCGGCTGGCACGGCAAGGTGCTCGACGTGCGCGAGTGCTTCCTGCCGCCGCCGGTGTGCGTCGAGGTGCTCGCCTCCGCCCGCCGGCTCGCGCGCGAGCAGGGGCTGGCGCC
>JAUIDW010000082.1 GCA_030428395.1 bacterium | reverse complement strand
GCGCCACGGCTCGGGCGGGGCGTACGGGCTGTGCGGGTCGACGTAGTGGACGAACAGGAACAGGCGCTGGAGCTCGCCGAGCCCGTCCACCGCGCGCAGGGCCGCGTCGGTCACCGAGGCGGCGTCGCGCTCCGACAGCGCGAGCCCGGCCGGCGTCTCGCCGAAGTCCTGGTCCCAGACCTCGAAGCCCTGGTCGAACTCGAGGCGCTCGTGCAGCGCGACCGCCCCGGCCACCCCGACGGTGCGGAAGCCGGCGTCGCGCAGGGTCTCGGCCAGCAGCACGTTGTCGGCGTGCACCACGTACCCGTTGCGGGCGACGCCGTGGGTGTGCGGCCACAGGCCCGTCATCAGCGACGTGTGCGCCGCCAGCGTCGTCGTGGCCGGGGTGCTGACGTCGTCGAAGCGCACGCCCGCGGCCGCCAGGGCGTCGATCGCCGGCGTCGCGACGTCCGCGGCGCCGTAGCAGCCGAGGTGGTCGGCGCGCGTCGTGTCCAGCGAGATCAGCACGACGTGCCGCAGTCCGGCCGGGGCGTCCAGCGCGTCCAGCTCGCGCAGGCGCCGCGCCGACCAGGTGTACTCCGGGTCCACCTCGAGGGCCCGCTCGTAGGAGGCGCGGGCGTCGTCGAACCAGCCGAGGTGGCTGAGGGTGTCCCCCAGCATGTGGTGCGCCTCGGCCGCGTCGGGGCGCAGCTCCGTGGCCCGCAGGAAGGCGCCGTAGGCCTCCCCCACGCGCTCGAGCTGCCCCAGGGTCATGCCCATGTTGTAGTAGGCCTCGAAGTTCTCCGGGTCGATCGTCGTGGCCAGCACGTACTGCTTCAGCGCCTCGCGCGGGCGGCCCAGCTTGTCCAGCGCGTACCCCAGGTTGTTCAGCGCCTTGGGGTAGCGCGGCTCGAGCTCGAGGGCGCGCCGCAGCGCCACGCGGGCCTCCTCGTGGCGGCCCAGCTCGTTGAACGCGACGCCGAGGTTGTAGTGCCCCTTGGCGTAGGCGTCCTCGACCTGGACCGAGCGGCGGTGCGCGTCCAGCGCCTCCTCCAGCCGCCCCTGGTCGAGGTACGCATTGCCCAGGTTCGTCCACGCGAGCCACGCCTCCGGGTTGCGCCGCACGTTGTGGGAGAACAGCGCCTCGTCGTCGCGCCACACGCCCGCCTGGCGGAAGCAGAGCACCGTGAGCGCCAGGACGCCGACCCCCGCCAGCACGGCCCGCACTCGCGCGCTCCGGGGGCGCGACAGCAGCCACGCGGCGCCGACCAGGGGGCCGGCGCTGGCGAGGTACTGGAAGCGGTCCGCGACGTACGAGTACGTCATGAAGTAGTAGTCGAGGAACCCCAGCGTCGGCGCGAGGAACACCGCGTAGAACACGAACACCACGAACGGCCCGCGCCCCACGCGGCGGCTGCGCAGAAGCAGGAACGCCGCCGTGCCGGCCAGCGCGAGCGGGGCCAGCCAGGCCCCCACGGCCGCGGGATCGAGCTCCCAGCGCGGGTAGATCGCCATCAGGTCCAGCGGCCACGCGAGCTTCCAGGCGTAGAACCAGAACGCGCGGGCGACGAGCACGACGCGCTCGAGCGGCGCGTGCGCGAACGGCACCGGGTCGCGGTCGTACGAGTACAGGACGTCGGGGATCGCCAGCCCCACGGCGACCAGCAGGAACGGCACCAGCGGCAGGAACGCGCGCGCCGTCGGCCGCGGGGTGCGCCACCAGACGCCCGCCGCCAGCACCAGCGGCAGCCCGAGGGCCACGCCCTTGGACAGCATCGCCGCGGCGAAGGCGACCAGGGCCAGCAGGTAGCTCCAGGCGCGGCGCTCGCGGTGGAAGCGCTCGTAGGCCAGCAGCGACGCCAGGGTCAGGGCGCAGGACAGCACGTCCTTGCGCTCGACCACCCAGGCGACCGACTCGACGTGCACGGGGTGCACCGCGAACAGCGCGCCGGCCAGCCAGGCGCCCGGCAGCTCCAGCCGCCGCACGAGGCGCACGACGAGCACGGCGTTGAGCGCGTGCAGCAGCACGTTGGTCGCGTGGTGCGCCCGCGCGTCCAGCCCGAACAGCTGGTGCTCGACCCAGAAGGTCGTGTACGTCAGCGGCCAGTAGTGCGCCTCGTAGGTCTGCGCGCGCGGCTCGAACCAGATCTGCCAGAGCCCGCGGGCGGACTTCAGCAGGTGGTTGTTCGTGACGGTGACGTCGTCCCAGACGAACCCCGCCGAGAGCGCCGGCAGGTAGGCCAGCACCGCCAGGAGCGCGACCGAGGCGGTCGCCAGGGCGGCGGCGCGGGGCGCCTGCGCGCCGGCGGGGGTCGGGGAGGTCGTCGAGGCCTGCATGGGCGGCGGCCCGCGGGGTCAGCCGGCGCAGACGCCGTCGCGACGCGCGGCCTCGGCGACCTCGCGGGCGACCCGGACCGCCACGGAGCGGTCGAAGGCCTCCGGCAGGATCCGGCCGGCGGTGGGCTCGGGCACGGCCCCCGCGATGGCGTCTACGGCCGCCAGCTTCATCTCGTTGGTGAAGCAGCGCGCCTTCGCCTCCAGGGCCCCGCGGAAGAGCCCCGGGAAGGCCAGGACGTTGTTCACCTGGTTGGGGAAGTCGCTGCGGCCCGTCCCCACCACGGCGGCGCCCCCCCGGCGCGCCTCGTCGGGGTGGATCTCGGGCTCGGGGTTCGCCATCGCCAGCACGATCGGGTCGGCGCCCATGCGGCGCACGTCGTCGGCGCCGATCAGGTTGCCGCGCGAGACCCCGATGAAGACGTGGGCGCCCTCCAGGGCGTCACGCAGGTCGCCCGTCCGTCCGTCGGGGTTGGTCAGCTCCGCCAGCTCGGTCTTGCTGGCGTCCATCCGCTCGCGGCCGGGCGCCAGGATCCCGCGCGAGTCGCAGACGAGCACCTCGCCGACGGGCACGCAGCGCGAGGCCTCCTCCGCGCACGACAGCAGGCGCGTGATCGCCCGGCCGGCCGCGCCGGCCCCGTTGACCACGACGCGCAGCGACCCCAGCGAGTGCCCCACGGCGCGCGCCGCGTTCTGCAGCGCGGCCAGCAGCACGATGGCCGTCCCGTGCTGGTCGTCGTGCAGCACCGGGATGCCGACGTCCTGCAGGCGCTCCTCGATCTCGAAGCACCGCGGGGCGGAGATGTCCTCCAGGTTGATCCCGCCGAAGGTCGGCGCGACGGCGCGCACGAGGGCCACGATCTCGTCGGGCTCGCGCGCGCCCACGACCAGCGGGACGGCGTCCACGCCGGCGAACTCGCGGAAGAGCGCCGCCTTGCCCTCCATGACGGGCAGGGCGGCCTCGGGGCCGATGTCGCCCAGCCCCAGGACGGCGCTGCCGTCGGACACCACCGCCACGGTGCGCCCCTTCCACGTCAGGTCCCAGGCGGCCGCCGGGTCGGCGGCGATCGCCTCGCAGGGCCGGGCGACGCCGGGCGTGTACGCCAGGCTCAGGTCGTCCTGGGACTCGAGGCGCATGCGCGAGCGCACCTCGATCTTGCCGCGGCACTCGCGGTGGCGGGCCAGGGAGCGCTCGTAGACGTCCATCGGTTCGGGCAGGTCTCGGTCGGAGGGAGGGGCGCCGCGGCTTCGCGTGGAGGCCGCGCGGGGAAGACGGCGGCGGGCGCGCCCGGGGCGCGGATCCTAACGGGGCCGGCGGGCGCTCCGTCGCGCGCGCCGCGGAAAGGCCGCTCGCCGTCCGCCCCTCAGCCGGGGGGAGTCGCGGCCGCCGGCGCCACGTCCAGGAGCACGCGCTCCCACCCCAGACCCAGGCGCTCGAGGCCGAAGCGCGCGCGCGCCGCCACCGCGGCCGCCGCGCCCAGGGCCCTCGCCCGCTCCGGGTCGGCGGCCAGGGCGGCCAGCTCGCGCGACAGCTCGCCCGGGCGGTCGTCGAACAGCACCCCGGTCTCGCCGTCCTCGACGATCTCCGGCAGCATCCCGCGCCGCGCCGCGAGGACGGGCAGCCCCATCGACATGGCCTCGCGGACCGCCCGGCACGAGCCGTCGCTGCCGGGCACCAGGTAGACCATGGCGTCCAGCTCGCGCAGCAGCGCCACGTAGTCGTCGCCGCGCTGGCGCCCGAGCTGCTGCACGCGCCCCTCGAGCCCCAGCGCGCGCGCGGGGCCCAGCACGATCTGCTCGAGGTCCTGCGGCGACGCCGTGCCCAGGACCACCCCGTGCACGCCCGGCACCGTCTCGCGCAGCGCGGCGAGGGCCTCGAGGAACACCTCGAACCGCCGGCGGGCCTGCACCCGCGCCACGAGGCCGACGAGGAACGCGTCCGCGGGGATGCCGAGCTCCGCCCGCCGTCCGCGCAGCTCGCGGTCGCGGTCGAAGCGGTCGGTGTCCACGCCGGGCTCGACCAGGGTCGTGCGGTCGGCCAGCCACGGCACGCGGGACCGCGCGGCGGTCTCGGCCCCCG
This sequence comes from bacterium, assembly GCA_030428395.1. GTDB lineage: Bacteria > Planctomycetota > UBA1135 > UBA1135 > JAUIDW01. The sequence continues at coordinate 14,266 of JAUIDW010000082.1, read as the reverse complement.
TCGAGGCCACGATCAGGGCGTCGGTGCCCCGGCGCAGCAGGCGGCGGCCGCGCAGGCCCGTCGCGGGGCCCTCCGGGTCGTAGGAGGCCCGCACGATCGGCGGCACCGACGCGCCGCGGCCGAGCAGGCGCCGCGCCCGCGCGGCGATCCAGTGGTCGTTCGCCATGTGGCACGCGAGCGCGTCCACCGGGTGCTCCGCCAGCCGCCGCGCCAGGGCGCGCGCGTCGGCGAGGTTGGGGAACACCTCGAAGTGCCGGCGCAGCTTCAGGCCCTCGACGAGCTCGACCCCCCGCGCGCGCACCTGGTCGTGGAAGTGGCGCTCGCCGCCGCCGGCGTCGCCGACCGCCATCGACACGTCGTGGCCGCGCCGCGCGAGCGCGGCCGCCGCGTGCAGCGCGGGCTCGGCCGGGCCGGTCCACTTCCAGTTGCTGAAGAGGTGCAGGATCCGCATCGCGGCGCAGGATACGGCTTTGCCGGGCCCGGCGTCAGCGCGCCCAGTCGTCCGGCGGCTCGAAGTCCTCCGGCGCCCGGCGCGAGTAGCGCAGGCCGTCCCGGGGGTGGCGCGCGCGGAACGCCGCGAGGCGCGCGCGCAGCTCGGCGACCCGGTCGGGGTGGTCGGCGGCGACGTCGCGGGTCTCGCCGGGGTCGGCCGCCAGGTCGAACAGGTGGTCGACCGGGTCCTGCCACGGCGGGCGGAAGACGCGGACGAGCTTCCAGCGCCCCGCCAGCAGGGCGGCCTCGGACCACTTGCGGTGCTCGACGGCGAAGCCCAGCTCGCGCGGCGGCGCGTCCGCGCGCCCCGCCAGGACCGGCCACGCGTCGCGGCCGTCCAGCTCGACCCCCTCCGGAGGCTCGACGCCGCACAGGCCGAGCACGGTCGGGAAGACGTCGGTCGCCGACAGCACGGCCTCGACGTCGCCGGCCGGCGCGCCGCCCGCCCCGTACCGCAGGAGCGCGGGGACGCGGACGCCGCCCTCGAAGGTCGTGCCCTTGCCGCCGCGCAGGGGCCCGTTGTCCGCGCCGAGGCTCGGGTCGCCCCCGTTGTCGCTGAGGAAGACCACCACCGTGTCGTCGGCGACGCTCGCCTCCTCGAGCGCGTCGAGCACGCGGCCGACGCCCTCGTCCAGGGCCGCGACCATCGCCACGAAGGCGCGGCGGTCGGGGTCCTCGACGTGGGCGAAGCGCTCCAGGCGCGCGGCGTCCGCCTGCAGCGGCGCGTGCGGCGCGCCGAAGGGCAGGTACAGGAAGAACGGCCGCCCGTCCCCGGCGGACGCCGCGGCGCGGACGAAGGCCGCCGCCTCGGCCGCCAGGAGGTCGGTGGCGTAGCCCTCCTCGCGCAGCGGCTCGCCGTCGCGCTGCCAGTCGTGGATGCCGGCGTACTCGTGCGTGAAGTAGTCGACCGCGCTCGTCAGGTGCCCGTAGAACGTGTCGAACCCGCGCGCGAGCGGGCGCAGCCCCGGCGCGCGGTGGCCCAGGTGCCACTTGCCGACCGCCCCGGTGCGGTACCCGGCGGCGCCGAGCACCTCGGACAGCAGCACCTCGTCCTCGGACAGGCCGCCCTCGGTCCAGGGGCGCACCACCGAGTACTGCAGCCCGATCCGCATCGGGTCGCGCCCGGTCAGGAGCGCGGCGCGGGTGGGCGAGCAGACCGGCTGGGCGTAGAAGCGCTCGAGCCGCAGCGCGCCGGCCGCGAGGCGGTCCAGGCGCGGGGTGAAGCTCGCCGGGCCCGCGGCGTCGCGGTGCCAGCCGACGTCCGCCCAGCCGAGGTCGTCGGCGACGATCAGGACGACGTTGGGGCGCCCCTCCGGCGGCGGGGTGCGGGCGGGGCACCCGGCGCCGAGCGCGAGCAGCGCCAGGCCGAGGAGCCCGCCGGCGAGGAGCGGGCGGGGCGGACGAGTCGCGGACGACACGCTCGTCAGCCTGGCATATTCGCCCGCCCTCCGCGCGCCGGAAGCCGCCCGCCGGGCGCCGGATCCGCCCGCGGTTCGGGGGGTCGCCGGGGGCGCCCGGGGCCCTACAATCGGCCGCGTGGAGCTGCTCCTCGTCCGCCACGCCGACGCCGAGCCCCTCGGCGCCTCCGGATCCGACCACGACCGCGCGCTGTCGGCGGAGGGTCACGACGCCATGCGCGCCGCGGTCCGCGCCCTGGCCCGGCTGGGCGTGCGCGTCGACCGGCTGTACGCCAGCCCGCTGCTGCGCGCCCGCCAGACCGCGGAGCACCTGCGCGAGCTCGGCTCGAGCGAGATCGAGGTGCTGGACGGGCTCGCCGACGCGCCCTCGACGGCCCTGCTCGAGCACCTGCGCGGCGTGCGCGCCGCCGCGGTCGGGCACGCGCCGTGGATGGACGAGCTGTGCGCGCTCCTGACCACCGGCGACCGCCGCACCGCGCGCGCCCTGCCCTTCCGCAAGGGGGCCATCGCGCACCTCGAGGGCCGGGCCAAGCCCGGGGGCATGGCCCTGCGCGCGCACTACTCGCCCGAGGTGCTCGAGGCCCTCGGCGGCTGACCCCCCCATCCGCCATGACCCCGCTGCTCGCCCTCGCCGCGCTGCCGCTGCTCGCCCTCGGCCCGACCCAGGACGCGGACCAGGACGCCGGCACGGCCGCGCCCGAGCCGATGCCCCAGCCGATGTACGGGCCCTGGGACGCCTGGCTCGAGAGCCCCGGCGGGCGCCTGCGGTTCCGGCTGGTGCTCGAGAAGGGCGAGGGCGGCCCGGTCGCCGCGCTCGTGAACGGCGTCGAGCGCATCGAGGTCCCGCACACCGCGCTGGAGAACGGCGAGCTGGTGCTCGACTTCCCCCACTACGACTCGCGCGTGACGGCCGCCGTCGGGCCGAACGGCGCGAGCCTGGCCGGGACGTGGCGCAAGCGGCGCTCGAACATCCAGTGGACCTCGATGACCTTCGGCGCCGCGGCGCGCCCGCCGGGCGGCATGCCGGGCCGGCCGGACCCGGCGGCGGAGCGCGTGGCGGGGCGCTGGGCGGTCGACTTCTCGAACAGCCGCGCCCCGGCCGTGGGCGTGTTCCGCGCGCGCCCCGACGGCGGCGTCGTCGGGACGTTCCTGACGACCCTGGGCGACTACCGCTACCTGGCCGGGCGCCTCGACGACGACGTGCTCGAGCTGTCGTGCTTCGACGGCGCGCACGCCTTCCTGTTCCGCGCGACGCTCGGCGAGGACGGGACGCTGGCCGGCGACTTCTGGTCGGGCGACCGCTGGCACGAGACGTGGACCGCGGCGCGCGACGGGGCGGCCGCCCTGCCGGACGCCTTCGCCGTCAACCGCGTGCGCCCCGGCGCGACGCTCGCCGGCCTGGCCTACCGCGACCTCGACGGCGAGACGCGCGACCTGGGCGACCCCGCCTTCGCCGGCCGGGCGCGCATCGTGCAGCTCTTCGGCACGTGGTGCCCCAACTGCAACGACGAGGCGCCGTTCCTGGCCGAGCTGCACGAGCGCTACGCCGACCGCGGACTCTCGATCGTGGGCCTCGCCTTCGAGGTGACCGGCGACGTCGAGCGCGACCTCGAGCAGCTGCGCCGCTACCGCGACCGCTGGGACGTGGGCTACCCGCTGCTGCTCGCCGGGACGGCCAACAAGGCCTCGGCGACGCGCGCCTTCCCCTACCTCGACCGGGTGGTGGCCTACCCCACCACGATCTTCCTCGACGGCGCCGGGACGCCCCGCGCGATCCACACCGGCTTCTCCGGCCCGGCGACCGGCGCGGAGCACGAGCGGCTGAAGGAGCGCTTCGTCGAGCTCGTCGAGGAGCTGCTCGCCGAGGACGCGGAGGGCGCGCGGTGAGCCAGCTCGCCGTGATGGCCCAGGGCCCCGCCGAGGAGCTCGAGCGGCTGCTCCACGTGCTGCACGACGGCGGCGTCCCCGCGCGCATCGTCGGCCCGCCCGGCCAGAACGCCAACGCCTGAGGCACCCGCTTCTGGCTCGCGGTCGCGGGCCCCGACGCCGAGCGCGCCGCCGCGTGCCTCGAGGCCCACTGGCGCGCCGGCATGACCCCCGCGGAGCTCGCCGCCCGCGACGCCGCCGCCGTGGACGCCGACCAGGCCGAGTTCACCTGCCCCGCCTGCGGCGCCACCTTCCCCCGCGCCCCCCGCTGCCCCGACTGCGGGCTGCGGCTGGCCTGAGGGCGTCGTCACGCCGTCGGCAGCGCCGCGACGAGGCGGTCGAGGGCGTGCGGGCCCTGGGGGAAGAAGAGCGAGGGCTCCATCAGCTCGACCTCGGACACGCGCGGGGCGCCGTCGGGGCCGGGCATGAGGTCGACGCGGGCGTAGAGCAGGCGGTCGGCGAGCGGGGCGAGGGCGCGCTCGGCGACGGAGAGCTCGGCGCCGGAGGGCGGCGCGTCCGCGGCGACGGACTCGTCCTGGCCCTCGAGGCGCGGGCGCTTGCGGATGGCGTGGGTGAACTCGCCGTCGATCCAGACGAGGCAGCGCTCGCCCGGGTCCTCGGCGCCGGGCTCGAAGCGCTGCACGAGGACGTCGCGCTCGGCCAGGAGCTCGGCGGCGAAGGCGGCGGCGTCGGACAGGTCGTCGCCGCGGAAGCGGCGCGTGCGCCAGGACGCCGCGGAGACGCACGGCTTGACCACGACGTCGTCCCAGCCGGCGGCGGCGAGCTCCGCGGCGGGGTCGGGGTCCTGGCCACGGCGCAGCACGCGCGTGGGGACCACGGGCACTCCGCGCTGCTCGAGCTCCTCGAGGTAGCCCTTGTGCACGTTCCAGCGCAGCACGTCGGGCGGGTTGTGGAAGCGGGCGCGCTCGGCGGCGCGCTCGACCCACGCGAGGAAGGCCTGCGGCTCGAGGTAGTAGTTCCAGGCCGAGCGCAGCAGGAACAGGTCGACGCCGTCGAGCGGCGCGGAGGGGTCGTCCCAGGCCACGGACACGGGCTCGTGCCCGCGCGCGGCGAGGGCGGCGCGGAGGGGGGCGTCGTCGGGGTCGGGCTCGGGCAGGTCGCGGCAGGTGACGAGGGCGATGCGCATGGGGGACCGGCGAGGCGCGGGGCGGGCGGGGGAGGCGCCCGGGGCGGAGCGAGCGGCCCGCATCCTGCCAGCGCGCGGCGGCGGGACCAGGCTCCGCGGGTCCGATCTCGCCCCCCGCCGCCCCCGGGTCCGGGCGTCCCGCCCCCGGCGTTCCCGCGCGCGGGTCCGGGGAGCGCCCGGCCCGGGGGGCCCGCGGCCGGAGCCGGGCGGCTATCCTGGGCGCGGGTCCCACGCCCTCGTTTCGCCCCCGGCCCCCGAGGAGGACGTCCCATGCGCCGCATCGCGCCCGTTCCCGCCGCACTCGTCGCCGCCGCCGCGCTCCTGGCCGCGGCGGCCGCCCCCGCGCCGACCGCCGCTCCGCCCGCTCCCTCGGCGCCGCCCGGCCGCGCCGACGACGACACGAGCGGCGTGGCGGCCTTCCCCGACCTCGGGCTGACGTTCCAGCTCGGTCCCTTCGCCGAGCTGAAGCGGCGCGACATCTCGAACGAGACGATGCCCGTCATGTGGACCGGCGAGCTCGAGGGCTCGAAGGTCGAGCTGGCGCTCATCCTCTTCCCGCGCGAGACGTTCTCCTACAACGAGCCGATCCCCTTCCGCATGGAGATCCAGGAGGGCCTGGCCCGGCGCGCGCGCGACGGCGACGTGCCGTTCCGGTTCACCGAGACGTGGCTCGCGCCCGGCGCCTACGGGTACGCCACGTACGCGGCGGCGGGCCGCGGGCCCTACTGGGAGAAGGGCAAGGAAGTCGGCGAGGTCTGGTGCCTGACCGGCATGCTCGCGGACGCCGGCTACGCGCTGCGCGCGACGTTCGAGCCCGCGCCTCCGAAGGACCTCGCCAAGGAGGTGCGGCGGCTGTTCGACGAGGGCATCTCGTACGAGGGCGAGGTGCGCGACGCGAACTGGACCGACGAGGAGGCCGAGGAGCGCTGGCGGCGCGACGCGCCGGACGACCTGGTCGACGAGCTCGACCTGGTCATGCGCACCGACCACTACCTGATCCTGTCGAACAAGGGCAAGGCCAAGCTGTTCGGCAAGAAGATGGAGGAGTTCTACAAGGAGATCCGCAAGACCTTCCCCTTCGACGAGTGCGAGGGGCAGAAGCTCATGCCGGTCTTCGTGTTCATCACGCCGGACCAGTACTACGAGTACTACATGAAGATCGCGGGCGTGACGAAGGAGCACGCCAGCCGCTCGGGCGGGCACGCCTGGCGCGACTACTACGCGGCGCCCTACGGCAACCCCAACTCGCCGGTCCACATCCACGAGGCGACCCACCAGGTCTTCGCCAACCGGCTGTTCCTGAACGGCGGCGGCTCCTGGTTCCAGGAGGGCGTCGCGGAGTACGTCGAGTCCAGCGAGAACGACCGCAACGTCGTCGCGAACGCCGTGAAGAAGGGCCGCCACACCCGGCTGCGGCAGTTCGTCGAGCTGCAGAGCCTGCTGTACTCGTCGGACGCGGACCGCAAGACCGGCGGCAGCGCGGCGGGCGACAACTACAAGCAGGCGGCGCTGCTCATCGAGTTCCTGCGCGACAGCAAGTGGGCCCGCAAGGAGCACAAGGACGTGTTCCCCGAGTTCCTCCAGGTGATGGGCACGACGCCGCGCGGCGACGTCGACGCGATCGAGGGGGTGTTCAAGCGCCTCTACGGGCTCGACCTCGACGAGCTCGACGCGATTTTCATGGAGTACGCCGACGACCGTTGAGCCGCCGCCGGCCCGCGGCGCGCCTACAGCGCGCCCGCGACGCGGTCGGCGCGGCGGATCGGCTCGGGCAGGCGGTAGCGCGGCGCGCACCGCAGCACCAGGCGCACGGCGTCGTCCAGCGCGACGCGGTGGCCGACGGACACGTACACGGGCTTCACCCCGTCGCGCGTCCGGAGGCAGGCGCCCAGCAGCTCGTCGCCGTCCACCAGGCGTGTGCGCGCGCCCCGGCGCGGGCCGGGCTCGCGGTGACGGCCGACCAGGCGCGACTTGCCCACGCCGACCGCCGGGCGGTCCAGCTCGACGCCCAGGTGGCAGGCGACGCCGAACCGGCGGGGGTGCGCGCGGCCGTGGCCGTCGACCAGCAGGACGTCGGGCTCGACCGCCAGCTTCGCGTAGGCGTCGAGGATCGCCGGCACCTCGCGGAAGGCCAGCAGGCCGGGGACGTAGGGGAAGTCCATCGGGCGCACGGCGGTGGCCTCCTCGACGAGCTCGAGCCCGGGGAAGGACAGCACGCAGACCGCCGCCCGCGCGTCGCCGCCGCGGGCGGACAGGTCGACGCCGGCGACCGTGCGCGGCGCGGGCAGCGGCCGCTCGACCACGCGGCCGCGCAGCTCCTCCTGGAGCGCCGCGGCCTCCGCCGGGGTCAGCCGCCGGTCCAGGAATCGCCGCGCGCGGGCCATGGCCCGCATGCTAGGCCGCGGCCGCCCGCCGCGCGCCCCTCGCCCCCGTGGCCCTGCACGGCCCGGGACCGGCGCTCCCCCGCGGACCGGGAGCGCGCGCGGGCCGGGGGGCGTTGCGGCTGCCCGCGCGAGCGCCGAAGATCCCCGGATGGCGGCGCGCGACACCTCCGAGGGCGGCCCGGCGGCGCGGTCCTCCGCCGGCGGCGCGTCCGGGGTCCGCGGCGTCGCGTGGGTGCTCGCCGCGGCGGTGCTCGCGCTGCTGCTCGTGCTCGCCTGGCTGGTGCTGGACGGGTACGCGCGCCGGCCGCCGCAGAACGACCACGTGCTGCACGTGCGGCTGGCCTCGCGCGCGGCGCGCGGGCTGGGCTGGCCGCCCCACTTCCTGTTCCACGCGGTCCTGAACGCGCTGACGGGCTTCTCGGGCGAGCTCGCGGCGCTGCGCACCGCCTCGGCCGCTGTGCTGACGGCGGCGGTGGGCGCCCGGCTGCTGCTGACCCGCCGGCTGGCGACCGCGGTGGGCGCGCGCCCCGGGCCGCTGGGCACCGCGGGCCTGTGGATCGCCGCGTTCCTCGTCTCGCCCGTCGTGAACTGGTGGATGTACCCGCGCATCTACCTGGGCCAGTTCACGCCGACCGTGTGGCACAACCCGACCGCCATCGCCGCGCTGCCCTTCGCCGTGGCGGCCTTCGTGCCGCTGGCGCGCGCGGCGGTCCCCGGCGCGGGCGCGGCGCTGCTCTCGGGCGCGATGCTGGCGCTCTCGGCGCTGGTGAAGCCCAACTTCGCCCTGGCGTTCCTGCCGGCGGTCGCGCTCGTGGGGCTCGCACGCCGCTGGCCGCTGCGCAGCCTGGCCGCCGCCCTGCTGCCGACGCTGCCGGTGCTGGGCATGCAGCTGGTCACGGGGTTCGGCGAGGAGCGGGGCTCGGGCCTGGCCTTCGAGCCGTTGACGGTGTGGCTGAAGTTCACCGAGATCCCGGCGGGCGAGACGCACGCCCTGGGGTCCCTGCTGGTGTCCTTCGCCTTCCCCGCCGGCTTCGCCCTGCTGGCCGGGCGCGCCGTGGCGGACCGGCGGCCGCTGGTCCTCGCCTGGCTCGCCCTCGGCGTCGCCCTGGCGCAGTTCCTGCTGTTCGCGGAGACCGGAGCGTGGCTCTACCACGGCAACTTCTACTGGGGCACGGTCCCCTGCCTGTACCTGGTGTTCGTCCTCTCGATCGTCGAGCTGGGCCGGCTCGACGTGGGCCGGCTCGGGCGGGCGGGTCCGGCCGTCCGGGCCCTCCTTTGGGGCCTGCTGGCCGCCCACGTGGCCAGCGGGGCGCTGTTCTGGCACCGCTCGCTGCAGGGCTGGATGCACGACACCTGAGCCCCGCCGCGGCGCCGCGGGCCGCCCGGGGAGACCCGGAAGGGCTTTCCCGGGGCCGATTTGCCTGCTGGTACGCCGCGCGGCCGCCCGTATCCTGGGCCTGGGAGATCGCAATCGGCTCGGGGGGAGATCGAGCCGGCCGCGGTCCGAGGAGGTTCGCATGGTCGAGTCCCTGGCGGAACTACGGCGACGGCTCCAGGAGCCCGTGCGCCGCTACAACGACGTGGCCGGAATGCTCGTCGGCGACTGGGTGTCGCTCCCGGTCACGCGCACGTTCCTCAAGCTCGGCCTGAGCCCCACCGTGGGGACCGTGGGCATGCTCGTGTGCGGGCTGGCGGGCGCTGCCCTGCTGCCGCTGGGCGGCGGCCCGGCGGCGCTCGGGTTCGCGCTCGTGTTCCTGTACTACGTGCTGGACTGCGTCGACGGCGAGGTCGCGCGGTACCACGGCGTCGAGAAGCTCGAGTGGGCCTTCCACGAGTTCTTCTTCCACCTGCTCGTCAAGTCCGCCTTCTTCGTCGCCCTGGGCGTCCTGGCGGTGCGCACCACCGGCGAGCTGTGGACCTTCGCCTTCGGCGTGACCGCGCTACTGGCCACGATGTTCCACAAGTTCCTGCGCGACGCGCCGCTGGCGGTCGTGTGCCGCTCGGCGCTGCTCCGGCGGCCGGGCGAGGCCGCCTGGGTCGTGCGGGCCCTGGGCGTCGACGACGAGGACGAGCCCTCCGCGCCCGCGGCCGAGCCGCAGGGTCCGACCCCCTACCCGAGCTTCGGCGGCCCGCTGGCGACGCTGCGCGTGATGGCGCTGAACTTCGACCTGTCGCTGCTGTACTTCCTGGGCGCCGCGCTGGTGGACCTGGCGGCGGGCCCCTGGACGGTGGTCGGCCTGACGGTGGACGCCAAGCTCGCGCTGTACGCCTTCTACGGCGTCGCGCTGCCGCTGCACTTCGTCGACAACTACGTCACGTACGCGCGCGGCGGGCGCTTCCTGCGCGACTGCCGCCAGCTGCTGACGCAGTCGCACCGCTTCCGCGCCGACGGCGACTGAGCGCGCGTCAGGCGTGCGCGCCCGCCAGGGCGGCGGAGCCGGTGGAACGGCTGCCGGTCTCGCCCTCGGGGTTCGGCACCAGGAACGGGCCGATCGCGAGCACGTCGAGGTGCCCCAGCAGGAAGGCGCGGACGGCGTCCTCCGGCGTGCAGACGATGGGCTCCTCGTGCATGTTGAAGCTCGTGTTGATCAGGCAGGGGATGCCGGAGAGCTTCTCGTACTCGGTCAGGATGTCGTAGTAGACCGGGTTGACGTCGCGCTTGACGAGCTGCGGGCGGGCGGTGCCGTCGACGTGGACCGCCGCGGGGCAGCTCTCGCGCATCCACGACGTGCAGTCGAACGTCACGGTCATGAACTCGGCCGCGTGCTCGGCGCCGGCGAGGTGCTCGTAGCAGCGCTCGCGCGCCTCCCACAGCGTCACCGGGGCGAACGGCATGAACTCCGTGCGGCCCAGGCGCTTGTTCAGCCAGTGGTTCACCTCGGGCTCGCGCGCGTGGTAGAGGATCGAGCGGTTCCCCAGGGCCCGCGGGCCGTACTCCATGCGGCCGCCGAAGCGCGCCACGACCTGCCCGTCGTGGATCCGCCGCGCGACCTCCGCCGGCAGGTCGTCCGGCGCGGTGTAGGCCAGCCCCTGGGCGTCCAGGACGGCCCGGATCTGGTCGTCGGAGTACTCGGGGCCGAGGTAGGCCGTCGAGAAGGGCTCCGGCTCGAAGCCGGCCTCGCGGCACAGGTGCAGGGCGTAGCCCGTCCCGCAGCCGCCGTCGCCCATGTTCGGGTACACGAAGAGCGCCTCGACGCCGTCGACCTCGTGCAGGCGCTGGTTCATCTTGACGTTGGCCGTCACGCCGCCCGACAGCACCAGGTTGCCGCAGCCGGTCTCGCGCACCCAGTGGTGGACGAGCTTCTTGGCGACCTCCTCCAGCACGTACTGCCACGCGGCGGCCAGGTCGATCTTCGGGAAGCGCGTCGACAGGTGCCGCGAGAAGTGCACGTTCAGGTTCTCGAAGATGCGGACGTCGCCGCCCTCCTCCGAGAAGCGCGCGCGCAGCACGTCGGACAGCACCGCCGGGTCGCCGTAGGCCGCGAGCCCCACGACCTTGCCGGCGTGGCGGTCGGGGTGGAAGCCCAGCGACGAAGTGACCATCTCGTAGAAGCTGCCCAGCGAGTACGGGAAGCGCAGGTTGTGCAGGCGCTTGATCTTGCCGCCCTCGCCGAGGCTGATCGAGCCGGCCAGGCCGCTGCCGTACCCGTCGATGGTCACGATCAGCGCGCGGTCGAACCCGCTGGCGTGGTAGGCGTTGCCGGCGTGCGACAGGTGGTGCTCGCAGCGCTGCAGCTTGTCCGCCAGGCCCAGCTTCGCCAGCTCGGCGTCCAGCTCGACGTTCCACTTGCGGTGGTCCTCGATCGCGCGCGCGGCCCACTGGCGCGAGAGCCGCGCGGCGACCTCGCGGGACACCGCCGGCGTGCCGCCCGCCAGCCGGTAGAAGAGCCGCTTGGCGAGGCTCTTCTCCATGCGCTCGTTGGGGTCCTTCAGGCCGTGGATCTCCGCCGTCCGGTGCGGGACGCGCTTCTCGGCCTCCGCCAGCTGCGCCTGCAGGTCGCGGGGCGAGAACTCGCGCGCGAAGCGCGCCTCGTCGGCGAAGGCCTTCTCGATCAGGCGCGCCTCCTGCTCCCAGGTCAGGAACGGGTAGGCGACCACGTCGATCTCCTCCGGCGCGGTGCCCGTCGCCTCCAGGGCGGCGGCGATGGCGCGGCCGGGGAAGCCGGCGTGCTGCTTCACGCGGCTGAAGCGCTCCTCGCCGGCGGCGAACAGCACGCGCCCGTCCTCGACCAGCGACGCCGTGGCGTCCTTGTCGAGGGGAGAGATGCCCAGCACCTTCACGCGGCGCGCTCCTCGGCCCGATCCATGAGCAGTTCCTTCAGTTCGAGGGGCGTGCGCCCCACCCCCCCGAGCGTCCCGAGGAAGTACTCGAAGTACCTTCGGCAGGTGTCCAGCAGGTCCTGCACGTCTTTCTCGCTGGCCGCGTAGGGCGTGAAGCCGGGGGCCACCGACGGGCTGTGGAACGAGAACACGAAGGTCCGCACGCCGCGGGCCAGCAGGGCCTCGGTCAGGCGCCGGTGGTCCTCGTGGGAAAAGCCTTCCGGGGACAGCTGCAGGCGGTCGAGCGCCCCCAGCCGGGACAGGATCCCGGGCACGCGCGCCTTCCGCAGGGCGGGCCGGGTGGCCAGCCGGTGCAGCGCGGACCCGCCGGCGGCGGCGAAGCCGACGAAGCCGCCGGACTCGGGGATCGCCAGCACGCCGCGGTCCTCGCCCCCCTCCAGCCAGAACGGGAACGGCGGGAAGCGCGAGTAGTCCGGCCCGAGCTGGTCGGAGAGGTCGAAGGACGGCCGCGCGCTGACGTCGACCTCGAAGCCCTCCTCGGCCAGGATCGCGCCCGTGCTGGGCCCCAGGCCGTAGCGGCCGGCCTTGTAGATCCGCGGGCGCGCGCCGAAGGTCGCCTCGTGCACGGCGACGAGCTCGCGCAGCTTGGCGCGCTCGAGCTCGGGCGGCAGGTTGCCCGGGTACGAGTTCAGCGGCCCCGGCTCCTCCTCGTGCGGCGGGCACACCCACGGGTGCTGGTGCGCGCCGATCGAGCAGCGCCCCTGGGCCAGGAACTCGCGCAGCGGCGCCGCGCCGCGCTCCTGGCTGGCGACGGGGTAGTCGACGACGTAGGTCGGCCGCAGCCCGAACTCGTCGAACAGGCCCTGGGCGCGCCCGATCGAGTCCATCGCCGTGACCGCGGTCTGGCCCCGGTCGAAGGAGCCGTACCAGTCGAACTCCTCCTCGGTGTCGATCACCACGAGCAGGCTCGGCGGCGCGTCGGCCGGCAGGCGCAGCACGCGCGCGGGTCGCGCGGGCGTCGCGGGCCCTCGGGGGGCCGCGGGCGAGGGGGCGGTGGACATGGCGGACCGGGGGAGGACGGCGCCCGGGCGCGAGAGCGTACTCGCTGCCGTGCGGGCCCGGAAGGCCGATCCGCGCCGCGGCGGCCGGGTCAGTCCTCCACGTAGCCGAGCGCGTCCAGGCGCGCGCGGTCCTCCTCGCTCAGCACGCGGCGCTTGCCGGCCTCGTCCTCGGCCTCCGCGTCGAACTCCCGCACGCCCCGGAGCCAGTCGTCGAGCGCCCGGGCCAGGCGGCGCGCGCGCGCGGGCTCGGCGCCGGCCAGGTCCTCGGTCTCGCCCGGGTCGCGGTCGACGCGGAACAGCTCGAGCCCGCCGTCGGACGCGCGGATCAGCTTCTCGCCGCCGAACTCGATCGCCTCGAACAGCCGCAGCCAGCGCGGCCAGTCGAAGTCGTCGCGCCCCTGCGCCTCGCGCTCGAGCAGCTTCAGCCGCGCCGCGCGCAGCTCCGCGACGACCGGCCGGGGCTCGAGCGGGCCCGCCAGCAGGTCGCGGCCGCGCGTCCCCGCGGAGGTGGGCGCGGTGGTCGAGGCCGGCACGGCGACGCCCGCCGCGGCCAGCACGGTCGCGTGCACGTCCTGGCTCGAGACCGTCTCCGCCACCACGCGCGCCGCGCCGCCGCCGGGCGGGCGCACCACGAGCGGGACGCGCAGCAGCGTGTCGTACAGGCAGAACTTGTGGTCGAAGAGCCCGCGCTCGCCGAGGTTCTCGCCGTGGTCCGAGGTGACGACGACGAGGCAGTCGTCCAGCACCCCGCGCTCCTCCAGCGCGTCCAGCAGCGCGCCGGTGCGCCGGTCCAGGTCGAGCAGCGCCGCGTCGTAGTTGGCCGCGACCAGCGCCAGCTCCTCGGGGGTCGCCGCGCGCTCCTGCAGCATCCACGGGATCAGCCTCGGCGGCTCCTCGTCCCAGCGCCGCGAGGCCTCCGCCAGCGCCTCGTCCATGAGCGCCGCGCGCGACGTCTCCGAGGGCCGCACCGGCAGGTGCGCCTCCATCATGTTCAGCACGGCGAAGAACGGCGGCGCGTCGGCGGGGCGCGCGTCCAGCCAGGCGAGCAGCGCCTCCCCCGCCACGTCCGCGGCGTCCTTGTCCTGGCTCGGCCGCGTGCGCCCGAGCTCCGCGAGCCGCGGCTCCCAGCGCTCGTCCCAGGGGTGCTCGAAGCGGTCGAAGCCCTGCGCCAGGTTCGTCTCCGGCCCGAAGTGCAGGTTGGCGGAGAACGCGTACGTGTCGTACCCGGCGGCGCGCAGCGACTCGGCCAGCGTCTCGAAGCGGTCGTTCAGCCATGGGTACGCGTAGCTCGCACCGTGCGCGCGAGCGGGGAGGCCCGTGAGGAGGCTGGCGTGTCCCGGGACGGTCCAGCTCGAGGCCGAGATGGCGCGCTCGAAGCGCACGCCGTCCGCCGCCAGGGCCTCCAGCCGCGGCGTCGTCGGGACCAGGTGCCCGTAGGCGCTGGTGCGGTCCGCCCGGACGGTGTCCCACACGACCAGCAGGACGCTGGGCGGCGCGCCCGCGGGGTCCGGCTCGCGCGGGCCGCCGCAGGCGCCCAGCAGGGCGGCGGCGGCGAGC
>JAUIDW010000473.1 GCA_030428395.1 bacterium | reverse complement strand
ACCGACGACGCCGCGACCCGCGTCCGCGCGCGGGCCAGCAGGTTCGCGTCGCGCTCCGCGCGCTCGTCCGCCGCGCGCCCCGCGGCCGAGCGGTGGTAGCGCAGCGCGAGCGGCGGGGACGCGACCCCCGCGCTGCCGGCGCCGTCCGCCTCGAGCAGCGTGACCCGCGCGACGACCGCGAGCTCCTCGGCGCGGCCCGAGGGCCACGGCACCCGCGCCTCGAACCGCCGCGGGCCCGCGGGCCGGCGCGGGTCGCCCGCGACCGTCGCCAGCACGGTGTCGCCCTCCGCCGCGGGCACGACGTACTCGACCCGGACGACGCGCGGACCCCGGCCCGTCTCCCCCGGGCGCTCGCGCGCGCGCACGGTGGGCCCCCACCCGGCGATCCACAGCGTGACGTCCGCGTCCACGCGCGCGGCCAGCCGGACGTCGGCGCGCCGCGCGCCCGTCTCGTGGAACCCCGCGCGGCGGGCGGCGGGCGAGCGCTCGCCCACCGGCGAGAGCGGCGCCGCGCTCGCGCGTTGCAGGAAGAGCAGCGCGAACGCCGTGCGGGGCAGCACCCAGTCGTCGTGCCCGCCGTCCCGCGGGTGGCCCCAGCTGCCGTCGGCTCGCTGGCTGGCGAGGATCGCCGCCGCGCCGGTCGCGTACCAGCCCAGCTCGCCCAGGCGCTCCGTCCGCGCGAACGCGCCCACGCGCTCGACTCCGTACAGCCGGTAGTAGGGCCACGCGCCGCCGTCCGTGCGCAGCGCGCGCTCGGCGTGCTCCCCCAGGTGCTCCAGCGCGTCCTCGATCCGCGCGCGCCGCCGCCGCGCCCCGTCGTCGTCGCCCTCCGGCCCCAGCATCGCGGCGCACAGCGCCAGCGTCCCCGCGCCGGCGGCGGACATCGAGTCCGTCGCGCTGGCCCCGCGCTGGTAGCCGAACGAGCCGTCGCGGCGCTGGTAGTCCGCCACGGCCGCGGCGGTCCGGCGCCAGGCCTCGGCCGGTACCGGAGACCCGGCCAGCGCCGCGGCGCGCAGCCCGAGCGCGGCGTACTGCGTGTTCGAGAGGTCCGCCCCGCCGGGGTAGCCCCAGTCGCCGTCGCGGGTCTGCCACTCGAGCAGCCGCGCGGCGACCTCGTCGATCCACGTCGCGTGCTCGAGCGGGTCGTGGCGGGCCAGCGCGAGCAGCAGGCAGGCCGCGTCGTACGTGCGGAAGCAGTCCGTCCCGCTCAGGTTCGTCAGCGCGTCCACGACCGCCTCGTCGTCGCGCGGCACGTCGCTCGCGAGCAGCGCGTAGAGCATCAGCGCGGTGTTCCCGCAGCCCTCGCGGTCGCCGAGGCCCTCGAAGGGCCAGCCGCCGGTCGGCAGCTGGTGCGCGCGCAGGTACGCGACCCCGGCGCGCACGGCGGCGTCGACCGCCTCCCGCGGAGGCTCCGGGGACGGCTCCGGGGATACCTGGGGCAGCGCCAGCGCGAGGAGGAGCAGCACGGCGGCTCGATTGGACCCTCCCGGCGGGCCCGCGAGGAGCGGCGCGCGCCGATCTCGCCGGATTCTCGCGAACGGGGGCGTAACGGACCCGCCGCCCGGCGGATGAGGGGCGTGATCCCCGTCGAGACGACCCCGAACGAGGACACCTCGCATGCGACGCACGACCCTTCGACTGCTGACCCTCGCCGCGGCCCTCGCGCCGCTCGCCGCCCCCGCCGCCGCCCAGGAGCTCGGCCACTGGGACTTCGAGGAGGGCACCTTCTTCAACCTGCACGGCCCCGCGTCCCCCACCGTGGCGGACGCGAGCCCGCTGGCGAACCACGGCTACCGCCCGGACCCCGGCCGGCGCATGAGCTACTCGAGCGACGCCGCCTCGGGCGCGTTCTCGATGAGCTTCAACGACCCGGCCGACCCGCGCCCGAACCCCGGCGCCCTGGTCGTGCCGACCACGCCGAGCCTCGAGCCCGCGACGGGCTGGCTCGAGATGCGGATCAAGATCGACCACCACCAGTCCGCGCGCCTGGCGGAGAAGGCGACCTTCCAGTTCCACAACCGCGAGCCCGGCGGGATCCCCGTCTTCCAGCTGAACGGCCAGCCGCGGATCATCGGCCGCACCGTGTACCAGCTCGGCCTCGAGCCCGACGGCCGCGTGCGCGCCATCGTGGCCAACGACTCGCTGTCCGCGCCCGGGCCGTGGACGATCCTGCACAGCCAGCACCTCGTCGAGCTCGACGAGTGGAACCACCTCGCCATGGAGTGGGACGGCACCCGGCTCGCCCTGTACGTCAACGGCCAGCTCTCGGCCTGGACGTCCTACGAGTCGACGCCCGGCCACGGCCTGAGCTACCGCGCCACGGGGGACGACCCGACCTACGGGCCGGTCCAGCTCGACCTGGTTCTCTCCAGCGGGGGCGCCGCCGAGTCGTTCGTCGGCCTCATGGACGACGTGCGCCTCGCGTCGGCCCGTCCCTGCAACCCCCACCCCGTGCGCCGGGCACTCGTCGGGCGCTGAAGGCGTTCCCGGCGCTCTCGCCCCCCCACTCCTGGAGGAGGTGGCGCGGCTCCGTCCCGGGGAGGGGCGGGGCCGCGCTCTTTTCCCGGGGCCCGGGACTCGCGGCTCAGCCCCGCGGGTCCTCGTGGCGCAGCTCGAGGAGCTCCATGCGCATCACGACGCGCCCGTCGCGCTCGGTCTCGAACAGCACGGGCGGACCGGGGTGCGCGGGGGCGAAGTACAGGCGGTCCACCACCGCGCCGTCCTCGTCGCTGCGGTCGATCGTGTAGAGCCAGCAGTCGAACGCGCCGGCGGGCACCTCGCAGGTCGCGCGCGTGCGGGTCGTCATCGCGGCGGGGAAGCGCGCGTGGTCGCGCAGCTCGGCCCAGGCGGCCTCGACCTCCTGCGGCGGCCCGGCGGGCGTCCCGTCCTCGAGGGTCGTCGTGGCCTCCATCGCGACGCGCTCGTCGTCGCCGCGCAGGAACCGCGTCGTCCGCAGCACGGTGGGCGCGCCCTCGCTCGCGATCCGCTGGACCATCACGGTGCCCGGCGCGCAGCCCTCGCGGATCTGC